>DASQHL010000091.1:0-58524 GCA_035632115.1 Dehalococcoidia bacterium | reverse complement strand
TTCTGAGTGCAAGAGCATGAAGAGTGACGGGTAGGGAACTGGCCCTGCGACCCGTCCGCCAACCTCTCAGGCGGTCGCCCTGCGGCCCTTGAAGGTGGCACAGCCAGCCCCGGCTAGCGCCGAGGGAGCCATGCGGTCAATCACGAAGTGCCCGTGAAGCGGGCGAGCTTCGGGGATGGCAAGCCTGAACGGCCCGCATGGCGGACCCTCATGACCCATCTCCGTCGAGGTGGGTTTCTGGTTGAGCGTACGAGTACCAGCACCCCGGCGTAGGCGTAGCAGCGTCACACACACCGCGCCCGCGGCGGCTGTCGTCTGCGACGAGCCGCTCACCCCGGAGCAAGAACGTTTCTGCGAGCGCCTCGCCCGCGTCCTCGATGCTATACAGTTGCGGGAAGCGACCCAGCAAACAGGAGCTTCAACCGATGGGTGACACATCGCGCCGAGCCGCACTGTATGCCCGTGTCAGTTCGGCGGAACAGGTAGAAGGACACTCGCTCGATTTCCAGCTTCAGGACATGAAGCTGGCAGCGCAACGCGACGGCTTCGAGGTCGCCGCGGAATACCGAGATGAAGGCTTCTCGGCGAAGACCGACAAGCGCCCCGAGTTCCAACGCATGATTGCAGACGCGAAGGCGGGGCGATTCGTCCGCATCTATGTATGGAAGTTCGACCGCTTCGCCCGTAACCGCGAAGACAGCGCCATCTATAAGGGCCTGCTCCGACGCAGCGGCGTCCAGGTCGTCAGCGTGAAGGAGCCGACAGACGGCGAGTCCCCTGCGTCTGTGATGCTCGAAGGGATGCTCGAGGTAGTCGCCGAGTGGTACTCCGCTGACCTGAGGCAGAAGATGACCCGAGCGAAGCGTCAACGCGCAGACCTCGGGCTGTACAACGGCGACATACCGTTCGGCTACCGCAAGTCGTGCGGGCATCACCGCTGTACGGTGAAGAACTGCGCTGCGGGCGCACCCGTGCCTGTTGCGGAGGAAGCCGCTGCGGTGCGGTCGATGTACGAACAGTATGCAACGGGTCAGGCGTCGTTCCGCGACATCGCGGACGCCGTCAACGCGAAGGGCTTCCGCACGCGGAACAAGCGTAAGTCGAACATCTTCGGGCTCGTCGGCCCTCGCCCATTCACCGATGACTCGGTGCGCGACATCGTGACCAATCCGTTCTACAAGGGCGTGGTGGCGTACCGGGGCGAGGTGCGCCCGGGACAGCACGAAGCTATCGTCGCTTTGGAACTGTGGGAGAGTTGTCAGCGCGTGCGAAAAAACCACACTAAGCGGGCGCGAACCTGGCAGAAGTCATTCCGCTGGTACCTATTGAAAGGGCTCGCTCGCTGCGCTGACTGCGGTGAGCGGCTCCACTCGACTACGACAAGGTCGCGAGCGTACTACCGCTGTGCAGGCGCTCAACGCGGAGTGGGCTGCCACGGGCGTAGCGTGGGTGCGACGGTCATCGATGAGCAGGTCGATGCACTGATGAGGGGGCTAGCACTTCCGCCCGCTTGGCAGCGTCACGTACTTGCTGCATGGGGCAAGCTGGACGAAAGGATGAAGGAGGCGCGGGAGCGAGACCGGGCGAAGGCCAAGTTGGAGCGGTTAGGGAAGGCCTACGTCGACGGCACGGTCACCGAGAGCGAGTACCTGCGGATGAAGCGCGAGCTAGAAGCTCAGGTTGCGGCTTACGTTGAGCCGGTCGAGCGCGACGTGTTTGCGGCTGGCCGACTGCTCGAACGGATGGCCGACCTGTGGAACAAGATGACGGTTGAGGAGAAGTCGGGTGTACTCGGCGAAATGTTCGAAGCGGTCGTAGTCGACCTGCGGGAGCAGCGGGTCTTAGGGCCCGCGCCGAAGCCCGCGTTTCGCGCGCTCCTCAGGGTCTGCGATGGAAGTGTTCGACCGGTTTCTGGCGACGAAGGAGGCGATTCGAAGTGTGCTAGTGGCGACCCCGAAGGGATTCGAACCCTCGATCTCCACCGTGACAGGGTGGCATGTTAGACCGCTACACCACGGGGCCGCGCGCAGCATCATGACGCTCGAAGCCCGCGCAAGGCGCCGCTTCGAGCCACCCCATTCTACGGACGCGCCCGCGAAGCTGTCAATTCGCGCCTGCCCGTTGCTCCGGCTCCAGCCACTGGGCGTAATTGTACTGCGCCGCGCTCCCCACCAGCTCCGGGTGCCAGTCCCTCACGTACCGCCACGCCACCGCGTACGACGAGTTCGTGAACAGGTGGATCAGCGGCCGTGCCTTGATCATCAGGCGCTGCGCCTCCACCAGCGTGTTCCTCCGCGTCTCCCGCTCCGTCTCCCGCCACGAGCGCTCGACCAGCGCGTCGATTGCCGCATCGCGAAACCCGAACGCGCTCCCCGTCCCGTCGGTGCCCGCTGAGTGATACAACCGCGTCGGCATCTCCGGCGACTCCCAGGGCGGCTGGCTGATCAGCGTCGCCTCGAACGAGCCCCGGTGGTAGTCCGCGTACCACCCCACGCGATCCATCGCCTGCGTCTCCACGCGCAACCCGATCGTCGCCAGTTGTGCACCCACGGCGCCCGCCACGTCCAGCAGCGCCGCAACGTCCGGCGCCTGCAGCCGCACTACCGCATCGGTCGCGCCGGCCGCGCTGATCATCGCCCGCGCGTCCGCTCGCCGCGCGTCGATGTCATCGAGCCCTCGAAAGCCGTCCACCACCTCGTTCGCCGGCAACGACCAGTAGCCGCCCGCAAGATGCCGGTTGACCGGCCCCGTCGCCTCGCCCTCTCCCAGCGTCAGGTTCCGGATCAGCGCCGTCCGGTCCAGCGCGATGTCGATCGCCTCCCTCACTCGCGCATCCGAAAATGGCGGCCGGTCGACGCGCAGCCCCACGGACAGGTACGCCAGCCCCGGCTGTCGTGCGCTCACCGCCCGTCCTGCCAGCCCGGCCATCTCCTCCAGTTGGCCCCGGTCTCGCACGGCGATCGTGTCCACCGCTCCGGACGAGAACGCGGCCAGCTTCTCCGTGTCCGACGCCAGCATCCGCCACTCCATCGCGTCCAGGTACGGGAGCGGCGCCCCGAAGTACGCCTCATGTCGCTCGATCCGCACCCGCTGGCTCGATACGCCGGCGATCCGGAACGGCCCGCTGCCCGCCCCCGACGTGTTGAAGTCCACCCCCGGCACCGTCAGCTCGCGCGGCACGATCGCGCCCGACGAGATCCCTCCCAGCGCATCGACGGTGTACACGTATGGCCGCAACGTGGTGACACGCACCGTGAGCGGATCGTCTGCGTGGATCCCGCTCATCACCGTCGTATGCCAGGTCTTGTTCAACGACAACGGATGGTCCCGGAACCGCTCGACCGCCGCCACCACGTCCGCCGCCTCCACCGCCCGCCCGGATACCGGCGGCACGTCCTGGAACCGCACACCCTCGCGCAGCCGGAACACGTACGTCGTCGCGTCCGGCTGCTCCAGCATGCTCGCCTGGTCGAGGCGCGCCACGCCCCCGGCTGGATCGGCGTGCAGCAGGTAGCCGAACACCCGCGGCACGATCGCCAGCCCAGACCCCTGCTCCACGTGCGGGTCCAGTCCGTACGACAGCGGCAGCGTCGTGCCCGTGCGCAACACCCCGCCGGGCCGCGGCCCACCGCCTCGGGCGAGGATCTGCCCGAAGCCACCGACGCCGGTCCCGCGGGCCGCCGCGATCGCCGCCGCTCCGCCCGCGCCCGCTGCCGCCAGGGCTAGGAACCGCCTCCGCGAGACGCGCAGCCCGCTGCCGGCGGCCCATCGCCGTCTCTCCGTCGTCATGATCGCCTTCTGCTGGAGCGGGGTCGGCGGGGTGGCCGTCCTTCATTCACGCCAATCTCAGCCGCCGAGTCAAGCGGCCCGCCCGGCGCCTCGGCTTCGATTGCTTGACACTCCTCGAACATCAGGCCTATCGTGCCTTGACGAAACCACGCGTGAGAAAGGCGGGTCTTTGCCGTTTACGAAGCCCGATGCCGTCGATCACCACATTCTCAGCATCCTCGAGGAGAACGGCCGCGCCACCAACCGCGAGATCGCCGAGGCCGTCGGCGTGTCCGAGGGCACCGTCCGCAACCGCATCGAGCGCCTCATCCGAGACGATGTCCTCCGCATCGTCGGCACCACGAACCCCGCCCGACTCGGCCTCAACACCGCCGCCGTCATCAGCATCTCGTGCGAGCTCGCCCGCATCACCGCCATCGCCGAGAGCATCGCCGAGGCCGAGGGCGTGGTCTACGTCGGCTACACCACCGGCAACGCCGATATCATCGCCCTCGCCTTTTTCCCCAGCAACGACGAGCTGACCGACTTCATGACTGAAACGCTCGCTGCCATCCCGGGCATCTTGAAGGCCGAGACGAACATCATCCTCAAGCCCGTCCGCAGCCTCTTCCCCCGCGCCGTCGGCGTTGTCGGCCGGACCACGGCCCTCGCCGGCCCGCGACCGTAGCGCAGCGCCATGCCCGGTCCGCTGTCCATGAGTCCCGCCCAGGAGAGGAGGTGCCGATGATCGAAGCAATCGCCACGGAGCCGGCCAAGAAGGTCACCACCTACGACCACGCAGGCAACGAGAACGGCTGGCTCATCGAGCTCTACAAGGATGGGCGCCTCACCACCGCATACCTCACCGCCGCCGCGCCCGGCGCCTTCAAGGGCTACCATCTCCATCGCATCCGCGCCGCCCGCTACGTCTGCGTGCGCGGCCGCATGAAGATCATCCTCTACCGCGACGGTCGCCGTGAGGAACACCTGCTCGACGCCGCGCGGCCGGAGCGCCTCTATATCCCGCCCAACGTTGCCACCGGCCTCGAGAACGTCGGCGATGAAGAGGCCTGGCTCGTGAACTACCCCGACCCCCCGTATGATCCCGAGCTGAAGGACGAGCAGGTCGAATACACCCAGGCCGAACTCGAAGCGGGCATCGTCAAATGAGCGCCGCAGCGCACGCCCTCGCCCGGCGCCTCCGCGCCATCAGCGACGCCTACAGCGGCACCTGCACCTGGTCGCTCAGCGACCTCACCACCGGCGACCACCTGGGCCACGACGAAGACGCCGTCATGCCCACTGCGTCGCTGATCAAGGTGCCGGTGCTCGTCGCCCTCTACCAGTCCGTCGCTGACGGCCGTGTGTCGCTTGGCGATCCCGTCACCTACGGCCCGGAGCACCGCTGCCTCGGTTCCGGCGTCCTGTCGCGCCTGGACTTCGGTGTCCGCCTCTCCGTTCGCGACGCCGCTGTCCTCATGATGATCATCTCCGACAACTCCGCGACCAACATCTGCATCGACCTCGTCGGCCTCTCCTTCGTCAACGATACGGCCGAGCGCCTCGGCCTCCGCGCCACGCGGCTGTTCCGCCGCCTCGGCGATGGCTCCGTGGGCCTCGACGCGCGCAAGATGTCCGTCAGCTCCGCCGTCGACATCGCGAGCCTCATGACGATGATCGCCCGGCACGAGTGCGTCTCGCCCGCGGCGTCCGAAGACATGCTGCGCATCATGCGCCGCTCCGACTACCGCCACGAGCTGTCCCGCGAGCTCCCCTGGAACGAGATGAACATGCTCGGTGATCCGAAGGAAGCCTGGGTTGCCGAGAAGGGCGGCTCATTCTTGAACGGCATCCGCACCGGCGGCGCCGTGTTCAAGGGCCCCCGCGGCTCATTCGCCATGGCCGCGTTCTGCGAGGGTGGCACGGGGACGGGTACCGGCCGAGAGGCCGAGGGCAATGTGACGCTCGGCCGCCTCGGCAAGGCCGCCTGGGACGCGCTCGCCGCTGCCTAAGGCGCCTCGCTCAGCACCGTCTCGATCGCGTCGATCGCCGCTCCCACCTGCGCCGACTCCTCCCCGCCTGTCGCCGCCACCGCGTCCAGGAAGATCAGGTCGTCTCTCATCGCCTCCCGCGTGGCGCGCAATGCGTCCGAGCCCGCCTCCGACGACGCGAGCAGCGCATCGACCAGCGACCGGAGCGACTGCCGGCGCAGCCGGTACTCCACGATCGCGTTCCGCATGTGCGCGATCAGCCGCTCGTCCTGCCCGTCGCCTTCGTGCGGTGCCGCCACCCGGTCCGCTTCCCCCACCACCCGCGCTGGCACGCCCACGACGGTGGCGTTCGCCGGCACATCGTGCACCACCACCGCGTTCGCGCCGATCCGTGCGTAATCACCCACCTGCACCGGCCCCAACACCTTCGCGCCCGTGCCGATGTGCACGTGGTCGCCGATCGTCGGCCCCTGCACGCTGAACCCCAGCCGTCGGCTGTTCGATAGCCCGATCGTCACCCACGGATTGATCTGGCAATCGCGGCCGATCGTCGTCATGCCGTCAATCACTACGTTGCCGTGCGTGATCATCAGCCCGCGCCCGATCGTGACGCGGTCGCCGATTTGCACGTGGAACAGCACCCGCGACAGCAGGTCGCACAGGCCCGGCAGCAGCGTCACGCGCCGCGCCCGCAGCCGCACTTTGGCCCGGAAGAGCCACACCGCGAGCCAGCTCTCGACGAACGCGATGACGAACCAGCGCTTCGTCCGCGCCCAACGATTCGCCAGCGGCGGCCCCTCCGGGATCTCCGCAAACGTGAACAGCGCGTGCGCGTCAAAATCTTGCGTCAGCCCGCCGTCGTCCATCCGTCGCCGCTCCGCCGCTTCCGCCAGACCGAGACGATCATGTCTGCCTGCGCCGGCCGCCCACGCGCCGCCCGGTCCAGCGCCGACCACAGCGCCGTCGCCGCCCGCTCGGGCAGCCGCTCCAGCAGCCAGCCTACCGGCTCGATGTTCCACAGGAGCGAGATGCCGAAGCAACGCTCCATCTCCAGCTCGGATCCGCCCAGCGCGCGTACGTACGCCAGATCGCCCTTCACGTTGTGATCCTCCGGGATCTGCCAGTACAGCCGCCACGGCGGCCGCGGCCGCCCCAGCCGCCGCTTCAGCCGATCCACCGCACGCCCCGCCCGGCACGACGCGCTCTCGAAGTTCGCCAGCGCCACGATCACGCGTCCGTCCGGCTTCACCACGCGCGCCGCCTCCCGCATGAACGCCGGTGCGTCGGCGAAATGGTCCAGCGACCCCTGGCACGTCACGCGGTCAAACACCCCGTCGCGGAACGGCAGCGATTCTGCGATGCTGCGCGCCATCCGCGCCTCGCTCTCGGGTTGAATCCACCGCCCCAGCCCGATCATCTCCGCCGACGCTTCCGCACCCACTGCGTAACAGCCGCGTTTCCCGAAGCGCATCGCCTGCTTTCCGGTGCCACACGCCACATCCAGCACCCGGCCGCGCGGCACCTCGGTCGCCAGCTCCAGCATCTGGTCTTCGATCGCCCGGTACAGGAACAACGAATCGAGCCGCGTCCCCGCCTCGAAGTCCTCGATCGAGTACGACAGGTCCAGTCCCGGGCGCTCGGTTGCCGTCGTCATTCCGCGGTCATTCTCCCGTGCCGGGCGGTCCCGCTGGCAGGCGCTCAGGCTGCTCGATGTGCGACGGCGTCGAGTCAGGGGAATCGGCAGCCTCTCCCCCACGCATCCATCCATTGCCGGTCGACCGTCCCCGCCGTTCCGCGGCGCCCGCCTCCCTGCGCCCGGCGCGCCCATCTTCCTTCACCACCGCCAGCACCACGTCGAACTCCTCGAAGCCACCGATCAGCCCCGCGAACCACCGCTCGAACCGGTACTGGCTCCCCCGGCTCCCGTTGGCCAGCTGCTCGACGATTCGCGCGAACGGCCCCCGCGCCAGCGCCAGGCCACTGTCGTCGCCGCGCTGCCCCGCCACGCGCAGGCGCGCCCGCTCGACCGTAAACGTCGTCTGCGGCGCATCCGCTGGCTTCATGCGCGGGTCGTAGTGGTTGAACGTGTTCAGCGTCAGCAGCGGCCGCGGCCGGGCGTCCCGCGATGTCGCGATCGTCGATGAAGCATGCGGCAGCGTCAGGTGCACGAGCGCCCCGGCTTTCCCCACGCGCCACAGCTCGTCCAGCGCCGCCGCCACGTCCGTCCGGTAGGCGATCGCCCGGCCCACGAACAACTCGTCGATGCTGCTCGCCGCAAACGGCAGGTGTGGCCCCGCCTCCGCCACGATCGCCACGCCGCTGCCCGCGCGCGCCCGGACGCGCAGCGCGCGCGCAGGCCGATGTGCGCCGCCCTCGAACTCCAGCCGCACCATCACGACGACGCCGCCTGAGCCACCTTCAGCCGCTCCCGCTCGTCCACGCGTAGCGCCAGGAGCTGCTCCACGCGCGCGAGATAGTTGTGCACCACCTGCTGCGGCGTCCCTTCGTCCGTGATCCGGCCGTGCTCGATAAGGATGCCCCGGTCACAGAACATCGGCAGGCTCAACATGTCGTGCGTCACCAGCACGAGCGTCACGCCGCGCTCCCGCAATGAATGGATGTGGTCCATGCACTTCTTCTGAAACTCCGCGTCCCCCACCGCCAGCACTTCATCGATCAGCAGGATCTCCGGCTGCACGTGGACCGCCACCGCGAACCCCAGCCGGAAGAACATCCCCGATGAGTACGTCCGCATCGGCTCGTCGATGAAGTCGCCCAGCTCGGAGAACTCGATGATCTGCGGCAGCACCTCGCGTGCCTCGCGCAGCGTCAAACCCAGCAGCACCGCGTTCAGGATCGCGTTCTCCCGCCCGCTGATCCGCGGGTGAAATCCCGACCCCAGCTCCAGCAGCGCCGATACCCGTCCGTTGATCGTTACCTTGCCGGACGTCGGCGGCGCGATCCCCGCCATCACCCGCAGCGTCGTGCTCTTGCCGGACCCGTTCGGTCCGATGATCCCCAGGCTCTCGCCGCGGCGTACGCGCAGATCCACCTTGTCCAGCGCCACGAACGGCCGCCGCGCATTCGACAGGAACCGCGGCAGGTGCAACAGCGCCGTCTTGAAGTCCGTCGCCTCCTTCTGCAGCGACAGCGAGTAGTGCTTCGACACCTCGTCGAACGCGATCGCCACGTCCAGGTCGCGGCCGCGCTCAGAGCGCATCAGCGAACCCTCCCTGCATCCCCCGGAACGACACCGACCCTACCGCCGCGATCACCGCCGCAAACACCAGCGCCGGCCACAGCTCCGTCCCCGGCAGCTGGTTGTGCAGGAACAGCTGCCGCCATCCTTCGATCAGCGACGCCATCGGGTTCAGCAACACCCAGTCATGGTACTTCGCCGGTACGATCGAAAGCGGATAGATCACCGGCGTCAGGTAGAACCAGATCAGCCCCACGAACACGTCCGTCAGGTGCTCCAGGTCTCGGAAGTACACGTTGATCGAGGCGATGAACAGCACGATCCCCATGATCAGCACCGCCTCGACGAGCAGCAGGTACGGGATCCCCACCAGCCACGTCCAGTTCGGGGCGTACCCCGCCGCCAGCAGCAGCAGCACCAGCACCGGGATCGAGAGCGCGTACTGCACGCCGTTGTTCAGCACGGTCGCCAGCGGCAGCACAAACCGCGGGAAGTACACCTTCTTGATCAGCGGCCCGTTCCCCGCGAACGACCCCACCGCCAGCACCAGCGACACCTGGAACCACGTCCAGGGGAACAGCCCCGCCAGCAGCACCAGGTGGTAGTCCGGGACGTCGATCCGGATGAACTTCCGCAGCACCACGAACAGCACCGCGCCTTGCAGCAGCGGCCGGATCAGCGACCAGAGAAATCCGAAGACGGTATCCTGGTATCGAAGCTTCAGCTCACGGAACGTGAGGAGCCACAGCAGCTCCCACGCCCTCTGCGCCTGCCGGTTGATACCCTCACCCCCGTCGGTCGCGATGCTCGTTCGCCGCCCAGCGTATCACATCCGTTCCCGCGACACGCACCGCGCGAGACATAAGCAGAGGCCCCGCTGGCCGAGACGGCGGGGCCCCTGTTGCGTCAGCGTCGCGGGCGGGCGCGCCGCTAAGTCGATTCCAGGAACGGCTTGAACTGCCCCGTCATCCGTTGCCGCCGCTCCGGCATACCGGCCACCGTCAGCCGGTGCATGTACTCGTTCACTTGCCGTCGTCGCACCGCCAGCAGCGTCTGGAACCCCACGTCCATATGCTCCCGCCCGCCCCCCAGCAAGATCGCCAGCGACTCCATCGAGCCGCCCGTCGCCGTCACCCCCGTCCCCGCGAAGATCTCCTCGCCGGAGTCCAGGTACGCGTGCAGCTCCTCGCGCCGCTCCGGCTCCGTCTCCAGGATGTGCTTCAGGTGCATCACCCCGAACGACACGTGCCGCGACTCGTCCTGCGCCGCCAGCCGGAACATGCGCTTCTCCGCGTCGCTGTGCCCCAGCAGCTCCCCCGACCGGAACAGCGTCTGGATGAACCCCTCGCCGATGATGTGCATGATCGCCGACATCTCGCTGAAGTCGCGCGCCCCGATGATCGCCCGCAGCCCCGAGCCCGGGCCGCCGCTCATCAGCCCGCCCCCGTTCGCCAGCGCCCGCTTCCGGAACACGTCCAGGTGCCGCGCCTCGTCCATGATCTGGCTCGCGATGTACAGCTTGATCTCGTAGTGCTCGTTGCTGATCGTCGGCAGCCACTGCGCCGGCGTATCGCCCGCGATGAACTCCACCTCGGTCAGGAACGTACACAGCTGGCTCATCGCCTTCTCGATGTCATCCGGCAGCTCGCGCAGCGTCTCCCAAGGGATGTCCGTCGCCGATGACCACTGTCGCTGCACCGCCTCCTCGTACAGCAGCGTCGCGTTCTGAGACCACACGTCGTTCTTCCGCAGCGCGTACCCCACGCGTGGCACTCCGCTCCGCGCAACAGCGCCGCGCGGCTTCATCGTCACTTCGTTGCCGCTCGCCGGCACCTCGCCATACGACCCCACGTTGATCTCGTCCAGCGTCAGCCCGCGCTTCCCCGGCTTCGCCCGGATGCCCCAGTCGGCATCCGTCTGCAGCCACGATAGATCCAGCCCGTCCGGCGCCGGCGTCTCCGAGCGCAGCATCGCACGCGTGTCGACAGCCATGAATCATCCTCCCACCTGGCGCACACTTAGCAATCACTAAATTAAGCGCCGCCGCGCCCGCACCGTCAACCTGCCGATCGGCCTATTCACACCGCACGCCGGAAACAAAGAGGCGGACGCCCAAAGCGCCCGCCTTCACTGCGCGAGAACACCCGTGACAACCGCGCAACAGCGGCCCGAGGGTCCAGGTTCTACGCCTGGAGGTTCTAGCGGTTCTAGGTTCTAGGTTCTAAGTACCGGCTCAACACCGCCCTGAAGCCACCACCTGGTCGCAGGTCCGTACCTCCGTCACCTGCACCGTTCCCACCATCGAGAACGGCTGCATGAACTGGTCCACCGGCTCTTGCGAGGGAGCCGCCAGCACCATCATCAGGTGGTGCTCCCCCGGCATCACCACATCAGAGTGGATCGTGATCCCGAACTTGCTCGCGTTCTCCTGCGAGACGTGCTGCCCCAGCATCTGCATCATCTTCGGCTGCCGCGTCGGGCACGTCTCGGCGGTGTGCTTGTGGTCGGCGAAGTAAAGCGGCATCGGAGGCGCCTCCTGGGTTCTGGATATAGACGATAGGGTGACTCGATAATATCATGCCGCCGCCGTCGCACAACGTTCCCGCCGCACGGTCATCCAGAGCGCCAGCGATGGATCTCCTTTCGTTCACCGCCCCACCTTGGAGCAACGACGCAACCCCGCCTGTCGTCCTCGCGCCCCACCTCCGCCCATCGGCGCAATCTGCGGCTGCCCGCTCAGATCGGTCGCGCCGCGCTACGGCTCACACCGGCCCCCGCCGCCGCGAGAGCGCCCGCCGCGCCGACTCCACCTCCGCCATCCCGTCCAGCGCCCCCTCGACCACCTTCCGCTGCCGCTCCTCCGTGACATGCAGGTAGATCTGCGTCGTGTTCGGGTTCGCGTGCCCCAGCAGTTCCTGCACCACCCGCAGCTCGGCGCCGCCATCCAGCAGGTGCGTCGCGAACGTGTGCCGCAGCAGGTGAGGGTGCACCCGCGCGTCGATGCCGGCCGCCAGCGCGTACTTCCGCACGATCAGTTGGATCGCCCGCGGCGAGAGCCGTCCGCCCCCGCGGTTCAGGAACAGCGCCCCCGCCGATGTGGCGCTCGCCGCCCGCCCGCCGTGCAGCGCACCACGCCCCCGCCGCAGGTAGCGATCCAGCGCCGCCCGAGCCGGCTCCCCCATCACCACCAGCCGCTGCTTGTTCCCCTTGCCCGTCACGACCATCGACATCTCTTCAAGGTCGACCGCGCTCACGTCCAGCCCCGCTGCCTCGCTCACGCGGATCCCGCACGCGTACATCACCTCCAGCAACGCCCGGTCCCGCAGGTCCGCCGGTCGCTCGCCATCCGCCGCCGCGATCAGGTCCGTGATCGCGCCCACGTCCAGCACGTGCGGCAGCCGCCGCTCCTGCTTCGGCCCCCGCACCGCCGCCAGCGGGTCATCCGCCATCACGCCCGTCAGCCGCAGCCACCGGTAAAACGACCGCGCCGTGCTCACCTTCCGCGTCACGCTCCCCCGCGCAACCTCCGCCTCCATCAACGACGCCAGGTAGCCGCGGAACAGCATGCGCGTCACCGCCAGTGGGTCGATGTCGCGCTCCTCGAAGTACGCAAAGAGATGCCCGAGGTCCGTGGCGTAGTTGCGCACCGTGTACCGAGAGAGGTTGCGCTCCGCCTGCAGCACCGCCAGGTAGCGGTCCAGCAGCGCCTCCGCGCGCGACATGGCCGGGGTAGGGGAGTCATCCATAGTGCGATCTTCGCAGATGCGCGATCAGCCGGGCATCGGGGAATCCCCGATGAATGCGTCGCCGTCTCCGTGGTCGCTGTAAGTTCCGAAGAGGCCTACTGCCGGCAGTTCGCCGGGATCTGGTCGCCGAACGACGACCCCTGCCCTGGCGCCACCACCGCCGTCGGCCCGGCCGAGGCCGTGATCTGCGCCTCCGCCGTCGCGCAGAAGCTCGCGCTCGCCACTGTCTGCCGCTGGCCGCCCAGTCGCAACCCCGACACGATCAGCGTTCCGACGATGAACGCCACCATCGCCGCCAGCGCCAGCCCGACGATCATCCGTTGCGAAGGCATGAGGCCCTGGCGATCGCTACGCCATCGCCGGCGTGACCGGCCGGCCCGGGATCGAGAGGTCAGCCGGCGGCGGCGCCGGGTTCACCATCCCGTACGTCAGCTGCGACGGCACCATCTCCCGCAGCTCGTCCACCGTCCACATCCCCTGCTTGATGATCTGCCGCATCGGCACCTCTTCGTGTGCCAGCGAGATCCGCCCGCCCGCCACGTAGAACACCTTGCCGTTGATGTTCCAGGCCTCGTCGCACGCCAGGAACACCGTCATCGGCGCCACGTACTCCGGCTCGCGCATCGCTGGCACCGACGACGGACGCGGCTCCGCGACCACCGGCGCCGTGCCCGCGCGCTGACGGAGCTGCGACGTGTTCTGCGGGATGGTCGCCGTCATGCGCGTCGCCGCCCCCGGCGCAATCGCGTTGCACGTCACGCCGTAGCGCCCCAGGTCTCGCGCCACCACCCGCGTGAACCCGGCGATCCCCGCCTTCGCCGCGCCGTAGTTCGCCTGCCCCGGCAGCCCGCCCAGCCCGGAGATCGATGAGAAGTTGATGATCCGCCCCGATCGCTGTTGCCGCATCAGGATCGAGGCCGGCTTCGTCGTGCAGTAGTGCCCCTTCAGGTGCACGGCGATCACGTCGTCCCACTCCTGCTCGCTCATGTTGAAGATCATCCGGTCGCGCAGGATCCCCGCTACGTTGACCAGGATGTCCAGCCGGCCGAAGGCGTCCAGCGCCGTCTTCACCAGGTTCTCGCCACCCTCCACCGTCGCCACGGTGTCGAAGTTCGGCACCGCCTTGCCGCCCGCCGCGCGGATCTCCTCCGCCACCTCAGCTGCCGGCCCGGAGTCCGGCTTCGTGCCGTCCACGTTCACGCCGTAGTCGTTGACCACCACGCTCGCGCCCTCGCGCGCCAGCAGCATGGCCACCCCGCGTCCGATGCCGCGCCCCGCACCCGTGACGATCGCTGTCCGTCCGTCGAGTCTGGCCATCAGCTCGCCTCTCCAGCCGGCGCACCCTGCGGCTCACCTGATGCGCGGCCTGGGATCGAGAGATCCGGCGGTGGCGGCGCGGGGTTCGGGATCCCCGCCATCAACTGGCCCGGCACCGCCTCGCACAGCTCGTCCAGGGTCCACATCGCGGGCTTCCACAGTGTGCGCATCGGCGTCGGATGCCACGATAGGCCGACGCTGCCTCCGGCAACGTGGAAGATCTGCCCGTTGATGTTCCAGGCGTCGTCGCTCGCCAGGTACGCCACCATCGGTGCCACGTACTCCGGATCACGCAATGACGGCGCCGCCGGCCGCGGCCCCGCTCCCGGTGTGGCGATGCCCGCCCGCGCCCGCAGCTCCCGCGATGCGTCCGGCACGCTCTGCGTCATCCGCGTCGCCGCGCCCGGCGCGATCGCGTTACAGGTCACCCCGTACCGCCCCAGGTCCTTCGCCACCACGCGCGTGAATCCCGCGATGCCAGACTTCGCCGCGCCGTAGTTCGCCTGCCCCGGCATCCCCACCAGTCCCGACCCCGACGAGAAGTTGATGATCCGCCCGTAGCGCTGCTGCCGCATCAGGATCGATGCCGGCTTCGTGCAGTTGAAGTGCCCCTTCAGGTGGACCGCGATCACTGCGTCCCACTCCGCCTCGGACATGTTGAAGATCATCCGGTCGCGCAGGATGCCCGCGTTGTTCACCAGGATGTCGATGTGACCGTACGCTTCGACTGCCTTCTTAACGATCGCCTCGCCGCCCTCCGGCGTCGCCACGGAGTCGTAGCTCGCCACCGCCTCGCCACCCGTGCCCCGGATCTCCGCCACCACCTGGTCCGCCGGGCCGTTGTCGTTCCCGCTTCCGTCGACGTTCACGCCGGGATCGTTGACGACGACCTTCGCCCCCTCGCGCGCGAAGAGCAGCGCGATCCCGCGGCCGATGCCACGCCCCGACCCCGTCACCACTGCGACTTTCCCGTCCAGCGCGCCCATCGCCCACCTCAAGCTGAAACTCGGTTCTGGCTCCCAGGTTCTCGGTTCTGAGTTCTAGGTTTCCGGTCGTAGGTTCTAGGTTCTTCCTACCCCCGCGTCGGCAGCGCGACCGTGGCCGTCCCCGGCGTCGTCTTCTTGCCGTCGGCGTCCATCGTCCACACGTCCAGGTCGACGAGGTGCTCCCCGCCCTCCTCTCGCTTTGCCGTGACGACGCCACCCACGGTGATCTCCTTGTTCAGCATGTCCATGCCGCGGTAGCTGACGCCGAACTTCTTCACGCGCCCCTTGTACCCCGCGAACGCGAACGCCAGGCGGCCCACCTGCGCGTACTTGAAGCGCCCGTGGACGATGTTCTCGCTCAACCCCATCGGCTTGAGCATCGGGAAGTTCTCGTCGAAGTGCAGCGGGTTGAAGTCGCCGCTCCCCGCCGCGAACTTCACCAGCTGCTGCTTGTCCGGCTTGATCTTGATCGGCGCAAGCTCCTGCCCCTCCGTCACATCCTCGAAGTAGTTCTGCTCAGCCATCGCCACCGTTCCTTTCGAAGCCTTGCGTCCACGTTCGTGCTTCCAGATCCGAGGCTATGAGCCCGTCGGTTCTAGGTTCTTTGGTTCTAGGTTCTTGGTTCTCGATCCCCCGCGCCCTACATGTGAATCGACGTCAGCCGCTGCTTCGCCACGACTTTGCCCGTCGCCTTGTTCTTGTACACCGCCTCATTCGTGACAAAGAGCATCTGCCCGCGCCCCGTGTCGCGCAGCTTCAGGTCCGCGAGGTGCGAGGTCTCTTCCAGCACGTCCCCCGCGCAGAGATAGTCGAAGTACTCCGTCTCGGTGCCACCGTCGAGCAGCCCCTTGAAAGGAATGTTCAGCCGCGGGCCACCTTCTCGCCGCGGGAACCCGAACGTCGGGTCATTCCGCCCCGGCAGGTACACCGGCGTGCCAAGATACCCCAGCGGCGCGACGATGCTCCGGAACCCCTGCGACTTCGCGAACTCCACGTCGTAATGGATCGGGTCGTCCGAGCCGCACCCCCGCGCGTACATCCGCACGCTCGTCGTCGTCACTTCGTACGTCCACGGCTCGCTGTCCACGCCGAACTGCGCTCGCATCTCGTCCGTGATCTCAAACTGCTCTGCCACTCCAACCTCCGGCATGGTTACTGGTTACTGCCCTGTTGTCCGCTGCCTGTTCTCTGTCGATTGTGGCTGGCGACTGAATTCGCGTATTCCGGTCCTAGCTTCCCGTCTCCCGTCTCCTGCCTCCCGCTTCCCCCGTCCCGCCCCTAAGCGCCGCTCCGGCTCGGCAGCGTCACCAGCGCTGACCCCGGCGACGTCTTCTTCCCGTCCGGCTTCTCCGTCCACACGTCCAGCTCGACGTAATGTTTGCCGCCATCGCTGTACTTCTTCGTCACCACGCCCCGGCACAGGATGTCCTGGTTCGGCTCGTCCATGCCCCGATAGGAGCATCCGAAGCGCCGGACCTGGCCTCGCTCTCCGGCCCAGTCGTGCAGCAGTTGCCCCAGGAAGGCGTTCTTCAGCGCGCCATGGACGATCAGCCCCTTCAGCCCCGTCCCCTGCGCGAAGTCCTTGTCATAATGGATCTGGTAGAAGTCGCCCGACCCCGCCGCCCACAGCACCAGCTGCTGCGTCGAGCAGTTCTTCTTCAGCTGGGGGATCTCCTCCCCCTCCTGCACGTCCTCGAAGTAGACCTGCGCCATGACGTCGCTCCCGATTGCGAACCTAGTACTGGATCATCGTCCCGTACATCCTCGCGACGACCTTGCCGTGCTGATTTGTATACACCGTCTCGCGCTTCGTGATCAGCATCGGCCCCAGGCTGCCCTCCGCCTCCTCAAACCCGGTGATCCGAGACCGCGCGGTGATCGTGTCACCCGCGCAAATCACATCGCCATCGGGTCCGTCCGGAAAGTACTCATACTCGGTGCCGCCGTTCAGCACGCGCTTGTACGGCACGCTGAACGCGCGCCCGCCCGTCTCGCCCGGTGCGCCGCTGCCGCTGCGCGGAAGGAAGATCGGCGTGCCCAGGAACCCCGGCGGCGCTACGATGCCGCGATACCCCCGCGCCTTCGCCGCTGCCTCGTCGTAGAAGATCGCGTCGCTGTGCCCCACTGCCCGCGCGAACATCCGGCAGTTCGCCTTCTCCACCTCCAACACGATCGGTGGCCCCTCCCTGCCGATCGCGGCGCGCATCTCGTCCGTCACGACGGATCGGGCGACTTCGGCCATGGAGCACCTCGCGCGGCCGCCCCACACTGGGCGGCGAAGTCTCACGTGCACGTCAGGTTTACAGCGTCACGAGAATACATCCGCCCCCATTGAGTGTCAACGAACGGCTCGCCTCGCGCACCCGCTCACGCACGGCTCTGCGAGAGCACGGCTCTCCGTCTTGATCAAGGCCATGCCGCACGCTAGACTCACCGCGCTCTGACGGGAGGTGCCGTGGCGCGCCTCCTTTTGTGTGTCTAGCGTAATGCGTACCGCGCGTTGTACGCGTGGAAGGGGAGACGCCGATGACGCTCGTCTGGATGGTGCCCGCGACCGGGCTTGCCGCCACGCTCTTCGCCCTCTGGCTCGCCTACGACGTCCTGCGCCGGGACCAGGGCACCCCTGCCATGCAGGAGATCGCCGGCATGATCTTCGAAGGCGCCATGGCCTTCCTCTCGCGCCAGTACCGCACCATCGCGATCCTCGCGGTCGTCACGGCTGTCGCCGTCGGCGTCCTCGTCGGCTCCATCTCGCACGGCGTCAAGCCCATCGTCTTCCAGAACGGCCAGGTCACCTTCGGCGCGAACGAGGTCATCGGCCGCTGGGAGGAAGGCCTGCTCACCGGCATCGCCTTCCTCGTCGGCGCCGGCTGCTCCGCCCTCGCCGGCTACATCGGCATGTTCATCGCCGTCCGTTCGAACGTGCGCACCGCCGCCGCCGCCCAGAAGAGCCTCCGCGATGCAGTGACCGTCTCGCTGCGTGGCGGTGCGGTCTCCGGCTTCCTGGTCGTCGCACTAAGCCTGCTCGGCGTATCGAGCATCTTCCTCGTCTACAGCCGCATCCTCAACAACCCCCCGGAGATCGCGCCCTTCCTCATCGTCGGATTCGGATTCGGCGCCAGCTTCGTCGCCCTCTTCGCCCAGCTCGGCGGCGGCATCTACACCAAGGCCGCCGATGTCGGCGCCGACCTCGTCGGCAAGGTCGAAGCCGGCATCCCCGAAGACGACCCCCGCAACGCCGCTGTCGTCGCGGACCTCGTCGGCGATAACGTCGGCGACTGCGCCGGCCGCGGCGCCGACCTCTTTGAGTCCATGTCCGCCGAGAACATCGGCGCCATGATCCTCGGCGTCGCCATCTTCACAGTCACCGGCCGGATCGAGTGGATCATGTTCCCGCTCGTCCTCCGCTCCTTCGGCATCCTCGCTACCATCGTCGGCCTCACGTCCGTGCCGTTCTTCACCGACGCCAGCCCCAGGAGCAAGCAGGATCCGATGACGCCGCTTAACTACGGCTTCTACGTCGTGTCCGCGCTCTCGGTCGTCGGGCTGTTCATCGCCACCAAGGTGATGCTTGCCGGTGCCTGGTACTGGTTCTTCTTCTGCGGCCTCGTCGGCATCTCGACGGGGATCGCCTTCGTCTACATCACCCAGTACTACACCGCCGGCTCGTGGCGCCCCGTCCAGGAGATCGCCGAAGCCTCGAAGACCGGCCCCGCCACCAACGTCATCATCGGCACCGCCGTCGGCTTCGAAACCACCGCCCTCACCGCCATCACCATCGGCCTCGCCCTCGTCGGCTCCTTCTTCCTCGGCTCCCAGGCCGATATCAGCCCCGCCATCCCCTCGTTCACCACCGGCATCTTCGGCACCGCCGTCGCCACGATGGGCATGCTCATGTCCGCCGCCTACATCCTCAGCATGGACACCTTCGGCCCCATCACCGACAACGCCGGCGGCATTACCGAGATGTCCGGCGCCCCGGAGCACGCCCGCGAGATCACCGATAAGCTCGATGCGGTCGGCAACACCACCAAGGCGCTCACCAAGGGCTACGCCGTCGCCTCCGCCGGCCTCGCTGCGTTCCTCCTCTTCTCTGCATACCTCGATAAGGTGAAGGAGCGCCTCGGCGCCCCGCTGACCGCCGAACTGCCAGTCGACCTCTCCAAGGTTGATGTCTTCGTCGGCGGCCTCCTCGGAGTCATGCTCGTCTTCCTCTTCAGCTCCCTCGCCATCCGCGCCGTCGGCAACGCCGCCGGCGCCATCATCGAGGAGGTGCGCCGCCAGTTCCGAGCCGATCCGGGCATCCTCGCCGGCACCTCCCGCCCGGACTACGCCGCCGCTGTCGATATCACTGCGAAGGCCGCGCTGCGCCAGATGATCCTGCCCGGCGTCCTCGCCGTCGGCATGCCGGTCGCCGTCGGCCTCATCTTCCGCTTCGCGCGCAACGACCACGTGACGATCACGCTAGGCAAGGTGGGGACAGCGGGATACTTCAATCAGACCTACGACCACGCGTCCGGCTGGCTCGCCGTCGCCGGCCTGCTCATCGTCGGCACCATCGGCGGCATCCTCATGGCCACCGTCCTCAACAACGGCGGCGGCGCCTGGGACAACGCCAAGAAGTTCATCGAGTCCGGCGGCCTCAAGGACGAGCACGGCAACACTCTCGGCAAGGGCAGCGAGGCCCACAAGGCCGCCGTCGTCGGCGACACCATCGGTGACCCCTTCAAGGACACCGCCGGCCCGTCGCTCCACGTGCTCATCAAGCTCCTCGCGACGATCACCCTCGTGCTCGCCCCGCTCTTCATCACGAAGTAGCGGCGTCGCCGATCCCGGCACGCCAGAGGGCTCCCCATCAGGGGAGCCCTCTCCATTCCTCTGCCGTCTCCTCGCGACCCCTCGGGAGGGTGGTATGACTCGGGCGCTACGCCACCGCGCCGCCGTCCTCGTCTTCCGGGTCCGCGGGCGGCACCACCTGCGCCGCCTGCAACTCCTCCCACGACCGCGCCCACCGCTCGAGATTGAAGCTGTAACTCTCCGCGATCAACCCACGCGCAATCTTCCGCAGCACCGTCTTCGGCAGCGGGACATCCGTCAGCACCACGTCCGACGTGCGCTTGTACGCGGCGATGTCCGCCTCCTGCGCGTCGATCTCCGCCGCGATCAGCGCATGCACCGATTCCTCCGTCACCGGAGCACCGGCCAGGCGCTCCAGCACCGCGTCCCGGTGCGGATAGACAACGGCCCGCGCCTGCGTCTTCCCCCGCGCCTTGTGGCCGGCCACCACCACGTCTTCGATGAGCGCGCTCCGCCCGAGTTTTGCCTCGATCTCGTCCGGGTGGATCTTCTCACCGGAGTCCAGCACGATCACAAACTTGCTGCGTCCGGTGATCCAGATGTTGCCCTCATCGTCGATGCACCCCACGTCACCCGTGCGGAGCCAGTCGCCGACCTTCTGCACCCGCGTCGCCTCTTCCGACTTCCAGTACCCGGGCGTGATGTTGTCCCCTCGCGCCACCAGCTCTCCCTCACCATGCAGGTGGACGTACAGCTCCTTCTCCGGCACGTCGATCAGCCCGATCTCGACACCCTCAATCGCCTGGCCCACCGTGCCGATGTGCTCCTCATAGTAGTTCGACATGTAGAACTTGCGCGGGTTCCAGCGCTGGACCGCCAGCACCGGCGATGCCTCGGTCAGCCCCCACCCCTGCAGGATCGGCACGCCCAGCCGCGCGAAGTGCTGCGCCACCGACGGGCTCAGCGCCGCGCCCCCGCTCACCATGAAGCGCAGGCTGCCCCCCAGCCGCTTATGCAACTCGCGGAACACGATGCGCCCCAGGTTGATCCCCGTCCGCTGCTTCGTCGCCTCCACGATGCGCAGCCCCCGCTCGAAGCTCTCTCTCCGCCCCTGCGCCTCGATGGAATGCACGATGTTCCGGTACATCAGCTCGAAGAGCGCCGGCACGCCCAGGAACAGCGTCGGCTTCACTTCCGCCATCCGGTCTCGGATCCGCCGCAGGTCGTTCTCGAACGTCACCTCGCCGCCTACCGCCGGCGCCACCGCCATGCTCACGATAAACGGGAACGCGTGATGCATCGGCAGCACCATCACCAGCCGGTCGCGTTCCCCGAACGAGATCGATTGGCGCACCTGGCGAAGGTTTGCCATGAAGTTGCGGTGCGTCAGCGTGACGCCCTTCATGCCCCCCGTCGTCCCCGACGTGAAGACGATCGACGCCAGGTCATCCGGCTCCACGGCCGTGCGCCCCAGCCGCTCCCGGCTCTCTGCGGTCGCCCGCCCCGCCACGTCGCCCAGCGGCACCACTTCCGGCCGCGCGCGCCGCAGCAGCCCGCCGGGCACCGCCGCGCGCGCCGCCGGCCCGTCGATCACGACCGCCGTCCGCACGCGCGTGTCCGCGTCTTGCAGGCGCCCCAGCACCTTCGCGGACGCGATCGCCATCGTCGCTTCCGCCCGCTCGACCATCTCCGCGATCTCCTGCGGCTTCAGGTCGTAGTAGATCGGCACTGCCACGCCGCCGGCCACCACGATCGCGTAGTAGCAGCACGCCCAGTCGATGCTGTTCTCGGCGATCAGCGCCACGCGCTCACCCGGCCGCAACCCCAGCGCCACAAGTCCGGCTGCCAGGTCGTAGGATCGCTTGTACACGTCGACGTGCGACAAGCGTTCCCAGCGGCCACGTACCTTCTGTTGGAACGCCGTCTTGTCGCCCCAAGTGCGGCGGCACGTCTCCAGGTGAAGGGGAAACGTCAGCGGTGATCCGTCGGGAGCAACCGCCGCTTCCTCCGGCGGATCGTCCGAGGGTGCTCCGAGGATCCTCAGCTTGCCAAGTACCATGCTATGCGCATCTCCTGGGCCTGCGGGGGCCACCTGTGTAGCGGCTCTGGATGGTTCGGAAGCGCAGCCCGCGCCTCGCTCCGGATGCGTCCCGCTGAGTATAGACCGCGCGCATCAACGCGCCATACAAATGTTCTGTCAAGCGCGCACCCTGCCTCTCGCGCGACGCCATCAGCCTCCGGGTCAACCGTAGCCCTCGCCGTCACCCCAGGGGTAGGTACGAATGCACTATCTCCCGCCTACCGCCGCACCTTCCGTGCGACGCGCCACGGGCATCCATCGAAGCGGCTCCTGACCCACGCTGCGCGGCCACCCGACGCACCGAGGGGACGCACGAACCGTGCGCCCCCTCGTACGATGTTCTCCGTCAGCTACGGGTCGTCGTTGCACCGCCGGCCGCCAGTCACCAGGGACCGGCTACCGGCCCCACCAGATCAGAAGTCCCCTTCGCCGCGCAGGTTCCCGTTCGAACGTCGCAACTTCTCCAGCGCCTGCGCTTCGATCTGTCGCGCTCGTTCGCGCGTCACCCCCAGCTCGTTGCCGACGATGTCCAGTGTCCGCGGCCGGCCGTCCTTGATCCCGAAGCGCAGCTCGATCACCGTCCGCTCCCGCGGTGTCAGCACGTCCAGCGCGTTGCGCACACGCTCTCGCAGGAGCTGGCGCGACGCCTCCTCCTCCGGTGACGGCGCCATTACGTCCTCAAGTACGCTGCCCAGCGTCCCCTCTTCTTCCTCGCCCACCGGCGTCTCAAGCGACACGACCGATTGCCGCAGCGCCCGCGCCGCCTCGCGCACCTTGTCCGGCGGCATTCCCATCAGCTTCGAAAGCTCCGACGTCTTCGGCTCGCGCCCCAGCCGCTGGAACAGCCGCTCTCGCGCCTGCGAGTACTTCGAGATCAGCTCCGTGATGTGGATCGGCAGCCGGATCGTCCGCCCCTTGTCTGCGATCGCCCGCCCCACGGCCTGCCGGATCCACCACGTCGCATACGTGCTGAAGCGGAATCCTCGGCGGTGCTCGAACTTCTCCACCGCCCGCATCAGACCGCCGTTCCCCTCCTGGATCAGGTCCATCAACGGCATCCCGCGGCCCGCGTACTTCTTCGCCACACTGACCACCAGCCGGAGGTTCGCGTTCACCATGTGCTCTTCGGACCGCTGCGCTGCCGCCCGCGCCGCCACCAGGTGCGGCACCAGCACCCGCAGCCGCGCCGCCATCGACCGGTCGTTCGCCTTCAGCACGCCCCGGTGTACCAGCCCGATCGCCTCGTCCAGCGCCTTGTACGCTTGCTCCGGGAAGATCCGCTGTGCCACCGCTAGCGTGATCAGCAGCGGCCGCACCTGCGCGACGTTTCGCTTCGTCGCCGTCGCGATCGCCTCTTCGAACTCCTCCTCCAGCTTGTCCTGGATCGCGTCTCTCAGCGCCGGGAAGTTCAGCTGGTCCGTGTAGCTCCCCCGCTGGGGGAACCCCTTCAGCACGCGCGACCGCCGCACAAGCCCCAGGCCATCGTGGATGTCCCGGAGCAACCGCACCGCCAGCTGCTCCGTCGTCGGTGCGCTGAGCTGCTCCTCCATGAACGCGTCGCCCGCCTCGTCGAGGATCCGCCCGTTCTCGATCGATTTCGCCAGCGACACCTCTTCGTCCGGGCGCAGCAGCTTGTAGCGGGCGATCTCGTTGAGATACAGCTCGACCGAATCCGGCGTCTCGCCCAGCGGTTCCTCCGTGCTGAGCTTCACCGCTGGGATCACTGGACCGAGGCGCTCCGCCTCCAGGCGCTCCCCGGCCAGGTCGTCCGCTTCCACTTCGTTTCGTTCTCGTGCCTTAACCATTCACCACCCTGATAACGCACTCCCGCGTACACACATGCGCAGTTAGCCGCAGCCACCGCTCCCCTGGTTTGATCATCGACAGGTCCGCTGGGTCGCGCCTCAGACCACGTCCGGCAACGGCCACTTCAGGTCGCAGCTCAGGCATCTGGCCTGGACCATCACGCCGCCGCTCCAGTAGCTGGCCGTGAAGAACTTCCGGCACCGGGGACACTCCGAATCGCCCATGCGTACCTCCCGCACGGGCGGCGCCGGCCGGTCATCCCTGACGTCTGGGGCGTTCATACGCATCCTCAACCCCATTGTACAACGCTCGCCTCTGGCCTTCTATAGCTTCGACAGCCTGATATTGACGGATCTCATCGAATCTACTGTCCCGACCCGTCGCCGGCCTCAGGTGCCCGCCATCGTCGGTCGATACATCTCCAGCCGCGGCGCGGAGGGCCAGGTCGTGTCCGTTCTCGAGATGAACTCCATCGTTGACATGCTCGTGTCCCTGTACCCGCAGGACACATGGGCCCGTCTCAGCGGCGTCCTCGCCTCCTGGCGCGAGCGCCTCGACACCCGCGATAACTACAGCGGCCACCACGCCGGCCTGGCCACCCAGTACGCTGTCGAACTGGCGCGCCGCCAGGGCGAGCCCATGGACACCATCGCCGCCCTCTGGGTGGCTGGCCACGTCTACGACCTCGGCAAGATCTCGGTGCCCGAAAACGTCCTCGTCAAGCAGGGCCCCCTCTCCACCGCCGAGACCCTGATGATGCGCAACCACGTCTCCGCCGGCTACGACCTCCTCCGCGATTGGGACGTCCTTAAGGTGAGCCCTCGCTGGCTCTCCCAGGTCGTCCTGGAGGTTGTCCTCTTCCACCACGAGCGCTGGGACGGCGCCGGCTACCCTCGCGGCCTCAAGGAGCACGAGATCCCGCTCCCCGCCCGGATCATGACCGTCGCCGACGCCTTCGCCGCCATGGTCATGGACTCGCCCTACCGCGCCGCCCGCGTCGATGATGTTGCTCTCGCCGAACTTGAGGCCAACGCCGGCGCCCAGTTCGATCCCTACCTCGTCCAGTCGTTCTCCACGCTGATCCGCCTGCAGCAGATGACCGGCAAAGGTCCGGCGCGTCGCGCGGGTGAGAGCGCCGCCTGAGCGGCTCCGTCACGCCTCCCCTTCGTCCCCCTCGAGTTCATCGTCCGCCTCAGCTTCGAGCCACTCCCGCACGCTCACGCAACGCCCATCGCGCTGCGGGTGCCGGATGACGAAGTTCCCCCGCCGCAACCGCCCGATCATGTGCAGCTCGAACCCGATCAGCGCTTCAGCCTCATGGGCGGCGCCTACCCGGTCCAGCGCCACCGGGTAGGGCGGCGGCAGGTAGCGCCGCCCCGCCAGGCTGCCGACGTACTTCCCGCAACGCTCGCACACCAGCCCGCGCCGCACCTCGGCCACCAGGTCCCCCATCGTCGCCGCCTCTTCTGCCGTCACGCCCGTATTCTAACCGCTGCCCCGCGCCGCCCGGCCGGCGTCAAGGTCCCCCGTACCGGTCCGCCGTCTGCCGTCCGCTGCCCGTCGCTCTGTTGTCTGCCGTCCCAGGCCTGGCGCCTTGCGGTGGCTTTCCTCCGGGGCCGCCCTGGCGCAAGACACCCCGTCCGTAATGCCCGCGGCCTCCGCCTCGTTCCCTGTGTCAGGACACCGCTCGTCCGGCCAGGAGCAGCCACCGATGGCCACAACCGTCGAGCCCGCCACCACCGCGCCGCTGCCCGGCCCAATCTACGTCCGCTGGCGCGCCGAGCCCCCCTTCCGGCTCCTCAATCTCGCCGGCGACCCAGACGCCTGGGGCACGCTCCCGCTCGATGCCGTCGAGCTGCTCCTCTTCGACCAGTGCCTCGTCTTCGGCGCCGCCTACCCCGGCCCCCTCTACGCCCTCGACCACATTGCCCGCCGCGACCGCGTCGTCCGCGTCGCTCGTGACCGCCTGCGCATCGCGTACGCATGCTTCGTGGCCCGCTCACCTGCCGATCGCCGCATCGCCATCGCCCGCGAAGTCGCTCAAACCGTCGCCCTCCATCTCGGCTCGGCCGCCTCGCTCATCCCCTTCGTCCACTGGGACACCGACGAAGGCGTCCGCGACGCCGCAAGCGCACTCGTCCCCATACCGTCCCCAGCCTGAACCCCAAGAGCGCACAGCATCGGATTCGACGCGAGATTGCCCTTGACAACCCCGGCAACCGCTTCCGTGACACACGAAACATTGGAGCGTTATGATTGGGGACTACCAATCTACCGGCGCACACCGTGCGGGAGGAAGACGATGAAAATCCAGGCACACGTATGGCTCCGCGGTCTGGCCGCTGCCGTCGCGCTGGCGCTGCTGGCGAGCATCTCGGGCATGGCGACGCCCGCAGCCCACGCCGCCCTCGGTGGCCCCGTGATCATCGGCGGCGATGACCTCACCGATCACGGCAGCGTGGATGGCAGTGGCAACCCCATCGATGGCTGGCTCTACATCCAGCGCGCCCTCGAGAACATCAAGCCCAACGTCACCCGCAGCAACGACGGATCCGTCGCCGCCATCGGCACCGGCAGTGCCTCCGATGGAGACGCCGGCGCTGCCATCGCCGTAGCGAGCGCCAAGGCCGGCCTCACCGTCAACTACCACGAGGGCGCCGCTGCCATCGACCAGTTCTTCACCGACCTCGCCGCCGGCACCGCTCATCCCGCGATCATCTGGATCTCCGGCACCGGCGCCAGCGGCGACCTCGACTCCACCGAGGCGGCGGCCCTGAACACCCACGGCCCCGGCATCGCCGGCTTCGTCAACTCCGGCGGCGGACTCCTCTCACACGGGACGGAGTACGGCTGGCTGTTCAGCCTCCTGCCGGGCGCCTCAACGGTCTCCGGCGGCAGCTCCGATGATCTCTACCTGACTCCCGACGGCCTTGCCGCGTTCCCCGGCGTCACGAACACCGACGTCAACGCCGGCCCGTGGCACAACCACTTCGAAGGCGACTTTGGCGGCCTCAAGGTGCTCGTCCGCTCCCACGACGTCCTGGACAAGAACGAACAGGACGCAGCCGTCATCATCGGCGGCTCTGCCGTCACTCTGCCCGGCGCGCCCGCCCCGACTGCCGCCGCCCCAAAGAGCGTGCCGACGCCCTGCATCCCCGGCATCCTCGAGTCCCGCTGCTTCGATACCGTGCCGCAGGTCAACGTCACCGTCCCGGCGCCGACGGCTACCACCGTCCCGCCCACTGTCGCGCCGGCCCAGCCGGCCCCGGTGAGCACCGTCCTCGGCGTCTCCCAGGCGCCCCGCACGGGCGCCATCGCCGCGCCGAACACCGGCGCCGGCCCCGACACGTCCGGCGGCGTCTCGGCCACCTCGATCGCACTGCTCGCGCTGTTCGGAGCCGCGCTGCTCGGCTCAGCCGCCGCGCTCCGCGCCCGCCGCCGCTAGCGCTCGCCGACGAGAGACGACACAAAAGGCCCGGCCAACTCGGCCGGGCCTTTTTTCGTGCCCGCCATGTACGCCAGCCGTCCGCTACACAAACCCCCGCAGCCGGATCGCTTGCGCCACCCGCTCCACCGCGATGATAAACGCCGCCTCGCGCAGCGATGTCCCCCGCCCGGCGGCCATGTCACGCACCTGGCGGTACGCGCCGATCATCTTCTCGGCCAGTTCCTCGTTCACGCGCGACTCCGGCCAGCGGAACTGCTGGATGTTCTGCGTCCATTCGAAGTACGAGACGACGACGCCACCCGCGTTTGCGAGGATGTCCGGCACGACCGTCACCCCTCCTGCCGCCAGTATCGCGTCCGCCTCCGCCGTCACGGGATGGTTCGCCGCTTCGACGATCACGCGCGCCCGCACCTGCCCCGCGTTCGTTGCGTCGATTACTTCGCCGGTCGCCGCCGGGATCAGCGCGTCGCACGGCAGCGTCAGCAGCTCTGGCGCCTCCAGCGTCTCCGCCGCGAATCCTGCTACGCTGCCGCGCTCCCCAAGCCACGCCCCGAACGCCGCGACGTCAACGCCGTCCTCGCAGTACACCGCACCCCGCAGGTCGCCCACGCCGACGATCCGGAAGCCGGCCTCCCGCGCCAGCCGCGCTGCCCACGACCCCACGTTCCCAAACCCCTGCACCACCACCGAGAGGTCCCCCGGCTCCGCGCCGCGGTCCCGGCACAGCTCCTGCAACACCGTCACCACGCCCCGCCCCGTCGCCGCCTCCCGCCCGTGCGACCCGCCCAGCTCCACCGGCTTCCCCGTCACGATGCCCGGCGTGTAGCCGTGCGACGCGCCGTACGCGTCCATCATCCACGCCATCACCCGCGCGTTCGTCCCCATGTCCGGCGCGGCGATGTCGCGCGTCACCCCCAGAATGTGCGAGATGTTCTGCATGTACCGGCGCGCCAGCCGGTTCAGCTCCCCTTCGCTCATCGCCGTGGGGTCGCAGTGGACGCCGCCCTTCGCCCCGCCGAACGGCACGTCCACCAGCGCGCACTTCCACGTCATCAGCGCCGCCAGCGCCCGCACCTCGTCCAGGTCGACGTCCGGATGAAACCGGATCCCTCCCTTGTACGGGCCGCGTGCGCCGTTGTGCTGCACCCGGTAGCCCGAAAACACCTC
This sequence comes from Dehalococcoidia bacterium, assembly GCA_035632115.1. Taxonomy (GTDB): domain Bacteria; phylum Chloroflexota; class Dehalococcoidia; order DSTF01; family JACRBR01; genus DASQHL01. The sequence continues at coordinate 30,219 of DASQHL010000091.1, read as the reverse complement.
TAGCCGCCCGTCGTCCATCCGCACCGGCACCTCGACGTGCATCTCGCGGAACGGCGACCGCAGCAGCTTGACGATGTCCTCCTCCAGCCCGATCTGCCCCGCCGCTCGCTCCATGAATCCGCGCGCGTCCTCCCACGCCGACCGCACCGCCCGCGGCCGCGGCATGTCGATGACCTGCGCCTGCTGACGTTCCGGCTGTCCCATGTGTTGCGCCTCCCGATACATATCGGCCCCGCCCGCCCCCGAAGCCACCCCGCACCATCCGCCCGGCGCCCCACCTCGCCACCCCGCCACCGACACGGGTGCTCGCACCCCACCCCGCGCTTGCCCGCCCACGATCCCCCCACCTATACTCAAGTACGCGATTTCACAAGCCCCCGCTTGCGAAATCACCCGCCGCCGCCGAAGATCCACCGCGGGCGCCGCGCCCGTTGCCGGAGGGGGACCGTGGCCTACACCATCGTCGATACCTGCATCGGCTGCACCGCCTGCACCAAGCGTTGCCCCACCAACGCCATCACCGGCTCCCGCAACGTCGTCCACGTCATCGACCCCACCTTGTGCATCGATTGCGGCGCCTGCGGCGTCGTCTGCCCCCCCGAAGCCATCCTCGATGACCTCGGCGACACCTGTAAGACCTTCCCCCGCAAGGAATGGCCCAAGGCCATCGTCGTCGAGGACAACTGCATCGGCAGCGGCTGCGAGCTCTGCATCCAGATCTGCCCCTTCGAAGCGCTCACCCTCGGCGAGCCCGAGCGCACCGTCGGCGATTTCTTTGGCATCGCCGTCCTCAACGACAAGCGCTGCACCGGCTGCCGCCTCTGCGAAGATGCCTGCGGCTGGGGCGCCATCTACATCGATCCACCGCGCGAGATGCTCAAGAAGCGCGCCTGGCCCGAAGAAGACGAAGCGGCCGCCCCGAAGGAACTGGCGGAGGCCTCCGCCTGATTCGCTGGCGCCGCGCGCACCCTCCCCCCCGTCGCTCACGGTCGGCGCTCCACCGACCACCCCCACCGGGCGCCACACGCCACTCCGTGGCACGGATGCTGAAGCCACGGCTGCACAGCACGCTGCTCGCTTGCTCGATTGCCGCGGCCGTCGCCGTCGCCTGCAGTGGCGGTGGCGGCGGCACCACCACCGTCGTCCGCACCGTCGCCCCGGCCGTGCCATCGCCCACCGTCGCCCCCAGCGGCGTCGATGAAGTCGACCGCATCGCCCGCTCCGCCGTTGCAGGCGACGTCATCAACCTCGCCGCCCTCACCGGATACGCGCACGTCCCCTGCACGACCAGCCCGCCATCGTCGCCGAAGATCGGCGACCCGCCCCCGTGCGAAGCCGGCCAGGCGGATGGCCGGATCGTTGAGGCTCTCCCCGTCACCGGATGCGGTCCCGGCTGGGCCCAGCCGATCGATGCCGTCGGCGCCTATCGCGTCGCGCTCGCCGGCCGCGGCGTCACCCTCGATGCGGTCTACGTCCCGCAGCCCGGCCCATCGCCCACCGGCGCCGCCTACCGCGAACAGTACGTCGTCGTGATCAAGGTGGATACCGGCACGGGAGCCCGACGCGACGTCGCCCTGCACATCTTCGGCGGCCGCGTCGTCTGGGTCGAAACCGCTTGTCCACCCGACGCCGATCTCGCCGCGACGTCGCGCGCCCAATCGTTCCTCGTCGGGCCAGCCGCCACGACGGTCACGCCCGCCGCCACACCGACGCCCTAGCCCTCGCAGCCAGCTCGGTCAGGAATCAACAGCTATTGCCCCGGGCGGCGGCCTGTCGCCCACGATGCGTGAGCAACCCGCCAACTGCTGATGGTTGTCTGTCGTCTGTTGTCTGTCGTCTGTTGTCTCTCGTCTGTTGTCTCTCGTCTGTCGTCTGTCGCCTGTTCTCGACTGCCAGGGGGCATTCGCCCCTCTTGCTGTTTGCTGTTGGCCGTTTGCTCTAGCGCGGCGAAGCCGCGCTTACACCCACGCCCGTGCCCACGCCGCGATCTTCTCGCTCGCCCGGCCCAGGATCGGCGCCCCGTGCCCCGGCAGCGCGATCTCGAACTGCATCTCCGCAAGCGCGCGCACGCTCTGACGCGCCATGTCCATGTCGTGCGACGACATCGCCAACGGCAGCCGCAGCCCTAGCACGTTCATCAACGCATCCCCCGCGAACAGCACCCCCAGCGCCGGAGCATGGAGCGCGATGTGCCCCGGCGTGTGCCCGGGCGCATGCACTACCCGCAGTCCGCCCCCGAACGGCAGCGTGTCGCCCTCTTCCAGCGCCCTGTCGACCCGCAGCTTGTACGGCGCCGGCCCGAAGCGGTCCGCCACGCCGAACGCCCCCTGCAAGCCCATCCACGGCGCACGTCCGTCCACGTACGGAGCGTCTGCCGCATGCACCCACAGCGCCGCGCCCGTGCGCTCCCGCAGCGTGCCCGCGTTCCCCGTGTGGTCGTGGTGATAGTGCGTCGCGACGACCGTCTGCAGGTCCGCCGGCTCGTGCCCCGCCGCTTCGATCGCCGCCACGATCGCACCGGCCGCGCCGCCGCTGCTGCTGTCGATCAGCGCGACCCGCCGGCCCTCGCCCTCGACGAGGTACGCTCGCCCCATCTTCAGGCCGCCGATCGCGAACACACCGGGCGCCACCCGCCGGATCATGCCGCGAGCCTATCCGCGCCCTGCCTCAACGTCAACCGTCGGGCCGCCGCGTGCGCCCTGTACGCCGTCGCGCCTCGTTGGAGAACTCCCCTTCCCTGAATGGAAGGGGGAGGGGGTTAGGTCGCCGCCGCCGTCACCCTGCCGCGCCGTGCACGTCCGATGACAGCGCCGTCAGGTCCAGCCGGTGCGGCGTCCCCGTCAGGTCCACCGCCTCGAACCGCCCCGCCTGCAGCTCCGCGATCAGCTCCTCGATCGAGTGCACGTCTCGCTCGAAGTTCGTCGCCACCCGCCCGATGTCGCTCCGCGAGTGCGAGTCCGTCCCTGCCGTCCCCGGCATCTTCATAAACGCGCACAGCGCCGCCGAGAACTGGTTCTCCTTCACCGTCCCCCGACCGTTCAGCTGCTCCAGCGCCGCGCAGTACTGGTACGCCGGGTTGCGAGACGCCCGAGCCAGCGCCTCCTGATAGTCCCGATCGTCCTCCATGTACCACGGCATCTGCCGCCGGTACGGGTGCGCCGCCACCATCGCCCCCTTCGCCTCCGATACGTGCCGCGCCAGCTCGTGCGACCGGTGCATCCCGTACACATACTTGTCGATCCCGTACACCAGGATGTGCCCGTCGTCCGTGTTGATCTCGATGGCCGGCAGCACTAGGAAGTCGTGACGCTTCCCCAGCGCCAGCACCTCCGCCGGGTCCCACAGGTAGTCGTGTTCGCTCAGGCAGATCCCGTCCAGCCCAGCCGCCTTCGACCGTTCCACCAGGTCGTCGGGCGTGAGATATGAGTCCCACGAGAGCGGGCGCGTGTGCGTGTGCAGGTCGATTAACAAGTGGACTGTCCCCTAACGTGCGGTCGAGCTTCGAAAAAGTATAGCGAACGCCGTTTCGATGCTAGACGACCAGCGAGCAAAGGCCAGTTGTCGAGTAGAGCCTAAGACAAGAATACGCCTCCGCGGCGGTATCACAACTCTGGGGCAGCTTGTGTATCTGCCAAGGCGACGAGACCGCGGTCGCCGCCGAAGCACAGCGACGGCACCCATCGTCCGCAGTCGTATGCGACAATCTGACCATGCCGGCGCGCAAGAACCCTTACCCGTGGTGGCACCCGCGGCACCTTCCGGAGGCGCTCAGGATCCGCCGCTGGTATCGTGAGATGTACCGATCGAAGCTACAGAACTACCCGGGACACCTCCCGGCGACCGAAGGTCTACCCAGCTGGTGGCGATGGCCGGCTGCGGCGATGGCCTGGGCGAGTCTCGTCGTTGGGGGATATGCAGTTGGCGTGGCGTGGGGGCCATTTCACGAATGGAGCCGCGCCGACCAGCTGTCGCTATTTCAGTCCGCAATCGGGCTTGCCGGCTTTGGCGCCGGCGCTGTTGCGTTATGGTTCGCCGGAATGCAATTGGCTACCCGATTCGGCAAGCCGAAGATAGACGTACAACTCCAAGTAACATGGATCTCCGAGAGCGCCGGCGAGGCCGTGTTCAAGATTTGGAACTTCGGGGGCGCGACACCTCCGCACTGGAGGCTCGTAGCATTTGCGTGGGATCCGTTTACCATTTCGAGCGCACCCGCTGAGACGGACGTTCTGTATCAGGGCATCCTGACTTGCGACCGCGACATCCCGCTGCTGAAGGGGCGGCCGGCAGCGATCCCGTTTACGATTCAGAGGACAAAGGCCAACCGTCCGGGCGACGTTCGCAACCTAGACGTCAACTTGGTTACCGAGTACGGCGTATCTCATTTTTGGTGCTCGTTCGGGCCGCCACCCACGGCGCAAGTCTCTTAAACGAGTCTGTCACGGACTAGGATCAGCCCCGTGACACCAGCCCCTTCGAGTTCCTCCCCCACCCGGCGTACCATCGCCGAATGCTCTCGCACCGCGCCCGCCACGCGACGCCGGTCACCCCAATGCTGCGCTCGTGCGGCCGCACGCGGAGCGCGCCGGTCGGGCATGCACAGCCCGGGTGCCCGTCCGAAAACACGAACTGCCGAACGAAACGCGATTTTGAATCTGAACAGGACATAACAGCGCAGGAGAAGTGCACGAAAATGCACCCGAAACGCCCCGTCACTGCACCCGCAGGCGCCGGATGCGCGCCTGGGCGCGCCGCACACGCACCCGCCGGCCAGGCCCAATACCCGCCGCCCCGCGAGAAACACGAAAACTGCCGAACGAAACGCCTTTCTGAATCTACTGGAGACATAACGGTGCACGAAACGCGCACGAAATCGCCCCCAAATACCCGCCCCGCGAGACCCGCCCGAAGCTCAGTCCGCGCCGAGGATCAGCGTCCCCGTCGCGCTCAGCAGGCCGCCCGTGCCGTTCACGCACGCCAGCTTGGCGCCCGCCACCTGCCGCGGCCCGCACTCGCCGCGCAGCTGCCGCACAGCTTCAATCAAGATGAACATCCCGTACATCCCCGGGTGCGTGTACGAAAGCCCGCCCCCGTTCGTGTTCATCGGAAAGTCGCCGCCTGGCGCCGTCCGCTGGTTCGAAAGGAACGGCCCGCCCTCGCCCTTCTCGCAGAACCCCAGCTCCTCGATCGTCACGAGCGCCGTGTACGTGAACGAGTCGTACACCTCCACCACGTCGATGTCCTTGTGCGATACGCCCGCCATCTCGAAGGCCGCCCTGCCGGAGTACCGCGCTGGCGTGCGCGTCAGGTCCGCCATCCCAAGCAGCGACTGGTGCGTGCTCGCCTCGCCCGTCCCCAGCACCCAGACCGGCTTCTTCTTGAACGCCCGCGCCCGGTCCGCCCCGACCACCACCACGGCGCCGCCCGCGTCCGTCACCAGGCAGCAGTCGTAGATGTGGAACGGGTAAGCGATCCACCGCGACGACAGTACATCCTCGATGCTCAGCGGATCCCGCATCATCGCCCGCGGGTTGAGCTGCGCCCACTTCCGCGTCGCCACCGCGATCTCCGCCAGGTGCTCGCTCGTCGTGCCGTACTCGTGCATGTGCCGCATCGCCGCCATCGCGTACACGCTCGGCGGCCCGCCCGTCCCGTACGGCATCTCGAACTGCGCGGATGGCAGCGACGTGTCCATCATGAAGCCGCCGCCCCGCGGCCCGCGCCGCATCCGGCCCGAATGCCCCGTCTCGCCGTGCGTGATCAACGCCACGCTGCACAGCCCCGCGTTGATTGCCGCCGCCGCGTGCTCCACGTGAATCTCGAACGACGACCCGCCCGTCATCGTGCTGTCCGTGTACCGCGGCACGATCCCCAGGTACTCGCACACCTGCACGCTCGCCATCCCGCCGATGCCGCAGGTGAACACCGCGTCCACCTCCGACTTCTCGATGCCGGCGTCGCGCAGCGCGTTCCGCGCCGCCTGCGCGTGCATCATGATCGGCGTCATGTCCGGCACCACGCCCATCTCGTCCGTTTCGTCCGCCCCGACGATCGCGACCTTGCCCTTCAGGCTCATCGCGCGCCTCCGGACGCCGTCGTCCCCACCGGCCGGAACAGCGGCAGCGTGATCTCGTCCGTCGCGTCCTCCCACACGACCTCCACCGCCATGTCGCAGTGGATCGTTTCCGGTGATGGCTCGATGCCGACCAGGTTCGTCATCAGCCGCGGGCCCTCGTCCAGCTGCACGATCGCCGTGACATATGGCGGCGTGAAGCCCGGCATCTGCGTCCGATACTGGATCGCGAAGGTGTACAGCGTTCCGCGCCCGCTGCACGGCCGCCACTCGAGGGTCCATGAGAAGCATCGCGGGCAGAACGCCCGTGGGTAGAAGAAGTACTGCTCACAGGACGGGCAGTAAGGCAGCCGCAGCTCATGCCGCTTGCACGCGTCCCAGAACGGCTGCGTCTCGGGGCTCGGGTAGGGCAGCGGCTTCGCATACTCCGCCATCATCACTCCCTCTCGACATAAGAGCGCACCGGCGGCCGCGCCAACCCGCGCACGACCGGCGGATCATACCCTGACGTGCACGTCAGGGATAGGTCAAGAATTATTAACTGATCAGTTGACGCAGCCTGCCCGGCAACCTAAGATCGCGCCAATTTATATCCGGCGCGGCGCCGTCTACGCCCAGAGGGAGCACCGCACACCATGATGAAGCGCGCCGTCATACTCGCCGCCGTCCTCCTCGCCGTCACCCTCCTCGCGCAGACCGCCCAGGCCGCAATCTCGGTCGGCTACGCGCCACCCATGACCGACGCCGCGAACATCCCATGGACCTCGCAGGACTCCACGTGGCTCTCCGTCCGCGGGGCCGATACCGACGCCTGGGACATCGCCAACAGGGCCGCCACGTCCACGTCCCAATCGGCGCAATCAATCCACGACTTCCTCCGCTCCGGCGGCACCGTCTACCTCCTCATCCCGGGCTACAACCCGCTCGGCAACTCACAGTCCCGCAGCGACTGGGAAGTGCCAATCGCCGACTACCTCCAGACGGCCAACAGCGGGCGCGTCCTGATCATGGAGCTCGACTACTGGCGCACCAACATCATCTACGGCTGGGCGTTCGATGATGGCCAGAGCAAAGCGCAGAAGTTCGCCAACAAGGCGAAGAGCGCCGGCGCCGGCCAGGTGATCATCTACGGCCACTCCCTCGGCGCCGATGTCACCGGCCGCGTCACCCAGGACAACGTGAACGTTAACCGCGGCTACGGCTTCGGCATCCCCTGCTTCTCCTCCTGGGCGCCGAAGAACAAGGGATACACGCACTACGAGGGCTTCCATCGGATCAACAGCGGCAAGTACATCGTCTTCGACCGCATCTCTGACCCCGCGTCCGCCGACAATTGCGTCGTCTCGATGCTCGGCAACTGGTCCAGCAACTCGGGCAGCGTTCCTGGTCACGACTACCAGGAGTTGGTGTTCGACAACGACTTCCACCGCTACATCAACAGCAACGGCTCCTGCCCTTGCCCCGCGACCAACTTCATGAAGGCGCTCGCCACCTTCACCGCCAGCTCGTCGAACGAGGACAGCACCTCCGGGTCGACGTACAACTGGAACAAGACGGCGGCCGACTATCGCACCCTCAAAATCGTCGATGACGGCGGCGCGACGCTCACCGGCACCTACACCACCCTCACCGGTGACGGGATCGACAACGCCGTCCGCAGCGTCGCCGCCAGCGCCACGGCCACCGCCAGTGCAACATGGCGCGCCTCGCTGACCGCCGGCACGAAGTACGAGGCGCGCGTCTTCGTCCCCGCGATCACGGGCTCCGCAAGCGTCACCTACAAGATCTGCTACTCGGGCGGCTGCACGACGCGCGTCGTCAACCAGGCTTCCTATTCGGACGTCTGGGTGTCGCTGGGCACATTCACCTTCAGCGGCACGAGCAGCGACTACGTGTACGTCAACAATGTCGCCTCGTCCGGCTCGGTCGCGGTCGATGGCGTGGAGTTCGTCGTGAAGAGCCAGTAAGCGAAGGCCGATTGCGGACGCCGTCGTTCCTGCGACAGGACGGCGGCGCCCGCGTCCGCGCCGCTTCGGCGAATCGGGAAGCGGAGGCTCGGAGATGAGGACGATGGCGCCGCGCGCGCTTCGGGCCGGCATCCGATCATGGATCTGGCACGAGCACGATCTTGCCAAACTGCTCGCGATCCAGCATCCGCGCCACTGCGCGCGGCGCTTCGCTCAAGGGGAACACCGCGTCCACCACCGGCCGCAAGCTGCCGTCCGCAAAGCGCGGCATCGCGTGGAGCAGCTCGCCCTTCGTCCCCATGAACGAACCGTAGATCGTCTGCTGCGAGAGGAAGAGACGCGTCACGTTGATCGTCGCGTCGTTCCCCGCTGTCGCCCCGCACGTCACGACGCGCCCGTTCCGAGCCAGCGCTTTGACGCTCTTCTCCATCGTCTCGCCGCCGACGTTCTCGACCACCATGTCGACGCCGCGGCCGTCCGTCAGCCGGCGGGCCTCCTCCGCCAGGTCGTGCGTCGCGTAGTTGATCGTCTCGTGCGCACCGAGCTCGCGCGCCTTCGCAAGTTTCGCGTCCGAGCCGGCGCTGGCGATCACCCGCGCGCCGTGCAGCCGCGCCACTTGCGTTGCCGCCACCCCCACCCCACTGCCCGCCGCGTTGACGAGCACCGTCTCGCCGTAGCGCAGCCCTGCCCGCGTCACGATCATGTGCAACGCAGTGGTGAACACCAACGGGATCGAAGCCGCCTCCTCGAACGACAGGTTCGGCGACTTCGGGAAAACGTTCGCCGCCGGGACGGCCACCAGTTCGGCCATCCCGCCGTCCCGGCCCTGCCCCAGCAGGTGGTACCGCGGACACAGGTTGTCGCTTCCCGACAGGCATCGCTCGCACGTGCCACAGCTCACGCCAGGGTGCACCATCACCTCATCGCCCACCGTGATCGCCGCAACCCCGCCCCCGGCAGCCGCCACGACCCCCGCAACATCCGCCCCCAGGATCCGCGGCTGCTCGTAGTGGACACCCGGCGGGGCCTTTGCGGCCCAAGCTTCCAGGTGGTTCAGTGCCACCGCACGGACCCGCACCAGCACGTCACCCGGCCCGGTGGCCGGGTCCGGCGCGTCTTCGTACACGTAGTTCGCAGCGTTCCCCGGTTGGTGCAGGCGGACGGCCTTCATGGTGCTCCTTCTCCTGGCCAACGGCGTCGGCCGATACAATATCCACACGCTCCAGCCGAGACAACGAGCAGGACTGTCGTGTCAGATACCACACTCCGTAACGCGGCGCTCCTCACTCCGGAGCAGCTCCGCTCGCGCCTCGACGAGTTCTACCAGGCCGTCCAGGAGTTCAACGATGGCTACTACTTCGAGTCGCACGAGACGCTCGAAGACCTGTGGATGGTCACGCCCGAGCCGGAGCGGCAGTTGTTTCAGGCGATCATTCAGCTCGCTGCTGCCTTCGTCCACCTGAGCCGCGGCGAGCTGCCTGGGACCATCAAGCTGCTCGACGCCGCCTGCGACAAACTCAGCGACTTCACGCCCGAGGCGCTCGGACTGGACGTCGCTGCCCTTCGCAGCGCGGCGGGTCTCGCTCGGTCAGAACTCGCCGGGCTCGGGCCGGAGCAGTTCCTGAGGTGGGATCTCGCCCACATTCCGGTCATGACCGCGGAGCGTTCCACGGCCGTTTGACTGGCCTGTTGAGCCGACCGTCCCAAAGATGATTCTGTGTAATCTCTCACTATTGTCCAATGTGTTGTTCATGTGTGGATCATATGCTTCCCGTGAGAGGTGAGCCATGAAAATCCTGCTTGCGGAAGATGACCTGCGTCTGGCCCGCGCCGTACGGCGCGTGTTTGAGGAAGAGTCGCACTCGGTCGACATTGTCGGCGATGGAAAACACGCGTTCGACATGGCCTCAAACGGCGCGTTCGACGTGATGGTCCTCGACGTCATGCTTCCCGAGATGGATGGCTTCGAAGTGTGCAAGCGAATGCGCACCGGGGGCGTCCAGACCCCCGTCCTCATGCTCACCGCGCGCACCGACGTCCAGGATCGGGTCAAGGGCCTCGATGCAGGCGCGGACGACTACATGGTCAAGCCCTTCGCCGTCGCCGAGCTCATGGCCCGCGTCCGGGCTCTCGGCCGTCGCGGCGCACGCGCGAACGGCCGCGACCAACTCCGAGCAGGCGACCTGACACTCGATATCTCCCGCCACAGCGCCATCCGCGGCGACCACGAGATCGAGTTGACGGTGAAGGAGTTCCAGCTCCTTGAACTGCTACTCCGCCACCAGGGCCAGGTCCTGACCCGCGCTCAGATTCTGGACCATGTCTGGCAATACGATCGCGACTTCGCGAGCAATGTGGTCGACATCTATATCCACTACTTGCGGAACAAGATTGACAAGGGATTCAAGAACCAGCTGATTCACACGGTTCGGGGCGTGGGCTATACACTGAAGCCGTGAGGCGAGATGTTTGAGGCCCTCCGCTGGCGGTTGACTGCATGGTACGTGCTGGTCTTCTGCACGGTTTCGGTCGTGGTCGGCCTCGTAGTCTTCATCTGGGCCAGCCACCGTTTCTCAAGCGAAGTCGATAATGCCATCGCGAGGGTCAATGTGCAGGTCCTCGCGGCCGTCCACAAGCACCGTCAGATCATCGACGCTGACGCCGACGTGCGATCGATTCTCGCGCGAGCCAGTCTCGGCGGCTCTGCCGACGTCTTCGTGCTCCTTCTCCATCCGGACGGCACGGTTGCCACAAATCCCAGCGATATACCACTCGCGGGATTGCCGAACGCGACATCTGTGGCCGCGGCGCGCCAGGACGGCACGAATCTGGGCACCTACCGTGCAAGCGGCCAGGATCTGCGGGTCAGAACGACCGCGATCCGCGGCTCCGACGGTCAGTTGATCGGCTTTGTCCAGGCCGGCAAGTCGGTCGATTCCCGAGAGGCGTCGCTCCAGACCCTTGTCATCGTCATGGCTGGTGGGGGTATCACCGGCCTGATCCTATCCGCCGTCGGCGGGTTGTTTGTGGCCGGTATCGCCATCCGCCCGGTGAAGCGCAGCTTCGAGCGCCAACGTGAATTTGTCGCCGACGCTTCACACGAGCTTCGCACTCCCCTCGCCGTAATCCGCGTGAACGCGGAGGCGGCGAGCCTCGGTGCAGACGAGGCCGGGGCTGTCAGCGACATCGCGGCCGAGGCCACGTATATGACACGCCTCCTCGATGACCTGCTCCTCCTAGCCGGCAGTGATCGGGACGGCATCGACCTGCGGATCGAGCGCCTCGATCTTGCCGAGATTGCCCGCAGCGCCGGACGCGCGGCCGATCGCCTTGCCCAGGAAGCACGCTGCTACCTCCAGATCGACGTCGCTGGCCCGCTGCTTGTCGACGGCGACCCCGAACGCTGCCGCGAGGTGATGCTGATCCTCCTCGACAACGCGGTGAAGTACACGCCGTCGGGTGGCACGATCACCCTACGCGCATCCAGCGTCGGCGGCGAGGCGGTCGTCGCCGTTTCGGACACCGGAATCGGTGTGCCCCCCGACCAGATCAGCCGCCTCTTCGATCGTTTCTATCGCGTCGACAAGGCACGATCGAGGGCGGTGGGCGGCGCTGGCCTCGGCCTCTCCATCGCCCGGGAAATCATGGACGCGCTCGGCGGCTCGCTGAGCATCGACAGCCAGCCCGGCTCCGGCACCACCGTAACGATGCGCCTGTCGCTGGCGCTGAGATCCCACGCGAATCCGGTAGCCAGCCCCGCGAGGGGCGCCCCCTCGTGAGTGCCGCTCCGGATCCTGGGCACCCACTTGCCGGACGAACGGTCGGCACTCACGCCGCGGGAATACCCGGGGCCCCGGTGGTGCGGGCACCCTCTCAATGAGCGAAATTGCCGCCAACATCCGGGCGGTGCGCGAGCGCATCCGTGCGGCGGCAGACCGGGCCGGTCGATCGCCGCACGACATAACCCTCGTTGGCGTCTCGAAGGCGCACCCTGTATCCGCCGCCGCCGAGGCGTTCCGCGCCGGGCTGCGGGATCTCGGCGAAAATCGTGTCCAGGAGGCGGGAGCGAAGATCATCGCCCTGCGCGCCGCAGGCTCCACCCCGAGGTGGCATCTCCTTGGCCATCTGCAGCGCAACAAGGTCCGGGTCGCCCTCGACCTCTTTGATATACTCCACGGCGTTGACTCCGTACGAATCGCTGAGGCGCTGTCTGGTAACGCACGCCGCCCCGTCCCGATTCTTATCGAGGTGAATGTGACGGGAGAGGCGACCAAGTTTGGCGTAGCCCCAGGCGACCTGCCGTCGACGGTGCTGAGGCTGCGCCAGTTGCCGAACATCGACGTGCGCGGCCTGATGACCGTGGCGCCGCGCGTCGATAATCCCGAGGATGTGCGGCCGGTCTTCCGCGCGCTGCGTACGCTCCGAGATCGGCTCGAGTTGAAGCATCTGTCGATGGGCATGTCCGACGATTTTGAAGTCGCCGTCGAAGAGGGGGCGACGCTCGTTCGCGTAGGCCGGGCGATCTTCGGAGCCCCAGTCAGGTGAAGCAGCAGGTGGCGCTGAACGGGGTAGAGCATTGAGGCTGGGACTGGTCGGTGGCGGGTTCATGGGAGAAGGCATGCTGCGCGCCGCGCTTCGAGCCGGCGCGGTGACGCCGGGTGACGTCCGGGTTGCCGACGTCAGCGCCGAGCGCCGCCTCGTCCTCGAGCACTCGCTGGCCGTCGCTACCTGCGCCGATCCGCGTGACGTGGCGGATAGCGCGGATCTCATCGTGCTGGCCGTCAAGCCACAGGAGTTCCCGGCAGCCGCCGGGCGCTTGCGTGGACGCATCTCCCCCGCGCAAACCGTCGTGTCCATCATGGCGGGCGTGCGTATCGAGACCATCGCCCGTGCCCTCGGCCACGGCTCCGTCGTCCGCGTGATGCCAAACACGCCGGCCACGATTGGCAGGGGCATGAGCGTCTGGATCGCATCGCCAGAGGTGGCCGACTCCGCGCGTGAACAGGTGCGATCCATCCTGGTCGCCATGGGGCGCGAAGTCGCCGTCTCCGACGAGCGATACATCGACATGGCAACAGCGCTCTCGGGCAGCGGCCCCGGGTTCGTCTATCTCTTGATGGAGGCCTTCGTGGACGCGGGCGTGCACATCGGCTTCCGCCGCGACGTGGCCGAGCTGCTCTCGCTACAGACGTTCCTCGGCTCCGCCACATACGCCGAGAGCAGTGGCAGATCCCCGGTCCAGCTTCGCGCGGAAGTCACATCGCCCGCCGGAACCACCGCCGCGGGGATCCTCGCGCTCGAGCAAGCCGGGATCCGTGCGGCGATCATCGGAGCCGTACAGGCGGCGTACGATAAAGCCAGAGACCTGGGGCGCTAGTGCTATTCGGCGCCAGTTGCAACGGCACAACACTCGCCTCGCAAGCTGTCTGTCTCATCGGCAACGTCCTCATCCTCGCCATCCTTATCAGGGCGCTCCTGAGTTGGTTCAACATGGATCCGCGCAGTCCCATCATTCAAATGTTGAACTCTGTTACTGAGCCGATCCTGGACCCGATTCGGCGCATCATGCCCCGCCTCGGTATGATTGATCTCTCGCCGCTCATCGCGATCTTTCTGCTCGTCTTCATATCGAACGGACTTCAGCAGGTCCTGGGCTAGGTGCCCCCGTAACTCTCACAGCGAACAGCGCTACATAACCCCGCAGGGCGGGCGCGCACAGCGGGTATACTGTCGTTGTTGGCTCGCCGTGTGAACGCGCCAGGCTCGCACCCTAGGTGTCACCGCGGTCGACGTTTGCACCGGCTGTGGGTGTGCCGAAAGGGCGCTGCATGACTGACCCGGAGCTCGACGAACTCTGCATCAACACGATCCGCACGCTTTCGATCGATGCGGTGCAGCAGGCGAATTCCGGCCACCCGGGCATGCCTATGGGCGCCGCTGCATTGACATACGTGCTCTGGGATCGCTTCCTTCGGCACAACCCGGCTGACCCCGCCTGGCCCGACCGTGATCGCTTCGTGCTCTCCGCCGGTCACGCCTCGATGCTGCTCTACAGCATGCTCTACCTGACGGGCCACGTCGGCGTCACGCTCGATGACCTCCGGCGCTTTCGCCAGTGGGGCAGCCCGGCGGCCGGTCACCCGGAGCGCGGCGCAATCCCCGGCATCGAGGTCACGACTGGGCCGCTCGGCCAAGGGTTCGCGAACTCTGTCGGCATCGCCATGGCAGAGCGCTTCCTGGGTGCGACCTTCAACCGGCCGGGCCACGTGGTCATCGACCATCGTACCTACGTCCTCGCCAGCGACGGCGACATGATGGAAGGGATCTCACACGAGGCGGCGTCGCTCGCCGGACACCAGAAGCTCGGCAAGCTCACCTGCATCTACGATGCGAACAACGTGTCGCTCGACGGCCCTACGGCCGTCTCGTTCACGGAGGACGTTGCGACGCGCTTCGAGGCATACGGCTGGCAGGTGCAGCGCATCGATGGCATGGTTACGGCGCAGGTCGCGGCTGCGCTCCGCTTGGCGCACCAGGACACCGAACGTCCGTCCCTCATCGTCGCGCACACGCACATCGGCTATGGCAGCCCCCACAAGCAAGACTCGAGCAAGGCGCACGGCTCGCCTCTTGGGACGGACGAGGTTGTCCTCACGAAACGGGCGTACGGCTGGCCCGAGGACGAGACGTTTTACGTTCCCGACCCGGTGCTGCGGCACATGCGAGAGGCTCTGACGCGCGGGGCCTCTTGGCAGCAGAAGTGGGACGACCGCATGACGGCGTACGCCTCAGTCCACCCGGACGCGGCTGCCGAGCTGCGACAAGCCCTCGCCGGCGAACTGCCCTCCGGTTGGGACGCATCGCTGCCGTCCTACACACCCGCCGACAAGGCCATCGCGACGCGAGCCGCCTCAGGTGAGGCCCTCAACGCGTTGTCCGCCGCTATCCCCTGCCTGATCGGCGGTTCCGCCGACCTGGGAGAATCGAACAACACCGAGATTCGCGGCGTAGGCGCGATGACGGCTGAGACTCCAGGGGGCCGGAACATCTACTTCGGTGTGCGCGAGCACGCGATGGCGGCTGCAGCCAACGGCATGGCGGCGCACGGCGGCGTGATCCCGTTCGTTGCCACCTTCCTCGTCTTCTCGGACTACTGCCGCCCGTCGATCCGGCTCGCCTCCCTCAGCGAGCTTGGTACGATCTTCGTCTTTACGCACGACAGCGTCGGACTCGGTGAAGACGGGCCAACTCACCAACCGATTGAGCACCTCATGGCGCTACGCGCGATGCCCGGGCTCACCGTGATCCGGCCCGCAGACCCCAATGAGACCGCCGCCGCGTGGGCGTTCGCAATACAGCACCGCCAGGGTCCGACGCTCCTGGCATTGTCGCGGCAAGCGGTGCCAAACCTCGCCGGAACAGCTCAGGGTGGTTCGCGCGGTCTGTTTCGTGGCGCCTACGTGGTGAGCGAGGCGGACGGCGGACACCCGGATGCGATCCTCATCGCGACCGGGTCAGAGGTCGGGCTGGCCGTGGAAGCGCAGCGCATCTTGGCCGAGCGCGGCCTCCGCGCGCGGGTGGTCAGCATGCCGTGCTGGAGCCTGTTTGAGGGGCAGGATCAGTCATACCGGGACGACGTGCTTCCGCCCGCCGTACGCACCCGCGTGTCCGTCGAAGCGGGCGTCACCCTGGGTTGGCAACGCTGGGTTGGTGACGATGGCGCTAGCATCGGTATCGACGGCCGCTTCGGCGCCTCCGCACCCGCGGGCGTCCTCATGGAGCAACTCGGCCTTACGGCAGAACGGGTCGCTGCCCGCACGCTCGCGCTGGCAGAACGGCTGTCCGGAGCGAGGGCCTGAAGCATGCGTGTCGTGATCGGCTCCGACCACGCAGGATTCGCCCTCAAGGCATCGGTCGTGGCTGAATTGACGGCGCTGGGTCACGACGTCATCGACAAGGGGGCATTTAACACGCAGCCCGTGGACTATCCGGACTACGCCGAGGCCGTAGGGCAAAGTGTCAGATCAGGCGAGGCTGACCGCGGCGTCTTGCTCTGCGGCAGTGGCGTCGGTGCATCGGTCGCCGCGAATAAGATGCCAGGCGTGCGCGCCGCGGTCTGCCACGACACCTACTCTGCGCATCAGGGCGTCGAGCACGATGATATGAACGTCCTTGCGCTCGGCGCGCGCGTGATCGGACCCGAAGTGGCCATCGAGGCGGTCCGGGCCTTCATCGGCGCGAGATTCTCTGGTGAAGAACGGCACGTCCGGCGGCTCACGAAGGTGCTGGCGATCGAAAAGCGGTTTGCCGGCCACGAGGAGGCGATCGATGGCTAATCCGATGATTGACTTGTTCGCGAAGCAGGGCCAGTCGCCGTGGCTCGACTTCATCCGGCGCAACATGCTTGAAGATGGCGGGCTGCGCCGCTACGTTGAACAAGATGGCATCCGCGGCGTCACGGCCAACCCGACGATCTTCGCCCAGGCGATCGGCGCGGGCGACGACTACGATCCCCAGATTGCGGACCTCCTCCGCCAGGGCGTCGAGACGCAGGACCTCTTCGAGCCGATTGCCACGCAGGACATCCGCCAGGCGTGCGACATCTTGCGACCCGTCTTCGACGCTTCCCGTGGCTCCGATGGCTTTGTGAGCATCGAGGTGTCGCCGGAAAAGGCGTTCGACACTCGCGCCACCATCGACGAGGCGGCGCGCTGGTGGAAGCTCATCGCGCGACCGAACCTCTTGGTGAAGATCCCCGCCACAGAGCAGGGCTTGCCGGCGATCGAGGAGTGTCTGGCAGCAGGCATCAACATCAACATCACGCTCATCTTCGCGGTCGAATTCTACGAACGGGTCATGGAGGCGTACCTGCGGGCGCTTGAGCGGCGCGCCGCCGCGAACGAGGCGCTCGCGACCGTCAACTCCGTCGCCAGCTTCTTCGTCAGTCGCGTCGACACCGCCGCCGACAAGTTGCTCGGAGCGAAGATCGCGGCCAATCCAGAAGCGCATCGCGCGCCGCTCCAGTCGCTGCTTGGCACGATCGCCGTTGCCAATACGAAGGTCGCATACCAGCGCTTCCTCGCCGTGTTCGGCGGCGAGCGCTTCGCGAAGCTCAAGGCCCGGGGCGCGCGGGTGCAACGCCCTCTCTGGGCCAGCACCGGCACGAAGAACCCCGCCTACAGCGACATCCTCTACGTGCAAGAACTCATCGGTCCGGACACGGTCAATACGATGCCGCCAAAGACTATCGATGCCTTCCGCGATCATGGCACAGCCCGCCGTACGGTCGATGAAGGCCTCGACGCTGCTCGCGACCGCCTCGCCCAGCTTGCAGCCGCCGGGATCTCTCTCGTCGAGATCACGGACAACCTGCAGCGGGATGGCGTCGCCGCCTTCGTCAAGTCGTTCGAAGAGATCCAGGCTACTATCGCCGTCAAGGCCGAGCGGATCCGCGCCAGGGTGACGGCCGCGTGAACCTCGCGCTCGGGCGTTACGGCGCAGCGGTCGATGAGTGCGTGGGGCAACTCACCGCTGCCGGCGCACCCGGCCGTGTATGGCAGCGAGATGTCAGCTTCTGGGGCGGTGACGCGGCCCGAAAAGCGTCTGTCGCCAACCGGCTCGGGTGGCTCGACGTGGCATCACTAAAGCGTCAGCGCATCGGCGACATCGTTGGGTTCGCCGAAGAAGTGCGGTCGGCCGGCCACGATGACGCCGTCTTGCTCGGGATGGGCGGCAGTTCGCTTGCACCCGAGGTGCTCCGGCGCACGTTCGGGCGTCGAGATGGCTGGCCAACGCTGCACGTCCTCGATACGACCGACCCCGCGGCCATCTCGGCCGTCGAGCGCCAGATTGACCCCGCGCGAACCCTGTTCTTCGTCTCGTCAAAGTCGGGTACCACGCTCGAACCGCTATCGCTGTTTCGCTACTTCCACGAACGAGTGCGCGCCGCAAAGCACGATCGAGCGGGCGAGAACTTCGTGGGCATTACGGATGCTGGAACGCCATTGCAGGACCTCGCGCGTGAGCATGGCTTTCGGCACGTCTTTACCAACCCCGGGGATATCGGTGGCCGGTACTCTGCCCTGACGTACTTTGGCCTAGTGCCATCCGCCGTTGCTGGCGTTGATGTACGGCAACTGCTGGACCGCGGCATCGCAGCGGCGCAGGATGCGCGGCTTCCGCAATGTGACGCCCTCGTGCTCGGGGCCGCACTTGGCGCCCTGGCGGCGCGGGGCCGTGACAAGACGACCTTCATCACGGCGCCTGCGATTGCCTCATTCGGACTCTGGGTCGAACAGCTTCTCGCCGAGAGCACCGGAAAGCTCGGGCGGGGCGTTGTGCCCGTGGTGGGAGAACCGCTCGGATCGCCGGATGCGTACGGCGACGACCGCGTGTTCATCGCGCTGCGCATGCGCGCCGAACCTGCAGACGACCGCGCGGCGACCGTTGACGCACTTCGCGCGGCGGGGCACCCGGTTATCACGATCGAACTGGACGACGCCTTCGACCTGGGTCGCGAGTTCGTTCGCTGGGAGTTCGCCGTGGCGATCATCGGCCACGTCCTTGACATCAACCCATTCGACGAGCCGAACGTCCAAGAATCGAAGGACAACACGAACCGCGTGCTTGAGGACTTTGCTGCCACCGGCGTGCTCGACGTGCAAGACATCGACGCGGACAATGGTATCGTAATCGTTCCCGCGCCGGACCAGCCGGCCGGCCGGTCCCTCGCGCAGGCGGTCAAGCATCTGCTCGACGGAATCGCCGGCGGCGATTATTTCGCCATTACCGCGTACATCCAGCAGACGGATGCGTCCGACGACTCGTGTGAGACGATGCGAAGGGCCGTACAAAGATCGCGTCATTGTGCGACGACGTTGGGCTACGGCCCCAGATTCCTCCACTCGACCGGACAGCTACATAAGGGCGGACCGCCTCACGGCCTGTTCCTGCAGATCACGCAGCGGGATCCGGACGACATCGCCATCCCGGGTGTCCCATATTCGTTCGGTCAATTCAAGCGCGCGCAGGCGATCGGCGACTTCGAGGCACTCATCCGCCATAAGCGGCCCGTGTTGCGCGTACATCTGGCCGGCAACGTTGACGACGGCTTGGCGGAGTTGAGACGGGCAGTCGAAGATGCGACGCGGGCACGCGCGGGAGGCGAGTGATGGAGATCGGGATGGTCGGACTGGGCCGCATGGGTGCCAACATGACCCAACGGCTCCTGGAGGGTGGTCACCGCGTCGTCGTCACGGACCTGAATCCGAACGCGGTCCAGGCGAGTGCCAATCAAGGGGCACTCGCCGCGGCGTCGCTGGCAGACCTCGCGGCCAAGCTGACCACGCGGCGAGCCGTCTGGATGATGGTGCCGGCCGGCGACGCCGTGCAGGCCACCATCGATGCGCTGACAGCCGTGCTGTCACCGGGTGACATCATCATCGATGGCGGTAACTCCAACTATCACGATTCGATGAGGCGTGCCGTGGAACTCCGATCCCGGAACCTCGAATACGTAGACGCCGGGACCAGCGGCGGCATTTGGGGATTGAAGGAAGGCTACTGCTTGATGGTCGGCGGCTCGCCGGACGCGGTCGCCTACATCGAGCCGGTGCTCCGGACGTTAGCGCCACCCAATGGCTACTCCCACGTTGGCCCCAGTGGCTCCGGCCACTTCGTCAAGATGGTGCACAATGGCATCGAGTACGGGATGATGGCGGCCTACGGCGAGGGCTTCGAGCTGCTGGCCGCATCGTCCTTCAACATCGATCTTGCGCAGGTTGCCGCGCTCTGGAACCGTGGTTCGGTCGTGCGTTCCTGGTTGCTGGAGTTGGCGGAGCACGCGTTCGACCGCGATCCGCGCCTCGACTCCATCCGGGGGTATGTCGACGACTCTGGCGAGGGGCGCTGGACGGTGCAGGAAGCTCTGGACCAGGACGTGCCGCTCCCGATCATCACCCTCTCGCTGATGCGGCGGTTCGCTTCACGTCAGCCGGAGTCGTTCAGCGCAAAGGTTCAGGCAGCGCTGCGAAACGAGTTCGGCGGCCACGCCGTCCAGCCCGCCGATACGCCGGCCTCATGACATCCGGAGCTACCGGGTCATCGAACCCGTTCCGTACGGGCCAGCGCCTGTCCCGTACGCCAGACCCCTGCGCCGTCGTCGTGTTCGGGGCAACAGGCGACCTGACCGCGCGCAAGCTCATCCCGGCGCTCTATAACCTTGCCCGAGGGCGGCTGTTACCGGCGGGACTCTCCATCGTCGGCTTCGCGCGCCGTGACTGGACGGACGAGCAGTTCCGCGCTGCGATGAAGGAAGCCGTCGCGAAGTTCTCGCGTGAGCCGCTGCAGGAGGACATCTGGGACGCGTTCGCGCACGAGTTGCACTATGTCAGCAGCGACTTCGCCGCCGCCGATGGCTACGGACGCCTGCGTGATCGGCTCCTCAAGCAGGATCAGCAGCACGGCGCCGGCGGCAACCGGCTGTTCTATCTCGCGACGCCGCCTACAGCCTATGCCGCTATTGCGCAGCGCCTTGGCGAAGCGGGACTCGTGAAGGGCGGGACAGATGGTGGTTGGATTCGGCTCGTTGTCGAGAAACCGTTCGGCCGCGATCTCGCCACGGCCCGTGAGCTCAATCAGAACCTGGGACTCGTCTTCCGCGAGCGACAGATCTACCGCATCGACCACAACCTGGGGAAGGAGACGGTCCAGAACATCCTCGTCTTCCGCTTCGGGAACGGGATCTTCGAGCCTATTTGGAACCGCCGGTATGTCGATAACGTCCAGGTGTCGGTCGCGGAGACAGTGGGCGTGGAGGGTCGCGGAGGGTACTACGAGGAGGCGGGCGCCCTGCGGGACATGGTCCAGAACCACCTCCTCCAGGTACTGTCGCTGGTCACGATGGAGCCCGTCGCGTCCTTCCGTGGCGACGCCGTCCGGGATGAGAAGGCGAAGGTGTTCCAGGCGATCGTCCCCATCGCCGACGTGGCGCGGCAGACGGTGCGCGCCCAGTACGCCGCCGGTGCCATCCTGGGCCAGGATGTGCCGGGGTATCGCCAGGAGGAGGGCGTGGCGAAGGACTCCGTGACGGAGACGTATGCGGCCCTCAAGCTGCAGATCGAGAACTGGCGCTGGGCCGACGTGCCCTTCTATCTCCGCGTTGGCAAGCGGCTGCCCAAGCGCGCCACCGAGATCGCGATCACGTTCAAGACCGCGCCGCTTCAACTCTTCCGGCAAATGGGCAGCGAGAACCCGACGCCGAACCTGCTGGTGCTCCGCATTCAGCCGGACGAAGGGATCTCGCTCCGCTTTGGCGCGAAGGTACCGGGCACCCGTTCCGATGTGCGTCCGGTGAACATGGACTTCCGCTACGGATCATCATTTGGCGTCGAGGCGCCCGAAGCATACGAGCGCCTCCTGCTGGATGCGATGCTCGGCGATTCGACGCTGTTTACACGGTGGGACGGCGTTGAACTTGCGTGGGAGCTGCTGACGCCCGTCCTCGACGCGTGGCGAAGTGGCGCATCGCCACTCCAATCATATGATGCAGGCAGCTGGGGCCCGGACGCCGCGCGCGCGCTCACTGAGCGAGATGGGCACGAATGGCACAGGATGTAACCGCGCTCGAGAAGATAACCGGGAAAGAGATCGCCGTAGATCCCGCCGGGATCGAAGATGCATTCCTGCGAATCTGGCGGGAGACGGCGGGCGACGCCTACGACGCATCCACCGTGCGCCTCCGGGTACTGAACCTCGTCGCTGTGGGTTCGGGTCCAGCCGCCGGCGATTCGTTCGATCGCGTGATGGCGGTCGTGCCACAACGTCATCCGTGCCGAGGCATTCTGGCGGTGGCGGATACCGCGGCGTCCGGCGTCGAGGCGAGCATTGGCGCCCACTGCTGGAACGCCGCGGGCACGGGCCGCCACGTCTGCTCGGAAGAAGTTTCGCTACGTGGTGCGCCCGGCCAGGCGCGCGCGCTCGCCTCCGCAGTCCTCGCGCTGCTCGTTCCCGAAGTACCGGTGGAGATCTGGCTGATTGACAACGTCGACCTGGACGGAGCCGTCGTTGCCGAACTGCTCGCATCTGCCGATCGCGTGTTGTTGGACAGCGCACGGTCAGCCAATCCGGCCGACGCCTATCGCGCGGCGCTCGCCGTGTCGGACGAGCGGGGCATCGCATTCTGTGACCTGGCATGGCAGCGGCTGGCGGGATGGCGAGCGCTCATCGCACAGCTCTTCGACCGCACCGACGCGATGGCGGAACTGCCACGCCTCCAGTCCATCGAGATCGTCGGGGGCGATGGCAGGCCATCCAGCGACGCGCTGCTGCTTGCCGGATGGTTCGCGTCGCGACTAAGGCTGCAGCCCGCGGACGTCTCCGCGCGAGTGGACGGTTTTGGCGCCACACTCTACGACGGCACACGGGGCACCCGTCTCGCGGTGACCAGCGACGTGCAGCGAGCGCCGCTACGCGAGGTGAGGATCCGAACGGAGCGCGCATCCTTCTTCATTCAATTGCACGAGGACAGCGGGCACATGCACGTGCGGGAAGAGTGGCCGGACCGCCAGACGCGTCGCACGGTCGCCATGGAGCCAATCGATGACGCGGCCGTCATCCTTGACGCGCTCGATGATCGAGACGGCGCGTCGGTAGAGATCGACTCCATGCGGGCAATCCTCGCACTTTCAACTTGACGTATCCTGCGCAAGGAAGCCGTCCAGGATGCGCATGAACGCATCAAGTTGATCATGGTGCACCCAGTGGCCCGCGTCCTTCACGACGACCGTGGTGTAGTCGTGGAAAGCCGATGCCTTGCCGTCCGCCTCCGGGTCGGTTGCCCAGCTCTCGGACCCACGGATGAGGAGGACGGGACATCGGATTTGATTCCAGATCTCGCGCGCCTCCGCGATGTTGAACTCGTACGGCGAGTGGAGCCGCACGTAGTTGTCGAACTTCCAGCTCAGGGAGCCGTCTTCGTTCTTGCGCATGCCATGGAGGGTGAGGTGGCGCGCCATGTCCGGCGTCAGATGTGGATTCTCCTCCTGCATCCTGCGCACCGCGTCATCAAACGAGGCGTAGCGGCGGGGCGTGCGGCCGTCAAACTCCCGCATGTGCTGGATCCACTCACTCATGCGGCGAGACGCCGGCGTTGGCTCGCCGACTCGCGGCCCAAGGCCCTCGATAGCGACGACGCGCTTCACGTTGCCCGGAAACACGCCAGCGTACTCCAGCGTCACCGCGCCTCCCAGAGAGTGCCCGACAATCGTAAGCGGGTACCGGCTCAGTTCCTCGCCCAGCATGGCGATATCGAGCACGAACTCGGGCAGGCTGTACTGCCCGCCCACTGCCCACGCGCTATCGCCATGGCCCCTCAGATCCGGTGCGTACACGCAGTAGCGGTCGCGCAGCCGCGTGGCCACGTGGTCCCACGTGCGCGCGTGGTCGCGGTTCCCGTGGATCAGGAGCAAGGGCGGATTCGCCTCGTCTCCCCACACGGCGTAGTGAAGTCGCAGCCGCTGGGACCAGTAGTATCGCGAGACGGGATCCTCCGGCACAGGTACTCCTTCCAGATGCAACACAACTGCGCCAAGCTACGGCAGCCCGCGGCCACGGTCAAGTTGTATCGCGAATTCTGCTCACCACCAGCGACGGTGGTTTTGCTGCCCGCCGCTGAACGCCGACGTGTTGCCAGAGCCGGAAGGCACAGCCGGGCTTTGAGGTCAGCTCAGGACTGACTGCCGCGGAGCCGCGGGTCGGCGATGTCGCGAATGGCATCGCCAAGGAGGTTAAAGCCGAGGACGGTGAGGGTGATCGCAGCGCCCGGGAAGAACGCCGCGGGTATCCGAATAGGCAGGTGGTTGCGCGCGTCGTTCAGGTCGCGGCCCCAGGACGCAGCCGGCGCTGGGATACCGAGGCCAAGGAATGAGAGTGAGGCTTCCGCGAGAATCGCCGCGCCAAGCAGCGTCGTCATAATGACGATCGCCAACGCGAGAACGTTCGGCAGGATGTGGCGGAACAAGACGCGCGGGGTGTCCGCGCCGACGGCGCGCGCCGCCTCCACGTACTGGTTATTCTTCTCAGAGAGCGCCGCCCCACGCACCACTCGAGTCACGCCCGGAATGATCCCCAGCATAATCGCGAGCACCACCGTGGAGAACGACGGTCCCAGCGTCTGGACGATGATCAGCAGCAAGAGCAGTCCGGGAAAAGCGATCGCGGTATCCACGATCCGCTGCGTAAACGAGTCGACAAAGCCGCCACTGTAGCCCGAGATGATGCCGAAGGCCGTGCCGATCGCAGATCCACCAAGGACTGATACAAACGCGACCGAAAGGGAGATCCAGGCGCCGTACATCGTCCGGCTCAACACGTCACGCCCGATTGCATCCGTCCCGAACGGGTGCGCGAGCGACATCCCCTCGTCCGGCTGTCCGGCACGGAAGTCATTGAGGGCGTAAGGAGGGATGTGAAAGAAGTTCGAGAGTACGGCGACCGCCCCCAGGATGAGGATGATCAACAGTCCGATGAAGCCGAGCGGATTGCGGCGGATCAGAACGCCGGAACGGCGGAGCCCACGCGACAGCGAGCCAGCCTCGCGCTCTGCGAACATGCCGGTCGCGATGCCCGGGGTACCGACGACGACGTCCTTGGCCACGGATCAGCCCCTTACGAATACCTGATGCGCGGATCAAACCACGCGTAGCTCACGTCCACAGCGAGGTTCAGCAAGATCACGACGACGCCGACGTAGAGTGCCATCGTCTGCACGACCTGGAAGTCCTTGTTGAAGAGTTCGACGAAGATGTACTGGCCCAGGCCGGGGAGCGTGAAGATCTGCTCGATGATGAGCGCCCCACCCAGCAGGCCCGCCATCTGGAGGCCAAGCACCGTGACCACCGGGATCAGCGAATTCTTCAGGCCGTGGCGCAGGATGACGGCCCCTTCGCGCAAACCCTTTGCGCGCGCAGTCCGCATGTAGTCCTGGCGCAGGACCTCCAGAAGCGACGATCGCGCGAGGCGCATGATGCCTGCGGCAGATCCGAGAGCGAGTACCGCCGCCGCGGGCGCGAACTGCTTGAAGTTTCCCCACGGATCGGACGTCAGGGCAATGGTGCGGCCGATCGGTGGAGAGTAGTTCCACAGCGCCAGGGGGACGATCAGCACCATCGTCGCGACGAAAAAGCTTGGCACTGATAGTCCGAAGATCGAGGTGAGCCGTACCACGTAATCGATCGGCGAGTTTCGGAAGAGTGCGGAGAGCACGCCGAACGGAATGCCGATGGCGATGGTGAAGATCATCGTAAGGATCATCAACTCGAGCGTGACGGGTAGACGGGCGCGGATCGCCGTCGTGACCGCCTCGTTGTAGTACGTCGATTGGCCGAGGTTGCCTTTCGCCACGTTTCTCAGCCAATCACCGTACTGGCTGTCGCCGTAGAAGTGGAGGAATGGCGTCGAGCCGCTGACCTCCACGGGAAACAGCGGCTTGTCGATGCCGAGCTGATGCTCGATGGCTTTGATCTGTTCCGTCTTGCAGCCGAGACCGCAACGCTGCGTTGCCGGATTCCCGGGGACGACGCTGAGCAGCGTGAACACGATCACAGACAGGAAGAACAGGATCACGACCCCGATCAGCAGCCTGCGGATGATGAACGTCTGCATTCCGGCTACCCTGGCCCCCGGCCCCCGTTACATCTACGCCTTGTCCAGGTACGTGGTCGTGAGGAACAGCGACGATGCACCGATCTGGACCGGGATGGACTTCACGTACTGCTGGTACAGCGTGAACGAGTACGGCGTCACGAGCGGCAGGAACATCGGTCCCTTGGCGTAGATCTGCCGCTGCACATCCTGGACCTTCTTCGCCTGGGCAACAGGATCCGTGACGGCCTTCGACGCATCGATGGCGGCATCGATCTCCGGATAGAGCTTCCCGACGCCAATGGTGTAGATGTGGTTGCGGGCCGGGCCTTCGGAGTGCTCGAAGTCCATCTCGAACTCGGCGTACTCGTAGACCTGATTGAGCGCGAGGCTCGCGTCGTAGTTGATCTTGGTGTAGTTGTCCAGCCACGTCGCAAATGCCTGCGGATCCTTGTTGACGTTGAACCCGGAGTCCGCCATCTGCTGGAGCCAGATCGGCAGGTGGAGGTTGTGCTCTTCGATGATCGAGTCGGCCGGCCACATGACCTTGATGTCGAGCGTGTCCTTGCCCGTCGCAGCCTTGATGAGATCTTTCGCCTTCTTCACATCGTATGGCTGCAGCTTCTGCAGCTCGCTCGGCGGCAGAGCGTAGTCGCCCAAAGACCAGTGCACGAGCCCGTTGGCCTGAGCCTGCCCCTTGTACACACGGTCGACGTAGTCCTGGCGGTTGATCGCGTACATCATCGCCATGCGGACGCGGTCGTCCTTCCACGGGTCGTGCGTGGGATTCATGGTGACGGCGATGAACGTGTTGGTGGAGTCCTTGTTCACCGGGTACTGGTTGTTCGGGTTGAGAGAGTTTGCCTCGTCGATGTTCTGGGGTGTGTACTGGTCGATCTGCTGGGACCGGAACGCCGTTTGCTGGGCCTGCCGGTCGGCGATGATCTTGACGGTGATGTTATCGATGTACGGCAGCTGCGCGTTGTTGTTCTTCTCATCCTTGCGGTAGTAGGAGGTGTTCCGCTGGAGCGTCGCGAACTGGCCCTCTGTGTACTTGCCAGGGTTGAGCACGTAGGGGCCGCCACCAGCCGATGCCGTCTTCATCTTGTCGGCGGTCGCGATCAGCTCCTTGGGCACGATGAGGTTGATTGCGCTGCCGATGCGCAGGAAGAAGTAACCGTACGGCTTGGGTGTCTTGATTGTGACCGTCTTCGCATCGGCCGAGACGTCCACGGACTGGATCCACTCGCCGACGAAGGCGTAGGCGTTCGACTGTGGCAGGTTCTTGATGCGATCGAACGAGGCTTTCACGTCGTTTCCGTCCATCGGGCGTTCCGGGACACCGAGCTGATTCGGCCCGATCATGACGTTGTCGCGCATCGTGAAGACGTAGGTCGTCGGATCCGGCTGCTCGAGCTTGCTCGCGAGGTCGTCGAAGCGGAATGAGGTGTCACGCGGCGAGCGGTTGATCACGGCGTTGTAGAGCTTGGGAAAGTAGGTGACGCCGCCGGCGATCGAGATGTGCGGGTCGAACGTGTCGAAGTCAACCGAGGTGCCGATGTTGTAGGTGCCGCCCGGCTTGGGCGTGGTGCCAGGATTGAGGATCTGGCTGCTTGCAGAAGGAGTGCCCGCGGGCGAGGGCGCCACGCCAGGCGTCGAAGTGTTGGTGCTGGTGCTGCTCCCACAGCCGACGAGCCAAACGGCGCCGGCAGCCGCGCTCGCCACGCTCGCGCCCTGCAAGACCCGCCGGCGCGATACGCGCTGCGATGCAACCTTGTCCCAGTAGCTACCGGCCATGTCTCGTGTCTCCCTTCAAGAGAAGCGTCCCTCCGACTCCGCGAGTGGCACTACAATTGCCCAATCGGCAAGTTGTGTCAAGAGATAGGTGAAGTGATCGTCACGATTCGTGCTTCCGGTGTCCACTCCAGGATTGTACTCTACCGCGGGCGCCCGCGGACACCTATAATGCGCAGTTTGTAACAGTTGTCAAAGGCGCCCCGTGCGATTCTTCACCAGGCTCTGGCCCTACCTCCTCCGGTACCGGCTGCGGATGTCGATCGGGCTGTTGGCGCTGGCGCTCGCCTGCGGCGCGAGCATCATGGCGCCGTACGTGCTGGGAAAGGCGGTGGACGGCCTGCGGGGGAACGCCAGCCATCAAAAGTTGTTCTTCTTCGCCGGCCTGACCATCGGCATCCAACTCCTCGACAGTGGGCTGCGCTATGTCACGCGCATCTTCGTCAGCGGCTCGTCGCGACAGATCGAGTTCGACCTGCGAAACGACGTGTATGCTCACATCCAGTCCCTTGATCAGAAGTTCTTCCAGGACAACCAGACCGGCGACCTGATGGCGCGCGTCTCGAACGATGTGACGCTGATCCGGGAGATCCTTGGCCCCGGGCTGATGGATCTCGCGCGCTCGGTGATGCTGTTTCTCGCGGGTCTCGCGATCATGCTGACGATCGATGTCAAGCTGGCGCTGCTGTCCGCGCTGCCGCTGCCGTTCATCACACTCCTGTTCGTGTGGGTGGGGCAGGTGATCGAGAAGCGGTTTCACGCCGTCCAGACGCAGTTCGGCAATCTCACGACGTTCGTCCAGGAGAACTTCTCCGGCGCGCGGGTTGTGAAGGCCTACGTGCAGGAGGAGAACGAAGCGGCGGCGTTCGAACGCGAGACGAAGGCGTTCGAGCGCGCGAACGTACACTGGGCACGGCTCTCGATGGCGCTCTGGCCGATGCTGGCGGTGCTGATCGGGTTGAGCACGGTGATCGTGATCTATGTGGGCGCGCTGGAGGTGCGATCGGGCGCGATCACGCTCGGCCAGTTCGTGCAGTTCAACAGCTATATCGTGCTCCTCTCCATGCCGATGGTGAACCTTGGCTGGACGCTGAACCTGTACCAGCAGGCGGCCGCCTCCATGGAGCGCGTGGAGGAGGTGCTGTCGCGCAAGCCGGTGGTCACGGAGACACCTGGGGTACTGCCACTGCCGCAGGTGCGCGGCAGCATCACGTTCGAGCGCGTGAGCTTCGGATATTTCAACCGGCCGGTGTTGCACGACATCGCACTCGACGTGCCCGCGGGCACAACGCTGGCGATCGTCGGGCCGACGGGATCCGGCAAGACGACGCTGGTGAATCTGGTCGCGCGGGTGTATGACGTGCGCGCCGGACGCGTAACGATCGACGGCGTGGACGTGCGTGACTTCCCGCTGGAGCAGCTGCACCGGTCGCTGGCGTTCGTGCCGCAGGAGTCGTTCCTCTTCTCGACGACCCTGGAAGAGAACGTCACATGGGGGGGCGATGTGGACGCGGCACACCTGGAGCAGGCTGTGCGACTCGCGCAACTCTCGAAGGACCTGCCGCAGCTGCCCGCGGGCATGCAGACGATGGTCGGCGAGCGTGGAGTCTCGCTGTCCGGCGGGCAGAAGCAGCGGGCGGCGATCGCACGGGCGCTTGCGCGCGAGGCGCCGATCCTGGTGCTGGACGACGCGCTCTCGCACGTTGACGCGTACACGGAGGAGCGCATCCTGGCCGGCGTGCGCGACTTCATCGCGGGCCGCACGGCGGTGATCATTGCGCACCGCGTCTCGGCGGTCCGCTGGGCGGACCAGATCGTGGTGCTGGAGGACGGGCGCATCGTGGAGCGCGGCACGCACGCCGAACTGGTGGCGCGCGACGGTCCGTACGCGCAGTTGGATCGCCGCCAACGCCTGGAGCAGCAACTGGGCGACGACGCCGAGCCGCAGGACCGTGCCACGTGAGCGCGGCATTTCACGAGGAAGACGACGCGATCGGCAAGGCGTACGACTCCCGCCTTGTGGGCCGCTTCCTGCCGTACATGCGTCCGTATGGCTGGCGGGTTGCCGCGGCGATCCTGCTGTTGCTCGCTACCACGGGGCTGCAGATCGCACAGCCGCTGCTGGTTCAGCAGGCAATCGACCACGACATTGCCAAGGGGAGGACGAGCGGACTGCCGTGGATCATCGCGGCATACGTCGGCGTCCTCGCCTTCATGTTCGTCTTCCGCTACGCGCAATCGCTGATGATGGTCGTCGTGGCGCAGAAGGTGATGAACGACCTGCGGCTGCGCCTCTTCCGCCACCTCCAGCGGATGTCCATCGCCTTTTACGACGCCAACCCGGTGGGCCGGCTCGTGACGCGGCTGACGAACGACATCACCGCACTGAACGACCTGCTGACGGCCGGTGCGATCACGATCATCGCCGACCTGTTCATGATCATCGGCGTGGCGGCCGTGTTGCTGGTGATCAACTGGAAGCTGGCGGCGATCACGTTCGTGATCATGCCGTTCCTGGCCGTGATCATGCGGTGGTTCGCGGTGGTGATGCGGAACTCGTTCCGCAAGCAACGCCGGCACATCGCGCGCCTCAACGCCTTCACCGCCGAGCACATCGGCGGGATGCTGCTGGTGCAGCTCTTCGGCAGGCAGCGCAAGGACAACGAGGAGTTCCGCGACCATAACGGCGAGCTGCTCCAGGCGAACATGGAGGTCGTCCACTCGTTCGCGCTGTTCGAACCGGTG
>DASQHL010000090.1:0-6444 GCA_035632115.1 Dehalococcoidia bacterium | reverse complement strand
TCTGGATGCGCGGCACCGTCACCGTCGATGCGCCCGGCGCGCGCGTCCCGTCGCCCACGACCGTCACCGCGGCCGGCCGCGCACAGCTCGCCGACTATCTCGCGGAGGGGCAGCGCGCCCTCTCCCGCGCCCAGGCCGAGTCGCGCGCTCTCCCCGGCCCGGGGGGCACGGCGCTCGTTCGCGTCGCCGTCGGCCTCACTACCCCCTATGGCCAGGTCGCGACGTTCGTCCAGCCCTCGCTCGACCTCAAGGTCGGCGACACCGTGATCTTCGAGAGCGACGACCGCGACTTCCACAACGTCGTCTTCAAGGGCGCCGGCCCGGAGCCGCCCGGCGTACGCGTCTACGCCGACCCCGCTGGCCGCGGCATCAACGTCGCCCTCGACCGGCGCTCTGCCGATGCCGTCGACCCCCCGCCCGGCGGCTTCGACGATCGCACGTTCCTTTCGTCCGGCTCGCTCGGCATCCAGATGCCCCGCTCAACCTGGCGCCTCACCTTCGATACACCGGGCACCTACACCTACGCGTGCACCATCCATGTGCTCGCGGGCATGGCCGGCGTCATCCGCGTGAGCGCGCGCTGACGGTGCATACCGTCGTCCGCGCGCGCTCCGTCCCGCGTCCCGCCCCCCAACATCGAACATCCAACATCCCGCCTCCCGCCTCCCGCCTCCGCTCCGCTCTGCCTATAATGCCCGCACGCACGACCCCCGGCAGATCGCGAGGCGCGCATGGCGGACGAATCGGTACAGCAGCTGCGCACGGCCGCGCTCGGCGCCCTCGCCGCCGCTGCCGACGCCCCCGCGCTCGACGCCTGGCGCATCGAGTTCCTCGGCCGCAAGGGCCGCCTCACCGGCGTCCTCCGCGGCCTCGCCGCCCTTTCCATCGACGAGCGCAAGGCACTCGGCGCCGCCGCCAACGCGCTCAAGCAAGACCTCGAAGCCGCCTTCGATGCCCGCGCCGAAGAGCTGCGCCGCGACGCCCTCGCTGCCTCCATCCAGACCGGCCGGATCGATGTCACGCTGCCCGCCCGCCCGCATCGCCGCGGCAGCCTCCACCCCGTCACGCGCACCCTCCGCAAGATCCTCGATGCCTTCCGCGCCATGGGCTTCTCCGTCGTCGAGGGTCCCGAGGTCGAGCTCGACTACTACAACTTCGAGGCGCTGCGCATACCCGCCGACCACCCCGCGCGCGACATGTGGGACACCATGTGGGTCGATGAGCAGGTCGATGGCCGCCGCCCCCTCCTCCTCCGCACCCACACCTCCCCCATGCAGATCCGCTTCATGGAGGGCCGCCAGCCCCCCATCCGCGTCGCCGTCCCCGGCCGCGCCTACCGCTTCGAGGCCACCGACACGACCCACGAGTGGATGATGACGCAGGTCGAGGTCCTCGCCGTCGATGAGGGGCTCTCCCTCGCCCACCTCAAGGGCACCCTGCTCGAACTGATGCACCGCCTCTTCGGCGGCGAACGCAAGGTCCGCCTCCAGTGCTCCTACTTCCCCTTCGTCGAGCCCGGCGCCGAGGTCGCCGTCGACTGCTTCGTCTGCAACGGCGCCGGCTGCGCGTCCTGCCACCACACCGGCTGGATCGAGATGATGGGCGCCGGCATGGTGCACCCGGAGATCCTCCAGAACATGGGCATCGATGCCGCCCGCTACACCGGCTTCGCCGCCGGCATGGGCGTCGAGCGCCTCGCCATGCAGCTCTACGGCGTCGATGACATCCGCACCTGGTACCAGAACGACCTGCGCGTGCTCCAACAGGTGTAGGGGTAATCGATGCGAGTCTCTCTCAAGTGGCTGAGCGAGTACGTCGACCTGCGCCTGCCGGCCGATGAGTTGGCGCGCCTGCTCACCCAGGCCGGCCTCGCCGTCGATGCGATCGTCTGCACCGGCGGAGACTGGGGCCCGGAGATCCGCGTCGGCGAAGTTGCCGCGGTCGATTCCCACCCCAACGCCGACCGCCTCCGTCTCGCCACCGTCGATGTGACACCGGACGAGCGGCACCGCGTCGTCTGCGGCGCGCCCAACCTCGCCGTCGGCCAGCGCATCGCCTTCGCCACCGTCGGCGCCCGCGTCCGCGACGGCCACTCCGGCAAGCCGTCCGTCCTCAAGCCCGCCGTCATCCGCGGCGTCGAGTCCGCCGGCATGGTGCTCAGCGAGCGCGAACTGGGTCTCTCGGACGAGCACGAGGGCATCCTCGTCCTGCCGCCCCACACGCCCCTCGGCGCGCCCCTCGCCGATGTCCTCGGCGATACGATCTTCGAGCTGTCCGTCACGCCGAACCGCCCCGACTGGCTCTCCGTGCTCGGCATCGCCCGCGAAGTCGCCGCCCTCACCGGCGCCACCGTCCGCGAACCGTCGCTCGACTACCCGGCGGCCGCGCCCGTCAAGGGAAAGGTCGCCGTCCGCATCGCCGCGCCCGACCTCTGCGTCCGCTACGTCGCCACCGTCGTCACCGGCATCAAGCTCGGCCCGTCACCCGGCTGGATGCAGGAGCGGCTCATCGCGCTCGGCCAGCGCCCGATCAATAACGTCGTCGATATCACCAACTACGTCATGCTGGAGCTGGGCCAGCCGCTGCACGCCTTCGACTACGATCGCATCGCCGGCCACCAGATCATCGTCCGTCGCGGCGAGGAGGGCGAGCGCTTCACCACCCTCGATAACGAGGACCGCACCCTCACCCGCGACATGCTCGTCATCGCAGACGAGCGTCGCCCCGTCGCGCTCGCCGGCGTCATCGGCGGCCTCGAAAGTGAGGTCACCGCGCGCACGGCCAACGTCCTCCTCGAAGCGGCGACCTTCCTCGCCGCCAGCGTCCGCCGCACCGGTGCCGCACTCCGCCTGCGCAGCGAGGCCTCGCTCCGCTTCGAGAAGGGGCTGCCACCGGAGCTGGCGCTCATCGCCTCCCAGCGCGCCACGAAGCTCCTCGTCGAACTCTGCGGCGGCACCGCCTGCGCCGGCTCCGTCGATGCCTACCCCGCGAAGGCGCGCGAGCAGCGCGTCGAGATCACGCGCGAACGGCTCGCGCGCGTGCTCGGCATCGACCCGCCCGTCGCGAAGGTCCGTGCCGTCCTCACCGCGCTCGGCTTCTCCGCCCGCTGGGTGCCCCCCGATCGCTACGTCGTCCGCGTCCCCTACTGGCGCCCCGATGTCCGCATCGCCGATGACGTCGCCGAAGAGGTCGCACGCATCATCGGCTACGACCAGATCCCGGCGAAGCTGCTCGAAGGCGCCATCCCCCCGCTCGTCGAGCAGCCCCTGCGCGAGCTTCGCGAGCGCGCGCGCGACGTCCTCGCCGCCGCCGGCATGACGGAGGTGATCACCTACTCCCTCACCACCCTCGAAGCGATCGAGCGCGTCGTCCCGCGCGAGCATCTCGCCATCTACCCGCCGTACCGCATGGTCAACCCCATCAGCGCCGACCACGAGTACCTGCGCCCCACGCTGCGCGCCAGCATCCTGCAGACGCTCGCCGCCAACCTCCGCTACCAGAAGGGCGAGGTCGCCATCTTCGAGGCGGCGCGCACCTACCACCACCCCGATCAGCGCCTCGCGCAGTCCGGCCGCCCCTTCGGCGAGGAAGCTCTGCCCGACGAACAGGAGCACCTCGTCGCCGCCGTCACCGGCCGCCGCTTCGATCGTTGGGGCCGCCCATCCACGGACGCCGTGGACTTCTTCGACGCCTGCGCCTACCTCGACGATCTGCTGCACGGCCTCGGCGTCGTCGCTCTGCGCGTCGTCGCGACCGAGCACGGCTTCGTGCCCGGCCGCACCGCCGAGATCCAGGTCGCCGGCGAGCGCATCGGCGTCATCGGCCAGGTGCACCCGGACGTCGCCGCCGCGTTCGGCGTCGAACAGGATGCCTTCGTCTTCGACCTCACGCTCGATGCGCTCGCGCCGCATATCGGCGGCGTCCGCAAGGCGCGCCCCGTCTCGAAGTTCCCCGCCGTCGAGCAGGACATCGCGCTCGTCGTCGACGCCGATATGCCGGCCGCCGAGGTCCGCGCAATCATCGAATCCACCGCCCTCGTCCGCGAGGCGCGCATCTTCGATGTCTACACAGGCGACCAGGTGCCGCCCGGCAAGAAGTCACTCGCCTTCGCCCTCGTCTACCAGTCCGATGACCACACCCTCACCGACGACGAGGTCGCCCGCGCCCAGCGCAGACTCCTCGAACGCCTCCGCCGCGACCTCGCCGCGGAACTGCGCGGCCCCTAAAGAGACGCGCCCGTACGCGCGATCAGTCGTAACTCACCATTCGCCTGCCGTCTGCCGTCTGTTGCCTGTTCTCTGTTGTTTGTTCTGCGCGCGAAGCGCGCCGCTATTCGTCCGGCCGCGCGCCGTGCGCCTCCGGCGGGTTGTACGGCGTGAACCCCAGCAGTTCGTCGATCGCTTCTTCGTCGAACCCCACCACCACCTCCCCGTCGATCACCGTCACGGGCGTGCCGCTCGCCCCCAGCCGCAGCATCTCCTCGCGCGCCCCGTCGTCTGTATCCACGTCCCGCTCCGCATACCGCTGCCCGCGCGATTCCAGGTGCAGCCGCACCATCTCCGAGAACTCGCACGCCCCCTGCGTGAACACCACCACCGCATGCTCCGCTGTCACGTACTCCTCCTTCCGCAGGCACATCCCCGGCCGCCGTATCTTCCCAACCCCGAGCGTCTCACCGACCTATCCATGCCATCTGCGTAATCTGTGGCTGCCCCGTCGCGCTCCCCGAACACGCCGCTGCAACGCAAAGAACGACGCTCCCCGAGCGCCCCACCCACCATCCCGTGCTCTCTGCGTAATCTGTTGAAGACCCGCGCGCGAGCGTTACGCCCGCGCCGCGATCGCCTGCGCCGCGATCGCCGCGAACGCCGCCGGCTCTCGCACCGCCAGGTCCGCCAGCACCTTCCGGTCGATCGCGATCCCCGCCTTCGCCAACCCGTCGATCAGCCGGCTGTACGTCGTCCCGTTCAGCCGCGCCGCCGCGTTGATCCGCGCGATCCACAGCTTGCGGAAGTCGCCCTTCCGCTCGCGCCGGTGCCGGTACGCGTAGTCCAGGCTGTGCAGCACCGACTCGTTCGCCCGCCGGAACACCCGGTGCCGCTGCCCCTTGTGCCCCGTCGCCAGTCCGATGATCTTCTTGTGTCGGGCGTGCGCCGTGACGCCCCGTTTTACGCGTGCCATCGCAAGAACCCAGACCCTGGAACTAAGAACCTGATCGCATCTTCTGTACCGCTGGCCGGACCGAGACAGGTTCTGAGTTCTCGGCGCCCGGTGCTACGCCCAGCGCTCAGCGCTTCGCGTACGGCATCAGCTTGCGCAACATCCGCTGCCCGGGCTTCGACACGACGAGCATCTCGTCGATCTTCCCCCGCGCCGCCTTCGACATCCGCGTCCGGTTGTGGCTGATGTTCCCCTTGCGTCGCGTGAACTTGCCCGTGCCGGTCACCTTGAACCGCCGGGCCGCGCCGCGGTGCGTCTTCATCTTCGGCATGTGCGTCCGCCTCAGTCCCTTCCCGTGTCCGATCTGCCCGCCAGGTGGTGCTTCCCGCCGCCGGCGCGCCAGTGTACCAGACACCCCGGACGCTCACTACGCCGCCGCCCCGCGCTCCTACGGGCTCACGCCCTCGACGCCGGCATCCAGCAGCGCCGCCGCCATCGCCGTCTCGACCGGCGCGCCGGCCTCCGCGGGGGCCGTCGCCGCGGGCCGCGCCTTCTGCGGCCTCGGCGCCTGCTTCTGCGGCAGCGGCGCCAGGTACATGTTCATGAACCGCCCCTCCATCGAGGGCGCCCGCTCCACCTGCGCCGCGTCGTGGAGGTTCTCCGCCACGCGCAACAGCAGCGCCCGGCCGATCTCCGGGTGCGTGATCTCCCGCCCGCGGAACATCACCGACACCTTCACCTTGTCCCCCGCCGCCAGCAGCTTGCGCACCACCTTCGTCTTGAAGTCGATGTCGTGCGCGCCGATCTTCGGCTTGAAGCGCACCTCGCGCAGCGCCGCCTGCTTCTGGTGCTTGTGCGCCTCCCGCTCCTTCTTCGCCTGCTCATACTTGAACTTGCCGTAGTCCAGGATGCGGCAGACAGGCGGATTGGCGTTCGGGGCGACTTCGACGAGGTCCAGGCCCGCGTCGCGGGCCATCGCGAGCGCTTCGTGGATGGGCGTCACGCCCAGCTTGTGCCCCTCATCGTCGATGATGAGCACTTCGCGCACGCGGATCCGTTCGTTGATGCGGAGTTCTCTTGCTATGAGCGCTGTCCCTTCAGTTACTGCCCGTGTGGGCCCTCACTGTATCCGCTCCGCCCATCCCTCGCAAAACGCACATCCGCCCCCGCGCCCGCCGCCGCACGGCCCGCGCCGCCCGTTCACGCGACGCCCTCCCCTACCGCCCCGCGAAGTACCCCCGCGCCGCCTCCACGTCCGCCGCGATCGCCGCCACCAGGTCCTCC
>DASQHL010000089.1:0-27713 GCA_035632115.1 Dehalococcoidia bacterium | reverse complement strand
GTCGCGACGGTCGAGCTGCGGGTACAGCGCGGCCGCGCGATCACGCGACTCGGCACGCGCCGCGACGCGCACCGCCGCGCCGGTCTCCGTGTTGAGGAACGTGGCGGCCAGCTTGCCGTAGTCGACGATCTTCAGCGTCCGGCGGCCGGGCTTGCAGCCGGTGACGGTCTGCACCGCGTCGGCACCGCAGCGGTCGATCTCCACCCACGTGATCAGCGTCTTCGATGCGCGCGGCTTCGGCACTCCGGCTTCGCGGCACCCGAGCAGCGCCATCCGCACACCCAGCACCTGTCCCGGGCACAAGTGTCCGTGAAACGCTTCGGCGTCACGGAGCGCACGCTCAAGGTCCACGTCGCGGTCGCTTTGCAGCCGCAGCCAGGCGATGATGCAGCGCGCGACGCCGGCGGGGTCGGCGCGGTCGAACCAGGCGTCCGCGAGGTCGGGGCCCGTGCCGATGAGCCCGAGACACTCGCCGGGTTCGCGAGCCGGCGTGCGCGCATCAGATCGACCGGGCGGAAGCAGCAGAAAATACGGCGTCGAGGTGCCGTGGAAGCCCTCCGCAAGGATGACGTCGACGTCCTCGCCCGCGCGGCGCCCCAGTTCCAACAGGCTGGGCCGCTTCGTGGTCGCCTCGAACGTGGCAAGCTTGTCTGGAGACACGACGGTCACGGACACCGCGCCGGCGGTGGCGAAGCGGAACGAGTCCTTACCCCGGCGGTCGAGGTCGACGCGGTGATGCGCGTGTTTGAACGCGGCGACGCGCACGCCCTGGGCGTGCAGGATCCGCACGACATCGGTCAAGAGCGTCGTCTTGCCGGACCCTGAGCAACCGATGAAGCGGATGATGGGCACCATCGTGCCGTCACTATCAGCTGTGCCGCGGACGGGCACTAGGGCCGTTTGTCCCGGCGATACGGCCGGCCGACCATGGCCCCCGGGCCGATCGGCCCCTATGAGTGGCGTTCCGGCCCTTGCTGCGCCGCTCGCGACCGGGCAACGTAACAGTACCCGGCCTCCCTGGAGGCACGACATGGCGACCGCTGCGAGGCCCAAGCGCCTGGCGGAGCGCGCCTCGGTCACCGAGGCCCGCCACCGCGACCGGTTCACGTTCGACCGGGCACTCTGGGCGAGCCACTGCATTGACTGTTATCCCGGCAACTGCCCGTATCGGGTCTATCTACGCGATGGAAAGATCGCGTGGGAGGAACAGGCGGGCACACTGCCCGTCATCGAAGCCGGTGTACCCGACATGAACCCCATGGGTTGCCAGAAGGGCGCCGGATGGAGCCACACCCTCACCGGCGGCGAACGCCTGCGCCATCCGGCGAGGCGCGTGGGCGAGCGCGGCTCGGGCCAGTGGGAGCGGATTAGCTGGGACCAGGCGTGCGACGAGATCGCCGACGGGATTGTTGATGCCATCCAGGAACAGGGTCCTGAATCGATGATCGCGCTTTCCGGGTGCAACATGAGCACCTGGGGCGTTACGGGGCGCACGCGCTTCTATAGCCTCATCGGTGGCCTCACCACGGACCTCAACGCGGAGATGAACGACTTCTCGCCGGGCCACTACCTGACTTATGGCAAGTTCGATCCGGTGGGCAGTATCGACGACTGGTTCCACGCTGACGTCTTCTTCATCTGGTTCTCGAACCCGGCGTACACGCGCATCCCCCACCAGCATTACATCACCGAGGCGCGCTACCGTGGCGCCACTATCGTGACGGTGGCACCGGACTACTCGCCGTCCGCGATGCATGCGGACTATTACGTCGCAGTGAAACCCGGCACCGACGCAGCGTTCGCTCTCGGCATGGCGGCAACGGTTGTCGAGGAAGGGCTCGTGCACGAAAGGTTCGTGCAGGAACAGACCGACCTCCCACTGCTCGTCCGGGACGACAACCAACGTTTCCTCGTTGAGGCGGACCTCAAGGAAGGCGGGCACGCGGAGCAATTCTTCTGGCTCGATGCCAAGACGACGACGATCGTCCCTGCGCCGCGCGACACTCTGAAGCTCGGCAAGGTCGCGCCGGCACTCACGGGGAAGATCCGGGTGACGCTGAAGGACGGCGTCAAGGTCACGGTCCGTCCGGTCTACGCGCGCATGCTGGCGCGGCTCAAGGACTACACGCCGGAGAAGGCCGCTGCGATCTGCGGCGTTGATGCAGGCACTATCCGCGAGCTGGGACGCAAGGTCGCGCGGGGGCGTACGAAGACGCTCGGCAGCCTGAACAACGCGGGCAAGTACTACCACGGCGACCTCATCGAGCGCTCGCAGCTCCTGCTGCTTGCGCTGACCGGCAATTGGGGCCGCAAGGGCACCGGCGTTGAGGCGTGGATTGCGGCACTCTTCGACGGCTGGCTGATGGGTGCCGCCAAACCCGTCGCGGGGCCGGAGATGACGAAGCTGCTCTACGACGGGTATCAACAGTTCGTCGCCAGCGTGCGCGCGGAAGACCCAACCATGACGCAGGAGCTGGCCACGATCGAGTTCACGAAGCGGTCGGCGAACAACGGGGCGTCCGGCTGGGTGCCGCCCATCTTCCTCTGGTACAACCACGCGGGCTTCGACAAGAACTGGAACGAGACGGGCTGGCACGACGAATCGCTGCCGCGCACGTTCGACCAGTACTACAGCGAGGCGATCGCGAAGGGCTGGTGGGCTGGTGTGCCTTCGAAGTCCGTGGAGCCGCGGGTCTTCATCGAGTGCGGGGGCAATGCGCTCCGCCGTACGCGCGGCGGGCGCAGAATGCTGATCAAGCATCTCTGGCCCAAGCTGAAGACGATCGCGACGATGGACTACCGCATGAGCGCTACGGCGCTCGAGTCCGATTACGTGCTGCCCATCGCAGCCCAGTACGAGAAGATCAGTTTCGGCATTCCGAGCACCCACACGCTCAACCTCACATTCTGC
Source organism: Dehalococcoidia bacterium (assembly GCA_035632115.1). Taxonomy (GTDB): domain Bacteria; phylum Chloroflexota; class Dehalococcoidia; order DSTF01; family JACRBR01; genus DASQHL01. Next base: position 24,802 of record DASQHL010000089.1, on the reverse strand, counting down.
GACAAGGTCGTGGAACCGGTCGACGAGGCGAAGTCGGAGCTAGAGATCTTCGGTCTGCTCAGCCAGGCGGTGGCCCGGCGCGCGCGGGCGCGCAACTTCGTGACGTATCGCGACGCCACGGGGGTGGAACGCCGCCTCGACGACCTGTGGGAGCGCTACTCCTTCAACAACGGCTACGCGCGCAACGGAAATACGCTGATTGATGAAGATGCGCTGGCTGACGAGATGATCAAGGACACGATCATCACGGGCGCGCTGCCCGCGGGCTCCAGCCTGGATACGGTGCGAGACAAGGGGTTCATCCGCTTCACGGGTCTCGGTATGAACGCGCGGGCGCTCGGGCAGGCGAGCCAAATCGAGCCCGACAGCACGTTCGCACCCCTGCGCGACCACACGGAGAAGAGGTACCCCTACCCGACGCTCACGCGGCGGGCGCAGTTCTACATCGACCACGAGTGGTTCCTGGAGGCCGACGAGCAACTCCCATGCCACAAGGAGCCGCCGAAGGCGGGCGGCGATTACCCGATGCTGATCACGAGCGGCCACAACCGCTGGAGCATCCACTCCGCCAACATCGTCAACAAGCTGATGTTGCAGACCCACCGCGGCGAGCCGCACCTGGTGATGAACCCGGGCGACGCCGCCGCACGCGACCTGACGGACAACGAGGTCGTTGAGGTGTTCAACGACATGGGGGCGTACCGCACACCCATCAAGACGTCGCCGTCGGCGCGGCCGGGACAGATCATCATGTACAACGGCTGGGAGCCGTACCAGTTCCCCAACTGGAACGGTCCCTCCGACATCGAGCCGGGCATGATCAAGCCGCTTCACCTCGCAGGCGGCTATGGCCATCTGAAGTACTGGCCGAACGAGTGGCAGCCAGCGCCGGCCTGCCGCGGCACTCGCGCCGACGTGCGCAAGGTTCGGGGTGGCCTCGAGGTGTAGGAATTGAGCGGCGGTGCGGATGACCTCGTGAGCGACCTCGTGAGCGATCACGAAGGATGCCGGCAGGGCCATCCGCCGGAGCAGCGAACTCCGTGACAGGTGCGCGCCGGGCGACGCAGACGCGCGCGCTGAGATCCGCAAGCAGACGAAGCGCGCAACGGAGCGCCGGACCGTCGGGTTCAGCGCGGGGCCGTGAGCCTGAGGGCGTTCGAGTTCGCGATCGCGGGCTAACCGGCAGATGTGCCGCTTGCCTTCTCGATGTCGACACGCACGCCGCGGTCGATGGGGACGGGCTGCCAGTGCAACGCCCGGTAGCGCAGATGCCCGTAGCCGCCGGCGAAGTGCAGCCACTTGACCATGCCCGGCTCCACGTTCGACGTATCCCGCCAACCGTCGAACTGGTACGGCTCGAATCCGTTGTACATGACCAGCTGCCCGGGCCGGACCGCGGGCGTGACGCGCGCCTCCACGAACGCCTCCGAGACATCGTTGTGCACGCGCAGCTCGTCGCCGTCGATGACGCCGTGGCGGGCGGCGTCCGCGTCGTTCACGTACACCGTTGGGCGGCCCCGCTGGGTGTTCAGAATGATCCGGTTCGTCATGTTGGTCGAGTTCACGCTCCAGCGCGGATGCCCGCCCGTGATCTCGAAGGGATAGTCGCCGCCCTGCGCCGGTGGTTCCTTGTGGAGCGGCAGCTGTTCGTGTGCCTCCAGGAACCAGTCGTGGTCGATGTAGAACTGCGCGCGGCGGGTGAGGGTAGGGAACGGCTCTTTCTTCTCTGTCTGCCAGCGGAACGGTGCGTGCGTCTCGTTCGGCTTCAAATCCGAGGCCTGTGCCAGCGCCATGGGCGACCGTCCCCAGTCCGTGAAGCGCACGTACCCCGTCTCGCGCAGCGACGACAGCGTAGTGCTGGCGGGCAGCGTCCCGGCGGCGGCCGAGTCGATGACCATCTCGTTGATCACCGTCTCATCGTCCGCGAAGTACCCGTTGCCGGAGATCTGGTCGTACAGGGTGTCGAGCCGCACCGGCGTGCCCAACCGGGATCGGTACTCGACGAAGCCTCGTTCGACCGAGCGCTCCGACACCTTCCGTGCGAGCGCCAGCGCGAACTGCCACTCGCTCTTCGTGTCCGCGGGCGGGTCGACCACGCGGTCGGACAGCGTCAGGTTCATCACATCCGGCGTCGTGTACGGGAAATTTGGCTTTTCGTAGTGATGCGCCGCCGGCAGCACGATGTCCGACCACATGCCGGTGGTGGTCATACGCACGTCGAGCGAGACGATAAGCCTCAGCTTCGGCCACAGGTGCTTGAGAAGTTGCTGCTGGCCGCCGCGCGTCCGTCGCAGCATGTTGCCGCCGATCTCGAACAACACGCGGGGTGGCGAGTCGGGCAACGGATACTGCGAGCCCTGCCACCAGCCGCGGTCGATCGCCTCCTGCACGTAGGCAGAAAACGGCCGCTTCATATCGGGATCGCCCCAGCCCGTCTGTTCCCACACATCGCGATATCCGCAGTGGTTGAGCCAGAAGAAGGCGGGCGGCACATTGCCGCCCAACACTGCGCCACGATAGCCCATCTCGTGCACCAGGAGCTCATCGGTCAACGATGGGTCCTGCGCCTTCATGGCGGCCGTCGCCGCGTTGAGTCCTGTCACGAGGCGTTGCGCTGCCTCCGGCCCCGGCTCAGGCTTTGCTGACCATGTGAACATGCCATCGAACATGCCGACCGCCCAGCTCCGGATGCCCGTACCCTGCTTGCCCCAGTTGCCGGTGAGCGCAAGCACGAGACAGATCGCGCGCTCCATCAGGTCGCCGTGGTATGACTTGCCGAAGGTCCAGCCATCCAGCACGTGTGTCTTCTTCGCAGCGACCAGACGCGCGAGCTGACGGATGACATCGGGGTGTGCGCCGCAGATGCGCGACGCGGCCTCCGGTGTGTAGTCCTGCAGGGTCCGCTCGAGCATGGCGAACACCGGCTCAACCGCGACGCGCTCGCCACCGGCCAGGGTCGCTGTACACGCACCCCTGAGTGCCGGCACGAGCGAGCCGAGATCGAGCGTCTGTGGCGCTTCGACGATTCGTTGTGTGGCCTCGTCGAAGAGGTAGAACCGGTCGGCGGCGCCGCCCTCCGCGACGTCCTCCTGTCGCAAGAAGCGTCCTGTGTCGCTGCGGACGAGCAGCGGCAAGTCCGTCTGTTCGCGCACGAAGGGTGCGTCCAGCAGGCCTTCTTCCACGATCACCAGACACATCGCCAGGGCGAGCGCCGCGTCGCTCCCTATCCGGACCGGCAAAAAGATGTCGGCATGGATCGCCGAGGGGCTGTAGTCCGGCGCGATGATGACGACCTGCGCGCCCCGATAACGTGCCTCGCTCACGTAGTGGGCCATCGGGATGTCGCTGTAGGCCGGGTTGTTCGCCCAGATAATGATCAGGTCGGCATGGAACCAGTCGTCGTTGCTGGCGCAAGGGTCGAATCGGCCGAAGGTTATGTACAGCCCCGGGTTCCAGTCGTTGATCTCGCCCTGTACGTCGGTGAGCGTACAGCCGAGCTTGTTGAAGACCGCGCCCGCGAGCGCGATGCTCTGCGTGCCGCCCTGTCCTGGCGTGCCGGTGCGGACAATACTCTCCGGCCCTTCCGCCTGGATCGTATCCAACATCGCGTCGGCGATGTCGGTCAGCGCCTCGTCCCAGGAGATGCGCTGCCAGCGCCCCTGACCGCGTTCGCCGGCGCGCCGCATCGGATGCACGATGCGCTCATCGCCGTAGAGTAACCGGCTCCAGGAGCCGCCCTTCTGGCATCCCATCGGGTTCATGTCCGGAACACCAGGCTCGACCGTCGCAAACGTCCCGGCCTGCTCTTCGCGGATGACGACTCCGTCTTTGACGTACACCCGATAGGGACAGTTGCCCGGGTAGCAGTCCACGCAGTGGCTCCCCCAGCCCCAGCGGTCAAACTGCAACGCTTCGCCGTACCGCGCCTCGGTGGGCGATCGTGGGACCGGCGAGTCCGTTGTGCGCCTCTTGCTCATCCCCGCGCCTCCCGCTGGATCCCCGCCCGCCGGTGTTATGCCACCGTCGCCGGCGCGGATTGCCCTCCTACCGACCTCGGCCGCTGCGCTGCGTTCAGATACTCCAGGAGAAATGACTTCTCCGCTTCGACGGCCCGCTCGAATTGTTCACCCAGATACGCGTCAAAATGCCCGCCGGGGAGCGACAGCACCTGCGCCCGCGGCGCGCGGCGCGCGGCCTTCAGCGTGACCTCCGTCGGCGTGATCGAGTCCTGCTTGCCGACGACGAACAGGAGCGGACAGCGCGCGCGACGGGCGCTTGCGATTGGCCGAAACAGCGCCATCCCGACCACGATGCGCGCAGCAACCTCGTTCCTCCAGGCGGGCGCATTCGTGACGATGGAGAGGTATCCCGGCAGCGCCTCCGGCGTGCTCATGCATGCCACGGATCCCGGCGGCCCGACGACGGGGATGAGGTACGGTGGCCGCCGCATCGCGGCGCGGGCCAGGTCGCGGAGCCCACACCAGGCGAGCCTGGCGGTGGGGATGATCCCTTCATGGCGCCCGGTCGCCACGGCATCGACGAGCGGCAGGTGCAGCACCGCCGCCTTGATTCTCGCATCTCGCGCCGTCAACTCCAGCACATGCCCACCCCCGAAGGACGTTCCCCAGAGCCCGATCGCCCGAGCATCGACCGCTGGCAACGACCGTGCATAGCGCAGCGCTGACCGCCAGTCTTCCCGCTGACGCCGGATATCAACCAGCTGGCGGGGCTTACCGCCGCTGCCGCCGAAGTGGCGGTAGTCGAAGACGAGGCACGCCAAACCGGCAGCCGCGAACCGCTCGGCAAAGGCATCGAGCCGCGCTTCCTTCACGCCCGCGAAGCCGTGCGCCATGACCACGCACGGCGCGGGGGTGTCCGGGGCACCAGATGGGTGATAGAACCATGCGGCGATCGAGGCGGCGCCGCTGTTGAAGGTCACGTCGTCTCGTCTCGTCATCGCCGTCTCAAGAGCGGCCTCGGTTCCCCTAACAGCAGGTCGGTGGACCCTCGCCGCCGTTCGCGCTGCAGGAACAGGCCGATGCTGGCGCGTTCGGGTTGTTAATCGCGAATCCGGACTGCATGACGTCTTCGACGTAGTCGATTTCGGCGCCCCGGACCATAGGGGCAGTCTCCGGATCGACCAGCAGGGTGAGGTCGCCCTGGCAGATGACGATGTCGCCCTCTGTCCGCCCCTCCGCGATCGACATCCCGCACTGGTAACCGGAGCAACCCGCCCCGGCGACGAACACGCGCACCTCTGACTGCTCGCGTCCCCGCTCGCGCAGCAATCCGAGCATCCTGGTCTGTGCCCGCTCCGTCATGGTGATCAATGCTTCGGCCTGGCGCACCACCGCGGCTCTCCTTCGTTCCCTGCGCTGTTTGGCTTGCATGATCGCGCCCGGCGGCGCGCGACACGGAGGGCCATATGGCCCCAGACTGCGGGCCGTTCGACACCGGAACGGTGTCACGACACTACGTACAGTTGCCGACAGGGCACACGCCCTGGATGCCGCGGAGAGAAACCGACTTGGGAGAGATCGACGGCGGCGAGATCCTCGTGCGGATGCTCATGGCGGAAGGCGTCGCCTGTGTCTTCACGTTGCACGGCGGCCACCTCGACGCGATCTACCAGTCCGCCGTCCGTCACGGGCTCAGGCTCGTGGACACGCGGCACGAACAGGCCGCGGGCCATGCCGCCGATGGCTGGGCTCGCACCACCGGCCGTGTCGGGGTGGCCATCGTGACGGCCGGGCCGGGAGTCACCGATGTCGTAACAGCGGTTGCGAACGCATATCTCGACTGCGTCCCCGTGCTGGTCATCGGCGGCCGCAGCCCGCTCCTCGATGACGAGCGGCTACCGCTCCAAGGCGGCTTCAGCCAAGTCGACCTTATGAAGCCAGTCACGAAGTGGTCGGCGACGGTGACGCGGGTCGAGCGCCTGTCTGACTATGTGGCGCAGGCGCTGCGCATCGCCACAAGCGGCCGCCCGGGCCCAGTGTTCATCGAACTGCCCGCCGACGTCGTGTTCGCGAGAATTGACGAGTCCCGTGTCCATCTGCCCGTGGCCTATCGCCCGACCGAACGTGCGGCGCCGGAAGACGCCACGCTGCAACTGATCCTCGATCGGCTGGCTTCGGCCCAGCGACCGGTGATCATGGCGGGTGGCGGCGTCTGGTTCTCGGGCGCGTCCGACACACTGCGCGTCTTCGCGGAACGGACGGGCATCCCGGTACTGGCGCACGGCAAAGGCCGCGGGTGTATCTCCGAAGCGCATCCGCTGTCCGGCGGCGGATTCATGTCACTCGTCGGGTCCGGACCGTCCGGCGGCCCTGATGTTGTCCTGCTGCTCGGCGCGCGTCTCGGGCTCTTTACGGGTGGAGCGCAGCACTCGTTCATCCCGGCAGGCGCTCACGTCATCCAGGTTGATATCGAGGGCGAGGAGATCGGCCGTAACCGCGACGTGCAGCTTGGCGTCGTGGCTGATTGCCGGGCGACCCTGCGTGCACTCGCTGACGCCGCCGCCTCGCGACCGTGGCCCGATCGCGCAGCATGGACGGCTATGCTGCGGTCCGCGCGCCACCAGGTGGATGCCGCCTTCTCTGGGGCAGCCGCTTGCGCAGCACCGATTCATCCGTATCGCCTCGCACGTGACATCGGCAGCGTGATGAACCGCGAGAGCGACGTCCTGGTGGGCGACGGGGGCGAGACGGCGTTCTGGCTGGAGATCGCGTCGACGGTCCGCACACCCGGCCACTGGTTGTCGCACGGCTACCTCGGCTGCCTCGGGACCGGGCTGCCGTTCGCGATCGCGGCGCAGATCGCCCACCCGGGAAGCCGTGTGCTGTGCCTCACGGGGGACGGCTCAGTCGGGCTGAACTTCGCCGAGTTCGACACAATGGCACGGCACAAGCTTCCGGTCGTCGTGGTCGTAAACAACGATCGGCAGTGGGGAATGTCAAAACACGGGCAGGATCTGATGTACGGCAAAGGGCACGCCGTCGTCACGGAACTCGGCGCTGTGCGCTACGACCGCGCTGCTGCGGGGTTCGGCTGTCACGGCGAGCACGTTGAGCGTGCCGACGACGTCGTGCCCGCGATCGAGCGAGCGTTCGCCTCCGGGCTGCCGGCGTGCATCAACGTAGCGACGGACGCGGAGGTGATTGCGCCCGTGACGCTCGCGATGGTCTCCCACGGTGGCGCGGAGAGCGCGCCGGGGACCGTCTCAATGTCCTATTACGGCGAGCGGGAGGTGGTGTGACCGAGCAAGGGACGATCGACTGAATCTCCTCCGAACTGCGTGACGCTGGCCAGAGATGTGCGTGATGGCGCCACACCGAGGCATCGGGCTGGATCAGGCTAGGCCCTCGCGAGCGTCCCGCCGTCCAGTGCGTCGAGAGCGTAAGTGAGCGCTGCCGCGGCCCCGCTATCGAGGCGCGAGACCCGCTCCCGGATGAGGGCGGCCTCCACCGGGCTCGCGGCGAGCGCGCTCCTGCCGAGCGGTGTCAGTTCCACATGCTTGACGCGCCGATCTCGCGCGTCGACCTTCCGCACCACGAGACCGAGATCCGTCAATCGATCCGTGAGGCCCGTGATAATCGCGGGGTGAACGCCCATTTCGGCGGCAAGCTTCGTGACGCAGGGCCAATCGCGGTGGCGCTGGAGCAGGTGCATGAAGCGAATCTGTCGCACAGTCAGTCCCAGACGCTCCCACACGTCGAGGCGCCGGTCGTCAAGCGCGGCCAGCGCGCGCTCCGCCAGATCGACGACCCGGTCCGTCACCGCTCCGCATTGCCGTGACGTTGCTTGCACAGGTGGCCACCCCCTGGATCTCGTGCGGTCCGTGGCCGCGAGCCGTGCTCAGGATAGGCAACCCGAGCACGCCTTCGGAGTGCCGTACGGCCCCACAGGTAGGGCCTCTTGGCCCGGGCCACACCTGCAAAGAGCCTGGGCGAATCACGACCACGGGGCGACGCTAGATGCCGCTTTCGTGCGCGGCCAGGCGGTCGGGCGATCTGAGCCCGGTGGAGGGCGCCACGCCGTGCGCGTGATATCGAAACGATCTCCGCTGCGCTCGCCCGTGGCCCGCTGCGAATCGCCTTCTTCAGTCGGCGGTCTGCGCGCCCGAGCCTCCGTTGGCCCTGTTCCCCTCCGTCACTGTGCGACATCGTCTCTGTGCGACATTGGTCTTGCACGTGGGTCGTGTATAGCTCACAATTTGTCATCTATCCTTGCTTGGGAGGAGCCATTTGGGACGCCGCACCACCGGTCCGACTCGGAACTTGATTCGGGAGGCACGGGCCATGCGCGGCCTGAGCCAGGAGGATCTCGCTGTTCGAGCCGGGATCACGCGTCAAGCCGTCAACGCAATCGAATCGGGCCGCTACGTGCCGAACACGGTCGTGGCGATCAAGCTCGCTCGCGGGCTCGCGCGTCGGGTGGAGGAGCTGTTCGACGTTGAGGAGCGACGCGAGATCTTGGCAACGTATCCGAGCGGATCGATCCGGGAAGGTGACCGTGTGACCGTCGGTCGAGTCGGCGACCGCCTCGTAGGCCACAATCGGACCGCGGAGCATTCGATCGCGGAAGGGTTCGCGCCAGCTGACGGTGTGGTGCGCGGGAGATCTGACGTCGAGCTGTTCGTCTCGAGCGAGGACATCGACAACACGGCCTTCCTCGTGGGCTGCGATCCGAGTCTTGGGATCCTTGCTTCCTGGGTGTCGCGTCGGGCCCGGATCGGACGCATGGTATGGCTCCCCGGCTCAAGCCAAGAGGCGCTTGACGCCCTGGCCAGCACGAGCGCGCACGTGGCCGGCATCCATCTGCGCGACGCGCGAAGCGGTGAGTGGAACCTCCGTGCTGCCTCGACGGCGTTGCGCGATGGTGGCGTAGTCGTCAGGTACACGAGCTGGGAGCAAGGGTTCGTCGTTGCGCGCGGCAATCCCAAAGCGGTGACGACGGCCGAAGCGCTGACCAGGCCCGGCGTGCGTTTCGTCAACCGCGAACGAGGCGCGGGGAGCCGCACCCTCATCGATCAGTTGCTCCGTGATGCGCGGATACCGCGCGCGCGTGTGCAGGGCTACACCAGCGTGGCGACGTCGCACCTGGCAGTGGCTCGGGCCGTCGCGAGCGGGACGGCAGACGCTGGCGTCGGTCTGCGCGCGGTGGCCGAGACGCTCGACCTGGACTTCGTCCCCATGGTGGACGTGAGCTTTGACCTGCTCATCCCAAATCAGCACCTCTCACACCCGGCCGTCGAAGCCCTTCTCGATGTCTTGCAGTCCGGCCGGGCGCGAGCAGGGCTTGCCGCGCTGCCCGGATACGACTCCAGCCAGACCGGATCGGTGCGCGCCCGATTCGGCGCCGTCGCCTAGCGCACTGACCAGTGCGAATTTGGAACTGAAGACCGTGAGGAGCCGTGAACCAGACAGCGACTACGTGGAGATTCGGGCTCGTTGTCATCGCGACTTCCATCGCGGCCATCGCGGTCGCCTGTGGCAGCAACACCAATTCGAGAACGACGCCCGTTCCGGCCACCGCGGCCACGCCGATGAGCGCATCGTTGGCAGGCAAGATTACGGTGTTCGCAGCGGCATCACTGACTGATGCCTTCAAGCAGATCGCGGTCGACTTCGAGGCGGCAAACCCGGCCACCAGTGTCGAGTTCAACTTCGGAGGAAGCCCCGCCCTCGTGGCGCAGCTCGATCAGGGGGCGACAGCGGACGTACTGGCAACGGCCGACCAGAAGAACATGCGGGCGGCGCTCGACAAAGGCCTCGTCCGCGACGCGGGCGTGCCGTTCGCCAAGAACCGCCTCGTCATCATCGTGCCGAAGTCGAATCCTGCGGCTATTGCGTCAGCCATGGATCTCGTCAAGACCGGTGTAAAGCTTGTCCTTGCCCAGCAAGGCGTTCCGGTCGGCGATTACGCGCGTCAGTCGATCGCCAAGCTCGGTGCGGATGCAGGCTACGGCGCCGCATTCAGCCGGAAGGTGCTCGCCAACGTGGTTTCCGAAGAGCCCAACGTCAAGGCGGTCGTGACAAAGGTGCAGCTGGGGGAGGCGGACGCCGGGATCGCGTACGTCACGGACGTCACGGCCGGTGTCGCCGGGGACGTTACGATGTTGCCGATCGACGATCAGTTCAACGTGATCGCGACGTACCCGATTGCGATCACGAGGCACGCGGGGAAGCGGGACGTCGCGCAGGCGTTCATCGATTTCGTCCTGTCGGACACGGGGCAAGGGGTCCTCAAGCGATATGGCTTTATCTCAGTCAACTAGACCCGAGCGGGCGTCGCCGATCAGGAACCTGGGATTGGGCTGGCTCTTCGCGCCCGCCGCGCTCCTGTTCGTGGCTTTCCTGGCGATCCCGCTCGCAGCGTTGGCGTGGCGCGCGTTGAACAGCGGCGAGCTCTCGAACAATCTGACGTCCTCGCTGGTGATCGACTCTCTCCGCCTCAGCGCGGTCACAAGTACGATCACGCTCGCGATCGCCATCATGGTGGGAACGCCCCTGGCGTATGTGCTCGCACGATACCGATTTCCGGGGAAGGCGTTCGTCGATCTGCTCATCGATCTCCCGATCGTCCTGCCACCGACGGTGGCGGGCGTGGCGCTCCTGGTGGCACTCGGACGGCGTGGCATCGTGGGCGAGTATCTTGACCAGTGGGGACTGACGATCGGATTCACGACGACGGCCGTCGTGCTTGCACAGCTGTTTGTGTCGGCACCGTTTTACATCCGGACGGTGAAGGCGGGGATCGAAGCCGTGGAGCCGGTCTACGAGGGGGTAGCTTGGACTCTCGGCGCGTCTCCGTTACGCGCCTTCTTCCGGATCACGCTGCCCCTCGCGTGGCCATCGATCGTCGCCGGCGCGATCCTGTGCTGGGCACGTGCGCTCAGCGAGCTCGGCGCGACGTTGATCTTCGCCGGCAACTTCGAGGGCCGGACGCAGACGATGCCCCTTGCAATCATCAGTGCATTCGACTCCGGGGCGTCGATTGATGTGCCGATCGCGCTGTCCGTGATCCTCGTGCTTGCCGCGGCGGTACTGCTGCTGCTCCTACGCGTCGTCGCGGGCCGCGCTCGCTTCGCGGTGTAGATGGTGCTCAGCGTCGATTTCAGCCTGCGGAAGGGTGACTTCCTCCTCCAGCCGAAGTTTGAGGCATCAGATGAGCTGACGGTGCTGATCGGTGCTTCTGGTTCGGGGAAGTCGCTGACGTTGAAGGCGATCGCCGGCTTGCTCGATCCCGATGCGGGGCGGATCGTGCTGCCCGACGGAACCGCGGCGTTCGACGGCGGCAGTGGTGCAAAACTGTCTCCACAGCAACGAGGTGTTGGCTACGTCGTGCAAGAACTCGCCCTGTTCCCGCACCTGACGGTGCGCCAAAACATCGAGTTCGCCATCGAGCACTGGCTCCCACCCAAGCGGCGTGACCGGGTGGCCCAACTCGTGTCGCTGCTGGGGCTTTCCGGATTGGAAGGGCGGCGGCCCAGCGAGATATCCGGCGGACAACGGCAGCGCGTGGCGCTCGCCCGGGCGCTGGCGGCTGAACCAAGGCTCCTGCTCCTAGACGAGCCATTCTCTGCGCTCGACTCGTCACTTCGAGCGCTCCTCCGCCGTGAACTGGCGGCCTTGCGACGGCGCTTGGATCTCACCGCCCTTCTTGTCACGCATGACATCGGGGAGGCGTACGCGCTTGCCGACCGCATCGTGGTCCTCCATGACGGACGCGTGGTGCAGAGCGGTACGCGGGAGGAGGTCTTCCACCGTCCGAGCTCGCTTGAGGTCGCAACGCTGGTCGAGGTCCGCAACTTCGTGCCCGGCGAGGTCGTCGCTCAGCATGACGGCGCCGCGGTCGTCCGGACGGCGTGGTTTACGGCTCACGTTCCGGGCGCCACGTATCTCCCGGGCGACGCGGTGTTCTTATGCGTCCGGCCGGAGCAGATCATCGTACTCCGAGAGGGGCGCACGCCCCATCACGCGACCGACACCGTGGTTGATGTGGAGATCATCGACGATATGCCGGGAGCAAGCGTCCATCGCCTGACGATGCGGGTCGCCGCCACGGAGGATGCTGCCGAGCCTTTCGTGTTCGACGTTGACGTCCCCACGCATCCTTACGAGGTCCTGGACATTTTCGCACGACGGAACTGGCAGATCGCCCTGGCCACCGAGCGCCTCTTCCTGGTCGCGCGATAGCGTGGGTCGGAGACACACTTGGCGAGCGGGCGGGCCGGTGTCCGCGATAACACGGACGCTTCATCGCGCGCGGCGCCATGGGCGACGACGAGCAATGGGCCTGCGTCTCGCCGGGCGCGGATCCCGCGGCGAGTGTCACGCGCCGGATCGCTCGCTCAGCGCCGCGCCGATCCTCTTCTTCCCCCTGACGGCCGGGCAGGCCGCTGCGGCCCTACCGGCGAGGTGGACGGACGGCGACCCCGTGCGCGGCCGGCGTCGCCGGCATTCGGCTTCGCGGCGGGCCCCAGCTTCGCGGGCGTTATCCCCAGCTCATCGCGGATCCACGCGCGCGCGGCCACAGCCGACGGCAAGCCGACCGTGGTGGCGGCGAGCAAGACGACGTGATCCATCTCCGCCGCGGTGATGCCAGCCTCGCGCGCGCGGCGGGCGTGCGAGCGCACGGCACCCTCCAAGCGGCCGCCGACGGCGATCGCCAGCTTGGCCAGGCGGCGGGCCCGTTCGTCGAGCGGACCCGCGCGGTGCGTCGCCGAGCCGAAGCGCTCGTATGCGCGTGCTACCGATGGGAAATCGGCCGCGAAGTCCTGATACGGCTGCGGGATCTGCTCCTCCACTGTCACGCCTCCTACTCGATCCACTTCCTAACGTCGACGGCGGTCGATCGGCATGCGCCGCAAGTGTATCGCAGCGTGCCATTCACCGTTCGAGACGCGCGCTGCGCGCTGCCAGCACCAAGCGAGAGAGCGCGCCCGGCGCGGCGGGAGGCGACGGGAGCTGGAGCGGCGCCCCGGGCACGGGACGTGCGTACATGACGAATGCGCGGGCGCCGTAACACAGGGTCGACGCTTTCACGGCTACTTACACAGCCACGCGGCAAGCCGCTCGCCGATCATCACCGATGTCAGATGAATGTTGGCGCGCGGGCAGGTCGGCATGACGGAGGCGTCAGCAACGTAGAGGTTGTCGAAGCCGCGGAGCTTGAGGCGCTGGTCGACGACGCCCATCGGGTCGCTGGCGGGCGCCATCTTCGCAGTGCAGCTCGGGTGGAAGCCGCTGGACGCGACGGCCTTGCACCACTGGCCGAGTGCCTCATCGTCGTGGACGGTGGCGACGGGCGGCGTGCGCACCCCGTCCGCGAGGCGGGCGAACTCGTCGTGCGAGCCGACCTCGAGCGCCATGCGGACGCCTTCAACGAGGCGGCGCACGTCGGCCGGGTGCTCGCAGAAGCGATTTTCGATGCGTGGCAGGACGTGGGGGTCGGGAGAGGTCAGCGAGATGCGGCCGATGGACTTCTGGCGATATACGACGCTGCCGATCGAGAAGACGAGGGCACCGCTGCGCGTGAGTATCTGGGACACAGGCATGAGCTGCATGTCGTTGCGTTCCTCGTCGAGCGACGACGTGTAGCGGTAGGTGACCTGGACGACGGGGTCGTGGTAGTCCAGGTAGCCGTCTTTGGCGGCAAAGACGGCACCGAGCATCGGATGGTCGTCGAGGTTTGCGCCGACGCCGGGGACGTCGCGAACGACGTCGATGCCCAGCTCACGCAGGTGCGCCTCGGGACCAATGCCGGAGCGCATGAGGATCGCCGGCGAACCGATGGCGCCGCCGGAGAGGACGATGCGGTCGCCCTCGACGACCTGCACAACACCGCCGGCTTCGAGCTCGACCCCGGTCGCGCGCGCCTCCTCGGTGAGAATGCGGCGGACCGTGCACTCGCCGCGGACGTGGAGATTGAGGCGGAATCGGGCAGGTTCGACGTAGCAGGTGGCGACGCTCATGCGTTGGCTGCCGCGCTTGTTCATGGGGTGGAAGCCGAGGCCAGTGGAATCGGGAGCATTGTTGTCGCGCGTCTCCGGGTAGCCAAGTGAGCGCATCGCCCGGACGAAGGCGGCCTGCACCGGGACGAGCTCGTCCTCGCGGTAGCGGCGGATAGGGATCGGCCCGGAGCGCCCGTGGTAGTCGTCGTCGAAGTCGAGGTCTGTCTCGAGCTTGCGGAAGTACGGGAGCACCTTCGACCAAGACCATTGATCGTTGCCGAGGGCGGCCCACTGGTCGTAGTCCTCCGGGACGCCGCGCAGTGCGATGGCTGTGTTTACGGCGGAGGAGCCGCCGACGACGCGGCCCGCGGGCTGGGGCACGACGCGGCCACCGACGCTCGTTTCGGCCTCGTATTGCCAGTCGTGCGCGTAATACGAGTTGTCGTTCCCGTTGAGCAGGTCGACAGGCATCTGCTCGGTTGTGGGATAGTACGGGCCGGCTTCGAGGAGGAGCACACTGCGACGGGGATCCTCCGACGCTCGGGCTGCGATGACCGCGCCAGCGGCGCCGGCGCCGATGACGATGACGTCGTACTTCATGCGCACCTCCGCGCACATGCTACTGACCCGCGTAGGAGCGGTCAGGAGCCGATTGGCCCGATCCGGTTGGAGGTGATCACCCTGTGGGACGTACCGTCCGCCCGACGGCGCGGAGCAGGCAATCGTGGACGGCCATGGCGACGCGCGCCACGAGCCGGGCCATGCTCTCCAGGCGGAGGAGCGGTACGCGTGGTGCAGGACACAGGTCTCGCCACGCGGCGCCGAGTGCATGGTCCGGACGCAATGCCCCATAGGTTATGCGACTGCCCGCTGGCGGGGGAGCACCAACGGCGCGCCGGAGCGTCGCTCCCACCTGCGCCGTTCGCGCCGTTCGGATCGGCGGAAGGAGAACGCGCCGCGCTATGCCTGGCGCACGATGGCGCGCACAGGACAGTAGCCAACGCAGAAGCCGCAGCCGCTGCACGCGCGCTGGCGGATGAGGAACCGCCGGTGCGCCGCGACGATCGCCGCGCGCGGGCACCTGTCTTCGCAGATGCCGCAACTGACACAGTCCGCGCTGATGATGTACGCCGGGGCTGCCATCGGGGTCCGCCTCCAGACTCAGCCTGCCGCCATTAGCATCGCTGCCCGCGTACGGTCCAACCAGTGCCGAACGGCCCCTCAATCCCGTGTTGGTCTGGACGTTACGGCATGCGGGGCTGCCGGCCATCGGCATGCGCGATGGCATCTCGGATCGCGTCCCTGCGGCATCTCCGGACGACCGACCACTGCGGGCACTGTCCAATCAACGACCGCGCGCCGGAGCATGGAGGCGGTTGCGACCGGAGCGAGCAAACGTGCTCCGGTCACGTCAGGGGGCATTCGGCACTTATATCGGCCGCAAACGATGGCTAGGCTTGGCGCGGAGGTGATGGTGGGAGCACGGCGGCTCCTCGTTGCGTCTGACGAATCCGCTGTGGTGGGGATCGTGCAACGCCAGGGTGCCGGCAACTGGGCAATCTCTGCAGTCGGGTGTGCGGACGTGAGACGTACGTGCGTGGAGGAAGCGCCCGATGCAGTGCTGGTCGACGTCCCGGCGGACCGCGCCCGGGCCTACGAGGCACTGCAGCTGCTGCAAGCGATCCGGGCGGATTCGTCCGCGAGGCCGTTGCTGGTGTTGACGTGGCAACTTCTCCCCCAGCGTGTGGGTGACAGGACGCTGGTGCTGGAGAAGCCGTTTCCGGTCACTGCGCTCCGAGAAGCCCTCGATGCGCTGATGCGCGCAACGGGGAAGTGATTCAGCTCGGCCCGACGCTGTGGTGCGTTCATCTGATGCGACACCTGCGGCGAGTCGGGCGATCCGCACAGCGGCTTGCATGCCGGGAATGAGGCGGTGTCGTTCTGTGGTGACGAGTTCGCACACAGGAAGGGGGCGCGACGTCGCCCGGCCCGAACAGGAGTGGGCGGTTCGATGGCGACGCCGGGGTACATGTTCGGCACGATGACGGTGGTCTAGGTGGTCGAGATTGTAGATCATTGGTGCCGGGGGTGGGGCTCGAACCCACAAGGCCTCGCGGCCGGCGGATTTTAAGTCCGCTGCGTCTGCCAGTTTCGCCACCCCGGCGCCGTGAGGCGTCGGCCATCGAAGGCACCGACACACTATAGCCTCCATCATCCAGACGGTGACGCGGCGGCACCAGAGCCGCTAGCATGGCCGCATGGTTCGCGTTGCGGTGGTGGCGGTCACAGATCTTATGTTTCAACCGCGGCTTCGCGCGGCGGCGGAGACGCTCGGGCTGGCGGTCCGGATACCGTACACGGCGGAGGAAGCCGGGGCGGAGATCGCCGCGGGCCCGGAAGTCGTCATCGTCGACCTGCATGATCCGGTGCTGGACGCCACTAGCGTGATCGTAGCGGCGCGGCAGGCAGGTGCGAAGGTGCTGGCGTTCGGCCGACACACCGAGCCGGACATGTTGCGGCAGGCGCGGCTGGCCGGGGCAAACGTGGTGGTGGCGCGATCGCGGCTCGTCGAGGATCTGCCACGACTGATCGACGCGCTGGTTGGAGGCGACTCAGGTTAGGTCCCGGGGTTTGTCGGGCGATCCTGCCATTGCTATAGTTTTGCGGGCGCGCAAAGACTACTTATGACTGTGACCCCCGCTACGGCGTACGAGACGGTGATCGGCCTGGAGGTGCATGTGCAGCTCCTGACCGAGCGCAAGATGTTCTGCGACTGCAGCGCGCGCTACATCGATGCCGCGCCGAACACGCACGTTTGCCCCGTCTGCATGGCGCTTCCGGGCGTGCTGCCTGTAATCAACCGACGGGCCGTCGAGCTGACGGTGATGGCGGCGCTGGCGCTGCACTGCGAGATCCCGTCGTTCTCCAAGTTCGACCGCAAGAACTACCCGTATCCGGACCTGTTGAAGGGCTACCAGATCTCCCAGTACGACCTGCCGCTCTCGGAGCACGGATGGGTGGACGTCGAGGTGGAAGGGCAGGCGGTGCGGCGCGTCGGCATCACGCGCTGCCACCTGGAGGAAGATACGGCGCGCCTGACTCATCGGACGGACACGACCGGTGAAGGCTACTCACTCATCGATATGAACCGAGCGGGCGTGCCGCTCATGGAGATCGTGGGGGATCCAGACCTGCGGTCACCGGAAGAAGCGCACGCGTACCTGGTGAAACTGCAGCGGATTCTCCGCTACGCGGGTGTCAGCCGGGTAAACCTCGAGGAGGGCAACTTCCGGTGCGACGCGAACGTGTCACTGCGGCCGCGTGGCGCGAGCGCACTGGGGTCCAAAGTGGAAGTGAAGAACATGAACAGCTTCGAGGCTGTGCGCGGCGCGCTTCACTTCGAGATCGCGCGCCAGACGCGGGAGCTGGACGCGGGCAAGCGCATCCCGCAGGAGACGCGTGGCTGGCTGGACGGCGAGAGCAGGACGGTGAGCCAGCGGTCGAAGGAACAGGCGCATGACTACCGCTACTTCCCGGAGCCGGATCTGCCGCCGGTTACGCTGACGGCCATCGACGTGGAGCGGATCCGCGCGATGCTGCCAGAGCTGCCCGAGGCGAAGCTTGAGCGCTTCGAGCGGGAGTACGGGCTCCCCGCATATGAAGCGAACCTGCTTACGGAGACGCGGGCGCGCGCGGACTTCTTCGAGGAAGTGGTCGCACCGGCGAAGGCGCTGCCTGCGGACGTGCGTGCCGGTTATGTTCGCGATGCCGCCAACTGGATGCTCAATGACCTAGCGCGGCTGCTCCATGCGGCGGGCGCGGAGATCACGGCGAGCAAAGTCTCGCCGCGGCACTTGTATGCTATGATCGCGCTCGTTGGCGAAGGCACGATCACCAACACGATCGCGAAGGCCGTGTTGGAGGAGGTCTTCCGCACCGGCGATGAGCCGGCGGCGGTGGTGCAGAGGCTGGGGCTATCGCAGATCAGCGGCACCGACGAGATCGCAGGCATCGTGGACTCGGTGATTGCAGCGAATCCAAAGCCCGTGGAGGATTACCGTGCGGGCAAGCAGGAGGCGCTGAAGTTCCTGGTGGGGCAAGCGATGCGGCAGACGCGGGGGCGGGCAAACCCGGCGTCGTTGACGGAGATCCTGAGGACGAAGCTGGGTGCCGGGGGGTAGCATTCTGATCAGCGATCTATACAGATCCGTGCTCGAGGTAGTACACTGGCGGGCGGCATGCGAGCGCTGATCAAAGACGCCAGCTTCATCAAATGGTTCTACTTCGGCATGCACATCAAGCGATGGCTGTTGCTGCTGCTTGCCGGGGTGGTGATCATGGGCCTCGGCTTCGGGTATTTCCTGCGCGAGGTGTACGTCAACTACACCTTCCCGGCGTTCGTCTACTACGCGACGCTGCAGTTCTTCCCGCGATGGCTGCGCGGCGCCCTGTTCGTGACGGCGAGCCTGGGGCTCATCAGCTTCTCGGTGTGGAAGCTGAACCAGTCGCTGCTGTCGGCGTTCATCAAGCCTGAGCGGAACGAGAGCATCGTCGACATCATCTATAACCACCGGTATCTGCGCCGCGGGCCAAAGATCGTGGCGATCGGGGGCGGCAGCGGGCTCTCGACGCTGCTGCGCGGGCTGAAGGAGTACACGGGCAATATCACGGCGATCGTTTCGATCGCGGACGACGGCGGATCGTCGGGCCGGCTGAAGCGCGAGCTGGGCGTACTGCCGCCGGGAGACATACGGAAGAACATCGCAGCGCTGGCCGACGCTGAGCCACTGATGTCGCGGCTGTTCGAGTACCGGTTCAACGAGGGCGAAGGGCTCGAGGGTCACAGTTTCGGCAACCTGTTTATCGTGGCGATGACGGAAGTCGCGGGCAACTTCGAGGAGGCGGTGCGCGAGACGAGCCGCGTGCTGGCAGTGCGGGGGCAGATCCTGCCGGCGACGTTAACGCACCTGACGATCTGCGCGAAGACGGACGACGGGCGGGTGATCCGTGGTGAGTCGGCGATCACGGAAACGGGCCACGTGAAGGAGATCTACCTCGACCCGCCGAATATCCTTGCGAACCCGGACGCGGTGCGGGCGATCCTCCAAGCCGACCTGATCGTGTGCGGGCCGGGAAGCCTGCTGACCAGCGTGCTGCCGAACCTGCTGGTGGACAAGATCCGGCGTGCGATCGACGCGTCGCCGGCGCTCAAGGTGTACGTGTGCAACGTGGCCACGCAGCACGGCGAAACGGACTCCTTCAGCGTGAGTGACCACTACAAGTTGCTGGAGGGCCACCTGGGCCTCAGCCCCTTCGACTTCGTGCTTGCGAACAGCAACACGGACGCGGTGCTGCCGGAGGAGTGGCACTCGGAGCCCGTACAGGTGGACAGTGCCGCGATCGACGGCGCGCGCGTCATCAAGGCTGACGTCGTCGCTGAAGAGAACCGCTACCGCCACGACTCGAAGAAGCTGGCGGATGCGCTGATCAGGCTGTACTACGAGCGCCACCAGATCGCCGACGCGGAGATCCTGGGCACGGTCGAGCACCCCGCCCCCGAGCCGCAAAAGGCCGGGGTCGGCTAGACCGGCATCCGCGAGCGCGGCGCTGCTCTTCGCAGGATCGCACACAACCCACAGGGAAGGACCGCGACGGCTCGTCAGGCGGGAACGGGTTCGCGCGGGGCTGCCTGCGTGCGCTCGGCCAAGGCACGCAGTCCCTGGACCGCAACATCGATAAGCTGCGGAGGGAGCTTCCAATCGCCAGGGGACCAGCGCGGGAAGTCGCGCAACGCGACGAAGTCAACTTCATACGAGTTCCGCCGCCCTTGCTTCTGGCGCACGATGATGCCGGCATCTTCGAGTTGGTTGAGGATCGCGACGACGGCGCGTTCGGTCACGCCGACGGACATCGCCAACTCGCGGACGGTGGACTGGCTATCCATGACGATGGCCAAGAGCAGCAGGGCGTGGTTCGTGAAGAATCCCCATGTCCCGATCTGCGGATCGCTCGCGCCGGAGTCGGGTTGGGGGATCTTGCCATTCGTCGGTGCGTGGTACTCGGAGATTGCGAGGAGCGTCTTGATGAGGCCATCGACGAACTCCCGTGGCGTGATTGCGACGGTACCTTCCCGACGATAGGCGGCGAGCCGGGCGAAGTTGACGGAGTAGGTGGTCCGGCGGCCCTCTTTCGTCCGCTCGATGATGCGTTCGTCGCTTAGCTGCCTGAGGATCGCGAGTGTCGCTCGCTCGGTGACGCCGACACCGACGCTGATCTCGCGGACGGTCGCGCCGTTGTGGCGGACGACGTAAATCATGACGAGTGCGTGGTTGGTGAGGAAGCCCCACGAGTGCTTCATGCCTGGCCTTCCTCCAGCGGGTCCGGCCGCCAGTGGCTCAAGAGATTCTCAAAAATTAGGCGGAGAGCACTTGACAACGCGGTTTCAGGAACTACAATACATGTATGCACAATCAGGCTCTGAAAATCACGTTACGTCGTTCATGTGACTGAATTCACGAAGTGTCTACCGTGTTATGGCAATCAGTTCTCACACATCATGCATTACCCTTCACGCGTTTGCAAGGGGCTGACGTGTCATAAGGCTGCGAATTTCGAAGATTCAGTGCGCCGCGCCCGGCAGAAGCAGCGGAGACCCGCGGGGGCGGGGAGCGGGCGAGGTGGATCCGAGAGGAGAGGGTCCCGGGAAGCGAGTCCATCCCTGAACGCGCCGATGCTTTGGTGGCAACAAGGCGGGGGATCTGGCGACTAGGGGATGGGCTCCGGGGGCGGCTTGGCCAGCCGCCCTTCCCTGCAAGTCAGAAGGGTCGACCACGGGCACACAGGGACGAGCTGGTCAGGAGGGCCAGCTCGTTTCGCGCCTATTGGAGGGCGTGGCTGTTGCTCAGGCGGAATCGGTGGAGCGGGCTGGTCCGCCAGAGGCCGCTAACGCCGTATTGAACAGCAGCATGGCGCGGGTCATGGGGCCGACGCCGCCTGGAACGGGCGTGATCGCGGCGGCGCGCTCGGACACGGGGCCGAAATCGACGTCGCCGACGAGGCGGCCACCGCTCTTCTTCGATGGATCGGGGATCCGATTCACGCCGACGTCGATCACGACGGCACCCTCGCACACAAGGTCAGCAGTGATCGCGCGCGGGCGGCCCATGGCGGCGATGAGGATATCGGCGTCGCGGGTGTAGCGGCCGAGGTCGGGCGTACCGGTGTGGCAGATGGTAACGGTTGCGTTGGCGCCGGGCGCCTTCTGCATCAACAGGCCTGCGAGCGGCTTACCAACGAGGTTTGAGCGGCCGCAAACGACGACGTGTTTACCCGCGGGGTCGTTTCCGGAGCGTGTGAGCATCTGGCGAACGCCATGGGGGGTGCATGGCCAGAGGGCAGGTTCGCCGCGGAACAGGCGCCCGGTGTTCACCGGGTGGAGCCCGTCCACGTCCTTCTCCACGGAGACGGAGCCCGTGACCAGTCCTTCATCGATGTGCGGGGGGAGGGGAAGCTGGACGAGGATACCGTGCCAGCGAGGATCGCCGTTCAGGTCGTGCACGAGGGCGAGCAGCTCCTCCTGCGTGATGGAGGCGGGGCGGCGGATGGTCTCGGAGCGGATGCCGACGGCCTCGGCATCACGTGCTTTGCCCTTCACGTAGGAGACGGAGCCAGGGTCGTCGCCGACGAGGATGACGGCGAGGCCGGGGTCGACGCCGGAGGCGCGGAGCCTGGCGACGTCCGCGCGCACGTCGCCGCGGATCTCCTCCGCCATGGCGTTGCCGTCGATGATCGCCGCGCTCACCGGGTGCTCCTCGCGGTAGGTACGGATGGGACGCCTCAGTGTAGCGGCCGCGGGGCCGATTCCGCCCGCGGCCGCCCGACCGTACAATCGCGACGTGGAGATGGCCGTCGGGATCGACATCATCGAGATCGGGCGGGTCCGGCGCGTGCTGGAGCGCCACCCGGAGCGCTTTCTGCGGCGGGTGTACACGCCGGAGGAGGTTGCCTTCTGCCGCGGCCGCGTGTCCGAACTGGCGGCGCGCTTCGCAGCGAAAGAGGCGGTGATGAAAGCACTGGGCACCGGCGCCCGGGGCCTCGCGTGGCGGGAGATCGAGATCCTGCCGAACCAGCGCGGGAAGCCGCTGGTGTACCTGCACGGGCAGGCGAAGGCTCGCGGCGAGACGATTGGCCTGCGCGGGGTCGACGTGAGCCTGACGCACGATGCGGACCTGGCGATCGCGGCGGTAGTCGGTATCGCCGAGGAGGCGCCGATAGACCGCGCGACGCACCGCGAACGGCTGATCGCGTGGCTGCGGGAGAAGGGACAACTGTGAAACTGGTGACGGCGGCGCGGATGCGCGATCTCGAAGCACAGGCGATCTCGGCCGGCAGCTCAGTCGACCTGCTGATGGAGCAAGCGGGCCTGGCCGTCGCGCAGGAGACGTGGCTGACGCTCGGGACGGTGGCGGGCCGGCGCATCCTGGTGCTTTGCGGGCCGGGGAACAACGGCGGCGATGGATTGGTGGCGGCGCGACATCTCGCCGAGTGGGAGGGCGACGTCGTGGTCTCCCTCCTGGCGCCGCGAGCGGAGGACGACCCCCACATGGCGCACCTGAGGTCTGCCGGGGTCCCGATCCTGAACGCCGGGGAGGACGCGGACATGGCAGGGCTCCAGGAGGCGCTGGACCACGCGGAGGTGGTGATCGACGCGTTGCTGGGCACGGGACGCCAGCGGCCGATCCAAGGCGTGCTGGCGGCCATGCTTCGGCGCCTGGCGGATGCAGCGGCGCGGCCGCGGGCGCCGAAGGTGATCGCCGTCGACCTTCCGACGGGTGTCGATGCGGATTCTGGACGGGCCGATGAGCTGGCAGTTCGAGCCGACCTGACTGTCACGTTCGGGCTGGCGAAGGTCGGACTGTTCACGCTCCCGGGGTCAGAGCACGCCGGCCGAATCCAGGTGGTGGACATCGGGCTACCGAAGGATGCGGCGGACGGCGAACCGCTCGACCTGCTGAACGCGGCGTGGGTGCGAGCTCGACTGCCGGCGCGCGCCACGGCGGGCCACAAGGGGACGTTCGGGAGGGTGCTCGTGGTAGCCGGATCGCGGCAGTACGTCGGGGCGGCGCGGCTTGCTGCGGAGGCATGCTATCGCGCGGGTGCGGGGCTGGTGACGGTCGCGTGCCCGGCGAGCGTTCAACCGATGCTGGCGGCGGCGATCGCGGAGGCGACCTGGCTGCCGTTGGAGGATGAGCGTGGCGCCCTGGCGGCAACAGCCGGCGGCACGGTCATCGACGCGCTCGCGGGGTACGACGTGCTGCTGATCGGGCCCGGGCTGGGCCGATCGGCGGGCGCGACGGTGACGATCCAGACGATCCTTGCTGACGCGCCGGCGGGCGTCCGGGGGTGCGTCATCGACGCGGACGCACTCAACGCGCTGGCCGACCACGCGGGCTGGCACGACCGCCTGCGCACGCCCTCGGTGCTCACGCCACACCCGGGCGAGATGGGCCGGCTGCTGGGCTCGACGATCGAGGCGGTGCAAGACGACCGGCTCGGCGTGGCGATGAGGGCCGCGGCGCGGTGGGGTCAGACCGTCGTGCTGAAGGGCGCACACACGGTGGTGGCGACGCCGGAGGGGCGGGGCGCGCTGAGCCCGTTCGCCAACGCGTTGCTGGCAACGGCGGGGACGGGCGACGTGCTTGCCGGAGTGATCGCGGGGCTGCTGGCGCAGGGTCTTGCGCCGTTCGAGGCGGCCGGCTGCGGGGTCTACCTCCACGGCATGGCGGCGGCAGACTTAGGCGGGGAGCTGGGCGACCGAGGGCTGCTGGCGAGCGATCTGCTGGGGGCGCTGCCCCGGGCCGCGCATACGATCCTGCACGGCCGGCCGATGCGGCCGCTGCCGGGGTTCGGCGACTTCGCTGGGGTAGGGGCGCCCGGGTTCGATGCCGCCGCTCCGCCGGCGGGTGGTGTCGACTCACTTTAGGAAGCGGCAAGCCGGCGCCGCGTCACGCTTTACTTCTTCTACCGCCCCGATCTACGCTCCATGCACCGATATGGAGCGCCTGATCTACCTCGACCACGCTGCCACGACGCCGCTGCACCCGCGGGCGTTGGAGGCGATGCTGCCGTACCTGACGGCGTCGTACGGCAACCCTTCGGCGACGTACGGGCTGGGACGGGCGGCGGGCGATGCGGTGCAGCGGGCGCGGCGCACGGTGGCGGGAGCGCTGGGCTGCCGTCCGAACGAGGTGGTGTTCACGAGCGGCGGCACGGAATCGATCAACGCCGCGATCAAGGGCGTCGCAGCACAGCAGCAGCGGGCAGGTGCAGGCAACCACATCGTCACGTCGGCTATCGAGCATCACGCGGTGCTGCACACCTGCCAGTACCTGGAGCAGTGCGGGTTCGACGTGACGTACATGCCGGTGGACAGCCGCGGCATGGTCGACCCGGCGGAGGTGGCGGCGGCCGTGACGGGGCGGACGATGCTCGTGAGCATCATGGCGGCGAACAACGAGGTGGGCACCGTCCAGCCGCTGGCGGAGATCGCGGCGGCGGTGCGGCGCCGGGCACGAGTTCTGGGGAAGCGCATCCCACTCCACACCGACGCCGTACAGGCCCCGAACTCGCTGGCGCTGGCGGAGCTGGTGCGTGACGTGGACCTGCTGAGCCTTTCGGCGCACAAGTTCCGCGGGCCGAAGGGCGTCGGCGTGCTGTACCTTCGCAAAGGTGTGCCCTTCGTCACGCAGCAGCACGGCGGCGGCCAGGAGCGGCAGCGGCGGGCGGGCACGGAGAACGTGGCGGGGATCGCCGGCGCGGCTGAGGCGCTGCGGATCACACAGGAAG
>DASQHL010000088.1:0-13997 GCA_035632115.1 Dehalococcoidia bacterium | reverse complement strand
ACGCTGGGGCGGTGCGGCGATCTCCACTGGGCCGCCGCGCTACGCCAGACAGCGCGGCGGCCTGCCGCCGTTGAACGCGATCATATCCTCGATCGCCTGGGCCGGCAGCGGCGCACCTCGCGGCTCGCCTCGCGCTTCGCTGTATGCCCGATGCAGGTTCGCCGCCAGCCGCTCCCCGTCCAGCCACGCGCCGAACCGGCCGACGTCCAGCTGCCGCGCCATCTCCAGCGGCGCGATCCCGTCCCGCACACCCCTCTCGCCGGCCCGCTGCACCAGCCGTAGGTACTCCTCCATGTCGTCGAGCACGCTCGCTCCGCAGATCGCCCCGTGCCCCGGCACGATCGTCTCCGCGTCCAGCGCCCGTAGCCGCGCAAGCGCCTCGATCCAGCCCTCGACCGAGCCCGCCAGCGCAAACGGCGTGCCGCCATGGAACACCGCGTCGCCGGCGAACAGCAGCCGTTGCTCCGGCAGCCACGCGACGATGTCGTTCGTCGTGTGCGCCGGCGCTACCGAGATCAGCTCCACCTTCATGTCATCGAGCCACAGCTCTAGCCGGTCGGTGAAGGTCACCGAAGGCGGCGCAAGCACGATCTCGCCCCACTCCACGCCTGGGAACAGCGCGTGCGCGGCCAGCCCTTCCCGCAGGATCGCCCTGCGGCAGCGCTCGTGACCGATGATCGTCGCGTCCGGCAAGAACAGGTGATTGCCGAACGTGTGGTCGCCGTGGTGGTGCGTGTTCACCAGCATCCGCACCGGCCGCGGGCCTGCCCGGTCGCGGACCGCATCGATCAGCGCCCGCGTCCGTCGCTCAGTGAAGCACGCATCGATCGCCAGCACCGCATCCCGGCCGACGATGAAGCCGGTGTTGTTCAACCCCCAGCTGCCGTCCGGCTGGACGAACGCGAAGACTCCGCCATGAACCTCCTCGACGCGCCGTGGCGGCAGGCCCGGGTCATCTGTGGCTGCGTGGGGATGCGTCACGGCGCGCTCCGTGGGTATGGGACGGCGCTCGGCGCCGGCGGCCGGGCGACGCCGCGCATCCTAGCACGATCGCCCGGCAACGTGCAGCGGTAACCTTGCGTAACCCGCACGCGAGACCTCCGCCGAGCCCTATGGCGCGCGTAGCACCGATGGCGCCGCACCCGCGTGGAACGCCGCGGTGAACTCCCGCGTCATCTCCAGGTACTGCCTGCCGTACTCCTGCGTCTCCCCGATCGCCGTCCCTTCGTGGATCTCGTTCCATGTTTCGATCGCCAGCAGCGACTTGCCGGACGCCAGCGCCTTCTCGAAGTTCGATCGGTACCACCAGCCGCCGTCCCGCGGCTGCACCACGCCGTGACGCCCGGGCACCAACGTGTCGTCATACCCCGGGCCGATCTCCGCCACCCCGCCACGATCGACGTACCCGTTCAGCGCGCCGCCCCACAGGTAGCTGTCGTCCGTCACAATTGGATGCGCAAGGTCGCGCACCGCGATGCCGTCTTGTCGCCGCACGATCGGATAGTCCCAAGATGCTTCCCGGATGATGTACGGCCGCACACCAAAGTCCCGCGCGAAATTGGCGTACACGTCGTCGAAGGTCGACTGGTCGAACGCGGCTGCCTGGTCCGACGTGAACAGCGAGACCACCGGTCGCCCATCGATCAGCGCCCACTGGCCTCGCGGGATGCGCGTGAAGAAATCCTTCACGTTCGCGTAGAAGAACGCCTTGCCCGCCGGCGTGGTCAGGTCGCGCCCCGCGACGATCGTCGTGTCGAAGAACATCCCGATCTTCGGCGCCGGCTGTCCGGCGTCGAGCATCTGCTGCCGCGCCAGCGCGACGTAGTCCAGCCCGTCGGCGCTCCACGGCTCGTCAGGCCCGAACCCCCAGTAGTCCGGCAGCACCACGTCGATGCCCGCGTACGCCATGTCCTCCAACTGCCGCTGGAGCCAGGCCAGGTTCTTGTAGCTCGGCGCGGGGCTCGCGGGGAAATGATCCCGCAGGCCGTCGGCTGGCCGTAGGTGTTGTCCGGAGTACGCGTCGTACCAGTAGAAGAAGTACGTGAACACCAAGCGCGGGCGCGCCGGCGGCCCGGGCGTCGGCGTCGCTTCAACCACCGTCGGCGTCGCGCTCGGCGAGGGGCTGCCCGCTACGGACCCGCCGCCCCGCGAGCAGCCGGTCAGCGCCGCGCCTGCCATCATCACGACCGCGAACTTCCAGCACCATCGCCGGCTCTCCGCCAACCGCCGCCGCTCGCGCACCACCGCCACCTCCGCTCCCCGTTCCCGGCGCTCCATCACTCCAGTCGCAGTCGGACCGGCGCGAGCCTTCCCTCCGTCACGTTGACGATCTGCTCCGCTCTCCTGCGTTGTCCACCACCGCCAGCCACTGCCTCCACGCGATACGTCCCCGGCGGCAACAGAATGCGGAACTGCCCGGCGCCGCTCGCATCCACGCGCCGGATCTCTCGGTTCCCGCTCCACACCGTGATTGATGCGCTCACTGGCTCGTCCGGGCACGCACCGGCCGTGCACGCCCCCACCGCTGTCACGAGCCCGTCGATGCCGCTGTCCGCCGGCAAGGCAATGGGCGACGCTCGCCCGCCGCAGGCGGCGAGCACCACCGTGCACGTCAGGACAGCCACTACCGCCGTGCGCATCGAGGACTCCGCCGCCGTGATCATAGATCATGCTGTCACCGGAGGTTGACAGGCAGCGCGCATACCAGGCCCGGGTTCGGCCCGTCGTCTTGGGATTGAAGCGCCCACTCGTGACGAATCCGCTGCGCGCCGCGTGGCGTACGGAAGGTATCGGCTGTCACCGCATGACGAGCGCGGGGTGGCTCATGAGACGGTACCTGCGCTGGATCCCGGTTGCGGTGGCTGCCACGCTCGCGATCGCCATCGTCGCCGTGGTGATCGCCGTTCGTGGGAGCGGCTCTCCCGCGTCCGCGATGCGGCCAGCGCCAGCCTCAACCCCAACGGCGGCTGTCGCCCGCCCGGCCGCCACGCCGCAACCAGTCACGCCGGCCGCCGTTGTGCCCACGCCAACACAGGTGCCGCCCACCGCCACGCCGGTCCCGCGCATTGCCGTGCCCCCGCGGCCATCGCCGTCGCCGCCCTCGGTTCCGCCCCGGCTGCTCCCGTCCGCGACCGCCGCTCCGACTCGCCCCCCGTCGCCGACCGTCGTCGCGCCCACGGCCACTGCTACCATCACCATCAACCTGCCACCCATTGGAGGTGGCGTTGGTGGGAATCCGGGCGGTGGCCTTCCCGGCTACGGCTACTAACAGCGCCTTGCCACCAGCGACCGGCTACGGCAAGTGCAGCGGCGGCACGGTCACGCCGGGCGGACTCAGGGACTGTACGGATGGTACCGCGATCACCGTGACGGTGACGGTCGGTACTGGGAGCGTTCGTGCGACGGTCGTGGCGAGCGGTGCCGTCAGCGCGGCGATCCCGCTGGTCACTGCCGTGCCCGCCGGACCGATCGGGAGCGCGGGCATCGTCGGCGCCGGAAGGAGCTGCGGGATCGACACCCCGGCCGGAGCGGTGATGTTCTGGTACGGCTGGACCCCGCCACCAGCTCCCGCCGCGCCCGGCATGGCCGGCGCTATCTGCGCTGCGCCCCCATGATGCGCCGTTGGCGGCGCGAGCGGCGCGCCCGGCGGCGGGCCGGGAGTGAGTAGCGCCGCCGCGGTCAGCCCGCCCCCCGCCGTCACCGCCAGCGCGAGCGGCTTCGCCTGTGCGACCAACCCTGCCACGATCTTGCCGACGCCCGCGCTTCCGCCCGCCACGCCGGCGGCAGCGGCGGTGTGCGACAGGATGCGTGCCGAAAGCAGCGCCGGCACCGGCGCCAGCGCCAGCGCGG
Source organism: Dehalococcoidia bacterium (assembly GCA_035632115.1). Taxonomy (GTDB): domain Bacteria; phylum Chloroflexota; class Dehalococcoidia; order DSTF01; family JACRBR01; genus DASQHL01. The sequence goes on along the minus strand of DASQHL010000088.1, from coordinate 10,148 downwards.
CGTAGCCGCGAGACGCCCGCCGCATCACCGTCAGATCGCCTTCGCACGTCCGGCACGCCTCAACGTGAGCGAGCACGCCGCGCCGCTGGACCTCGTTCGCCTCGCCGTCAATCAGCGCCGCCATCGTCGTCCTCGCGCTGCTGCAGCGTTCGATCATCGCACTGTCGCTCATGCGTCCGTACGTGCGTCCGAACGAGCGCCGTCCGCGCAACAGGCACAGCCCCACCGCCGTCACAGACATCCTGAGCACGCTCGCAATCTCCTGGTAGCTGCGCCCCTCGACTTCTCGCAGGGACAGCGCCAGGTGCTGCTTCGGCGGCAGCGCAGCCAGCGCTTCCCACACCAGCCGCCCGTCTTCATGCCGTAGCGCCGCCGCCTCCGGTCCGTCCCCGCGCTCAGCTACGTCGTCCGTGATCTGTTCCGCCGCCGGCCTCCGTCCCCGCCGCCGCGCCGCGTCGATGCACCGCTTCGCTGCGATGCGATACAGCCAGAGCGAAAATGCGGCCGGCTCGCGGAGTCGCGGTAGTTCGCGATGAGCCTTCATCCAGATCTCCTGGCAGAGATCCTCTGCCGCCCGCGGCTCGCGCACGCTGCGGAGCACCATGTTGTAGATCCCCTGCGCGTGCCGGTCGTACAGCTCCTCGAACGCCGCCGAGTCGCCTCTCGCCGCCGCCGCGACGGCGTCGCGCTCGTCGCGCGCTGCCGCGCCGTCCTCGAAGATCGCGGGCTTAAGCGTCATCTCGTACGCGCCTCACCCTTGCCTTTCGCGGAGAGCGGGTCGGGCCGCGCGCTCAATCGCGGACCCGGCCCGGCCTGCTCTCCGTTGGCTCACTACCGCAGCCCGGCGGTCAGGCCGCCGTGACCAGTCAGCGTCGTCACCGGACCGCCCGTCACAGTGATCGTCGGCAGCGCGACCCCCAGGCTCACCCCCGCCCCGGCGCCGGCAGACGCGTTCGTCTCGCCGCTGACCCCGGCCGTCGCATCGGTCCTCGTGCCAACGCTCGCCTGTGCCTGAGTCGGAGCGAGCGCCCCGCCGCTGCTACCAGCGACGCCGACGTTTCCGCTCGTGCCCTCGACTCGCGTCGCGACGCCTGTGCCCGTCCGTGCCGCCGTCTCGCCGGCCGCTGCCGCCGTCTGCATCGCGCCGGTAGCCGCGGCATGGAGCGAACTCGCCGCCCTGATCCCCGCGGTGCCGGCCGCCCGGCCCGTGTCGCTCACAGTCGCCCCTGCCTGCACGTGGGCGGACGTCTGGCTGTGCAGGTAGGTCTGTGGCACCCCCGTGCCGGCGGCGACGCCACCAGTCAGCATAGCTCCGGCGATGAACTTCACCAGTAGGGACTTCATGTTGTACCTCCAATGGCTGATGTGCTTGTCCGACACAGGTACAGACGCTGCCCGGCGCGGGTTCTTTCGGCCTGGTCGCCGTTCGCCGAAAAAAATCCTCGCGAAGAGGCAGGGTTCGGGTCTCGAACGTGCGTGCGAATGAGCCTGGGCGCTCCCATGGCCCTCCCCGCGGTCCTTGGGCTGCCTACCCGGCAAATCCGCGAGTGCTACGCTGGCGCGATGCGACTCGCTGCCGCCCTCCTCGCATCCCTCGCCGCGATTGCCACCGCAGCCTGCGCGGGCAGCACGACCGGCGCACGAGACCCGACCACCATCGCCAACCCGACGCGGCCGCCGGTTGCGTCGGCCACCGCCACGAACACGGACCTGCCGGCGTCGCCCACGCCGTCCGCGACCGCCACCCCGGCTGCGTCTCCCTGCGCCCCGCGCCCTCCACGCGCTGCGGGCGACACCACCGCGTCCCTGTCGAGCGGCGGGCTCACCCGGACCTACATCGTTCACGTCCCGCCGCCCTACGACGGCACGCGACCGGTGCCACTCGTGCTCGTCTTCCACGGCTACGCGCTCGACGCCCAGTACATGGTGGAGTACACGCAGTTCGATGCGGTCGCCGACGCTGCCGGCTTCATCACCGTGTACCCGAACGGCGCGGGCACACCGCAAGGATGGAACACGCGGGACGGGCCCGAGCAGCCGAACGACCTCACCTTCGTTCGGGACCTTCTGGCCGCCCTCGAAAGCCAACTCTGCATCGACCCGGCGCGGGTCTTCGCCGCCGGCTACTCAAACGGCGGTGGCATGGTGCAGCGGCTCGCCTGCGACATGCCAGAACCGTTCGCGGCCGTCGGGTTGGTCGGCGCCGCGTATCTGCCCTGCCCCGGGCAGGTCCCCGTAGTCGCGTTCAACGGCACCGCGGACACATTCGTCCCGTACGAAGGCGTCAGCAGCACCGACCCCGCCGAAGCGGCACCACCGGTGCCCACCGTAATTGCAACCTGGGCGGCAAAGCTCGGCTGCGATCCCTCGCCTGTCATCTCACGGCCCGCGAGTGATGTCCAGCTCTCACGCTTCCACGGCTGCCCCGCCGGCGATTCGGAGGCGCAACTCTACACCATCATCGGCGGCGGCCACACCTGGCCCGGCGCGGCGATGATCATCGACAGGCTTGGGACGACGAGCGAACAGGTGCACGCGTCGTTGGCGATGTGGGCCTTCTTCGTGGCCCACCCGCATCGCTGAGCACCTACCCCCGCGTCATCTCGGGGTCGTGCTCCTGCTCTGACCGGAGATCTGCCCGTCGCGTTCGCTATCCGACGAACGACTCGATCTGCTTCGCGAGATTGCTCTCTATGTGCAGGTTCCACGCCATCTCCGGCACGTCGACGAGAATGAACAGCGTCGATAGCAGCAACGCCTCCACCGCGGTGACGCCCAGGTGCTCCATCCACTTGCCGATGCCGATCCGCACCGTGAAGTTGTTCGGCTCGCCGTCGATGAGGATCGTCAGCGCGCGGTCCGCGGCGATCAGGGCGTCAAGCACCCCGCCCTTCTTCGCCTGGATCACCGTCCCGTGGTCGCTCGGCGGAGACGACTGTACCTGGAATCGATCCGACTTCAGGTACTCCTCGATCTTCGTCTTCAGCCCTCCGAGATCCGTGTTCTTGTTCTCGAAATGCATGACCTTTTCGCCGATCGTCAACGTCATCTCCTTGGTCTACGGGAAGGTCTGTCAGCGAAGGCTACGGGCAACCTCAGCGGGCCGTCAACGCGATGCAACCATTGTTGGCCGTCTCCCACGCTGCACCGCAGCACCACCTGTGTCGATGCGCGGTGTCGCGCGCCGTCGTCGCGCGCTGCTGTCGCCCCCGGTGGTCCTGAGCCCGCGCGGGAAAGAACGTGTTGTCGTAGACAGTCTGTCTGGCGACGCAGACTCGAAACCCGAAGACGCGAAGGTGCCGACGGGATCACCGCCGCCTGCCACAGACTCGGCAAGCCGCGCGTTTACGGAGCAGCATCGTCCGGCTCGACCCCGGCCATCACCTCGACGAGTAGCTCGCCTTCCGCGACGCGTTGTCCCTGACGGCAGTGCAGGCGCCGCACGACGCCGTCGGCCGTCGAATGGATCATGTGCTCGATCTTCATCGCCTCCAGTATGATCAGCGGCTGACGCGCCGAAACGCGGTCGCCCTCCGTGACCAGCACCCGTACCACCGCGCCCGGCATCGGGGCGCGCATCTCGCCGGTGTGCACGGCGCCCGCCCCGCGCGAAACACCGGTGGTCGACGGCGCCGGCCGCCCCAGCACGTACCGCCGGCCGACGGATTCGAGGATAAGGTGCCGGCCGTCACGCCCCACGCGCCATGCCGGCTCGCCGCCGCTCGTCCTGACGATCACCTCGTCCGATGGCCCGGCGCTGACGTCGGTCTCGTGCGCACGCTCGCCGATCGTCATGCGCCAGCGGTCGCCGCGCGGTGAGATGCGCTCCGCAACGACCGCTAACTGCGCGCCCTGGTAGACGTACTCCAACCGCGTCCACCCGGCGCCACGCCACGCTCCCAGCATGTGCCACGGATCGCCGTCGCGCGCCCGCTCGAACGGGCCGACGTCGTACGCGACGGCGGCCAACAGCACGTCGTCTGGCAGCGACGAGGCAAACGCGCCCGGCGGCATCGACTCCAGGAGCCGGAGGTCATACGTCCCGGCCGCGAACGCCGGATGCGTCATGACGGCCGTCAGCAGCCCAAGGTTCGTCTGGACCCCCTCCACCGCAAACGCATCAAGCGCGCGCGCGCAGCGTTCGATCGCCTCGCCGCGCGACGAGGCGTGCACGATCAGCTTCGCGACCAGCGAGTCGTACTCAGGCGGTACCAACGATCCTGATTCGATACCCCCGTCGACGCGTATGCCGTCGCCAGACGGCGGCACGAAATACGTTACGCGCCCGCTCGACGGCAGGTAGCCGCGCTGCGGGTCCTCCGCGCACAAGCGACACTCGATCGCATGGCCGTGCCATCGCACGTCCTCCTGCGCGAACGGCAACGGCTCGCCGGCTGCGATGCGCAGTTGCAGCTCCACGAGGTCGAGCCCGGTCACCATCTCCGTCACCGGGTGCTCGACCTGGAGCCGCGTGTTGACCTCGAGGAAGTAGAAGCTGCCCTGGCCGTCAAGCAGGAACTCGACCGTGCCGGCGTTCACGTAAGCCGCCGCGCGGGCGACCGTCAGCGCGGCCGCACCCAGCTCCTCACGCAGCTCACCGGCGACACTCGCTGCCGGGCTCTCCTCGACCACCTTCTGGTGCCGGCGCTGCACCGAACAGTCGCGCTCACCCAGGTGCACCACGTGGCCATGCGCATCGGCCAGCACCTGCACCTCGACATGCCGCCCGCCGACGATGGCCCGCTCGATGAAGAGCCGGTCATCGCCGAACGCCGCAGCCGCTTCGCGGCGGGCACCGGCGAGCGCCTCCAGCAGACCTTCCGGCGACGCCACCAGCCGCATGCCGCGCCCGCCCCCGCCCGCCGCCGCCTTCACCATCAGCGGGAACCCGATCGACGCCGCGGCATCGGCGGCAGCGCTCCCGCCGGACGCCTCGATGTCGACCCCCGGCGCCACCGCCACGCCGTGCCGTGCAGCCAGCCGCCGCGCGGCGCGCTTGTCGCCGAGCAGCCGCATCGCCGCCGCGGGCGGGCCGATGAACGTGACGCCGGCGGCCGCGCACGCTTCGGGCAGCGCCGGATTCTCGGAGAGGAAGCCGTAGCCCGGATGGATGGCATCCGCGCGGGCGCGGCGCGCAGCATCGACCACCGCGGCAATGCTGAGATAGCTCTCCGACGCGCGCGCCGCGCCGAGGCGCAGCGCCTCGTCCGCTCGCCGCACGTGGAGCGCGTCGCGGTCGGCGTCGGAGTACACCGCAGCCGTATCGATCTCCATGCGCGCGCAGGTGCGCATGATGCGCAGCGCGATCTCACCGCGATTGGCGATGAGCACCTTCCTAAACATCGCGCTCCACGATCCACCGCGCGTCGCGCCGCTCGATGAACGCTGCGACGCCTTCGCGGCCCTCGTCGCTCGCACGCAGCTGCGAAATGAGCGCCGCGGCGTATGAGTCGAGATCGCGGTCGTCGCCGGCGACCCGCCGGACCAGCTCCTTACAGCGGCGCTGGGCCTCCGGACCGCCCGCGAGGAGCGCATCGACCGTCGCGCTGACGGCGTCGTCCAGTTCGGCATCCGGCACGACGCGGTGCACCAGCCCGATCGACGCTGCTTGCCCGGCGTCGATGCGGCCGCCGGTCAGGAACAGCGGCAGCGCGCGGCCCGGCCCGATCTTGCGAATGACGTGCCGAGCGATCGTCGCCGGCACGAGCCCCAGGCGGACCTCCGTGAACGCAAGCCGCGCCGATTCGCCGGCGATGGCGACGTCCGCCGCCGCGGCAAGGCCCGCGCCGCCGCCGAATGCGTTGCCCTGAACCTTCGCCACGACCGGGCACGGACACTCTGCGACCGCCCGCAGCATCGCGGCCAGCGCCTCGGCATCTCGCAGGTTCTCTTCTTGCGTGAACAACGCGGCCCGCCGCATCCAGTCGAGGTCCGCGCCCGCGCTGAACGAGCGTCCCTCGCCGGCGAGCACAACGACGCGCGTCTCGGCGGATCCGCGGATCTCCTCGAACGCCGCCGCCAGTCCGGCGATCACGTGCTCGTTGAAGGTGTTGTGGACGTCGGGACGGCGAATGGTGACGGTGTCGACCGGGCCGCGGCGCATGCGCTCGACGTGCGGAGTCGCCATGTCACATGCGGAACACGCCGAACCGCGTCGGAGCGATCGGCGCGTTGAGAGACGCGCTGATGCCCAGCCCGAGCACGGTGCGCGTGTCGAACGGGTCGATGATCCCGTCGTCCCAGAGCCGCGCGGTGCTGTAGTACGCGTTGCCCTCTTCCTCGTACTTCGCAACAACCGGGCGCATGAACGCCTCCTGCTCCTCCGCGGTCATGTCCGCTCCGCGGGCGCGCAGGTTGTCCAGCCGCACGCTCATCAACACGCTGGCAGCCTGCAGGCCGCCCATCACGGAGATCTTCGCGTTCGGCCACATCCACAGCAGCCGGGGCTCGTACGCCCGCCCGCACATCGCGTAGTTCCCGGCGCCGAACGATCCGCCGATCACGACCGTGAACTTCGGCACGTTCGCGTTCGCGACCGCCATCACCATCTTCGCCCCGTGCTTCGCGATGCCTTCCGCCTCGTACCGCTGCCCCACCATGAAACCGGTGATGTTCTGCAGGAAGACCAGCGGGACCTGGCGCGCGGCGCACAGCTCGATGAAGTGTGCCCCCTTCATTGCGCTCTCGGAGAAGAGGATGCCGTTGTTGGCGACGATGCCGGCGGGATAGCCCATGATCCGCGCGAAGCCGCATACCAGCGTGGAGCCGTAGTCCGCCTTGAACTCGTGGAAGCGGCTGCCGTCGACGATCCGCGCGATCACTTCGCGCACCTCGAACCCGCGCCGCGGGTCGGACGGCACCAGCCCGTACAGGTCGGCTGGGTCATAGAGCGGCGGCTCAGGTTCGAACACCGGCCACGGCGCCTGCTTCGCCTGCGGCAGCGACGCCACGATGCTCCGCGCGATCGCCAGCGCGTGCTCGTCGTCGACTGCGCGGTGGTCGGCTACCCCTGAGCGCTCGGTGTGGACGCGCGCGCCGCCGAGGTCCTCGGCCGATACCTCCTCCCCGGTCGCCGCCTTCACCAGCGGCGGCCCGCCGAGGAAGATCGTCCCGGCTCCCTCGACGATCACGGTCTCGTCGCTCATCGCCGGCACGTACGCACCGCCCGCGGTGCACGATCCCATGACCACGGCGATCTGCGTGATGCCCTGGGCGGACATTTGCGCCTGGTTGTAGAAGATCCGCCCGAAGTGCTCCCGATCGGGGAACACCTCAGACTGGAGCGGCAAGAATGCACCGCCCGAGTCCACCAGGTAGATGCACGGCAGGCGGTTCTGCTGGGCGATCTCCTGCGCTCGCAGGTGCTTCTTGACCGTCAGCGGATAGTAGGTGCCGCCCTTTACCGTGGCGTCGTTCGCCACGACGGCCACTTCCCGCCCGCACACGCGCCCGATGCCGGTGATGATGCCCGCCGACGGTGCATCGCCGTCGTACATCTCCCAGGCGGCGAGCGGACTCAATTCGAGGAACGCCGTAGCAGGGTCGATCAACCGCTCGACCCGCTCGCGCGCCGTCATCTTGCCGCGCGAACGGTGCTTCTCGACCGCCGCCGCGCCCCCGCCGTCCCTCACCAGTGCCTCGCGCCGCCGCAGCTCGGCGACGGCCGCCTCCATCTCCACGCGATTCGCATCGAACTCGGGGCTGCCGGCGTCGAGCGAAGATGGCAGGACGGGGACGGCCTCGAAGAAGCTGGGGGAGTCTGGACTGCTCAACGATGCCTCCGGCTGACCGCCGTGGCAATTGTAGCCGGTTTGCACGCCCATCCTTGCTCGACTGGACCTCCGGGCGTATATCAGACGAATGACCGCCGATCTTCTGACCGACGAGCATCGCCTGCTCCGCGACACCGTGCTGGCGTTCGCCCGCCGCGAGCTCGGCCCGATCGCCGCCGAGATCGACCGCTCCGACGCCTTCCCGCCTGACCTGTTCCGCCGGCTCGGCGATCTGGGCGTGCTCGGCGTGACGATCCCAGCGGAGTACGGCGGGGCGGGCGCCGATCTCCTGTCCGGCGTCCTGATCATCGAGCAGCTCGCACGCGTCTCAGCGTCTGTAGCGCTCTCGTACGGTGCGCACGCCAATCTCTGCGTGCACAACCTCTACACGAACGGCGATGAGCAGCAGCGGCGCGCCTACCTGCCCGGCCTCTGCTCCGGCGCCCTCATCGGCGCCCTCGCCCTCACCGAGCCGGACGCCGGCTCCGACGCCACCGGCATCCGCACCACCGCGGTCGCCGACGGCGACGACTTCGTGCTGAACGGCAGCAAGATGTTCATCACGAACGGCAGCATCGCCGACGTGTTCGTGCTCTACGCCAAGACCAGTCCCGAAAAGGATGCGCACGGCATCACAGCATTCATCGTCGAGCGCGGCGCTGCCGGCTTCTCCGTCGAGCGCAAGCTCGACAAGTTCGGGCACCGCGGCTCGCCGACGGCGGAGCTGCGTCTTGCGGACTGCCGTGTGCCGCGACGCAACGTCCTCGGCGACGTCGACGAAGGCGTCGGTGTCATGATGCGCGGGCTGGACTGCGAGCGCGTGTTCCTGGCCGGCGAATCGATCGGCATCGCCGAAGAGGCGCTGTCGCTGTCCGTCGACTACGCCCGGCAGCGCCAGCAGTTCGGCCAGCCGATCGGAAGCTTTCAGTTGATCCAGGCCCATCTCGCTGACATGTACACGAACCTCGAGGCGGCGCGCGCGCTCGTCTACCAGACGGCGGTGCAGGCGGAGCGCCGGCCGGTGCACAAGGAAGCGGCAGCGGCGATCCTCTTCGCCGCCGAGATGGCGACGCGCACCGCCCTGGATGCCATGCAGATCCACGGCGGCTACGGCTACCTCAACGACCTGCCGCTGGGCCGCTTGGTCCGCGATGCCAAGCTGCTCGAGATCGGCGCCGGGACGTCCGAGATACGCCGCCTGATCATCGGGAGAGCATTGCTGCAGTAGCTCGCGCGTGGCGCTCGGACGGTCCGTTCGCCTTCCCCTCCGTCACTCTCCACCCTCCCCACCCGTCGCTCCCGGAGCAGGCTGCGCGCGCCAGGAGTGTCGTCCTCGCCGTGAGCGAAACGCACCGCGGTGAGGCGCTGTCACCATCACCGCGCAACGATCGTTCCATCCTGTGTATCGGCGAGGCATCGCCGGACGCACCGATCGCGCGCGCGTCTAAGGGCATCAGGGGCGCGTGCGCGCGGCAAGCCGGTCGAGCGCCAGCCAGGTTTCCGCGTTGGCCGGCACCCAATCGTTGAATGCCAGCCCCTCCAGTTCGCTCGCTGTGGCCACCAGGCACTCGAACTGCAACCGTCCAACGCCCGGTTCATCCCACACGATGGGGTACGACCAGCGCATCTTCTGCGACCACGTGGAAGGCGCGTGCTGCCAGAGATCCATCAGCCTCGCGACGTACGTCGCGTCCCCCTGCACCAATCTCTCCAGTAACGCGGCCAGGTAAGGGCTTGGCGCTTCAAGCTGCTCCGGAGCCCAGTCATGGGCCTTTCGTGCCGCGACGACGTGCCCGACCGCCTCCTCCCAATTCGCAATCCGATCAGCGAATCGCGGATTGGTGGCCACGCTTAAGAGATTCCTGTCAAGCGCATCTTCGAACTCTCGATCCAGGTCGACGCCCCACAGCGTTTGTGCCGCCTGGTTCGCAGCCACGACGCCGAGGAATTTATCAACGACGAACGCGGGCCATCGGTAACAGCTAACCGCGGCGATTGCGTCCGCCTGCGTATACGTCTCGGCGCGGAGGCGATCGCTCGGAACGAAGCTGCGTTCGTCCGGAGCGAATCCCGCCGACTCAAGCACCGACCTCCGCTCCGCGCGGTCAACCCGGAGGTCGTCAAGCAGCCTCGTCAGACGTTCCTGTGACGGCCGCCGGACGCCGGATTCGTACGCCTTGATCGTGCTCGCCGCGACGCCACTTCGCGCGGCCAGTTGCGCGCGTGTCAGGCGGGCACGCGTTCTGGCGGTCCTGAGCGCAGCACGCCAGTCGTCCATGCCGGAGTATATGCGCTTGACCAATTTGCGGTCACCACGTCAGGACCGAGCCAGCGAGCAGATGCTGATGGTCCCCTCGCCGGCTCCAACGAGACAAC
>DASQHL010000087.1:0-11778 GCA_035632115.1 Dehalococcoidia bacterium | reverse complement strand
GTCATCGGGCTGAGCATCCTGTCCGGGGCGCACATGGAGCTGTTCCCGCGCGTGGTGAAGGCGCTGCGGGAGCGGGAGATCACGCCCGATGAGGTGCTGCTGTTCGCCGGCGGCATCATCCCGGACGCCGACATCGCGCCGTTGAAGCAGGCGGGGTTCCAGGCGATCTTCGGGCCGGGCACGTCGACCGAGGAGATCATCAGCTTCGTGCGCGACTGGGCCGCGCGGCGTCCCGCGCGCGCCGTCTAGCCTGTGCCGACGGTGGAGGAGCTGGTCGAGCGGTTGCTGGCCGGGAACCGCCGCGCGCTCTCACGCCTGCTGACACTGATCGAGAACGACGCGCCGGAGGGGCTGCGGGCGCTGCGACTGCTGTACCCGAAGTCTGGCCGCGCCCACACGATCGGGCTGACGGGGTCGGCGGGCTCGGGCAAGAGCACGCTGAGCGGGGCGATCGCGCGGGAGACGCGGCGGCGCGGGCACACGCTGGGGATCGTGGCGATCGATCCGACGTCGCCGTTCAGCCAGGGGGCGATCCTGGGCGACCGCATCCGCATGCAGGACCTGACGTCGGACCCGGAGGTGTTCCTGCGCAGCATGGCGACGCGCGGCAACATGGGGGGGCTGGCGCCGGCGACGGCAGGCGTGGTGACGGCGCTCGACGCGTTCGGGAAGGACGCGGTGCTGGTGGAGACGGTCGGCGCGGGGCAGGACGAGGTGGAGGTGGCGGCGATGGCGGACACGACGGTGGTGGTGCTGACGCCGGGCGCGGGCGACGATGTGCAGGCGATGAAGGCGGGGATCATGGAGATCGCCGACATCCTGGTGGTGAACAAGAGCGACCTGCCGAACGCGGACCTGCTGGCGCGGCAGATCGGCGCGATCGTCGATGCGGCGTCGCCATCGGCGCGGCGGACGCCGATCGTGAAGACGGCGGGGGCGCTGAACGAGGGCATCGACAAGCTGCTGGACGAGATCGAGGCGCACCGGGCGTACATCCAGTCGGCGGGGGTGGAGGAGGAGCACCGGCGGGTGCGGGCGCGGCACCAGGTGCTGGCGCTGGCGCGGCAGCGGCTGATCGACCGGGTGATCGCGCAGCACACGGGGGACGGTCGGCTGGAGGCGCTGGTGGGGCGGGTGGCGCGGCGGGAGCTGGATCCGCATTCGGCGGCGGACGAACTGATCGGGGAGTGAGGCGCGACGGCCGGGGGGAACCACAGATTGCGCAGATGACGCAGATCGAGTGGCGGGGGAGGTGGGGAGTCGGGAAGCGGGACGCGGGACGCGGGACGTGGAGCAGTGCGCGTGGGCGGAGGAGATCCTTCGCTTCGCTTCAGGATGACGGGTTCCGGGGCGGATCACGGGCCGCGGCCCCGGGATGACCCGCAAGGTCAGATCCGCGCGCGCGCTTGCTCGTTCAGTCTCTCGCGGAAGCGCTTGCGAAACTTGGCGACCTTTGGGCCGATGACGGCCTGGCAGTAGCCCGATCCGGGGTTCTTGCGGAAGTAGTCGTCGTGGTACGGCTCGGCGACGTAGAAGGTGCCGGCGTCCGAGACGGCGGTGACGATCGGCTGGGGGAACTCGCCGGCGGCGGCGAGGCGGGCGATGGCGGCGTGCGCGGCGGTGCGCTGTTCCGGCGTCGTGGCGAAGATCTCGGAGCGGTACTGCGTGCCAATGTCGGCGCCCTGGCGGTTGAGGGTCGTTGGGTCGTGGATGGCGAAGAACACGTCGAGCAGATCCTCGTAGCTTATGACGGACGGTCGGAAGCGCACGCGCACGGCTTCGGCGTGTCCCGTCGTGCCGCTGCAGACGGCCTCGTACGAGGGATGCGCGGTGGCGCCTCCGATGTAGCCGGACTCGACGGACTCCACGCCATCGAGGTCGCGGAAGACCGCGTCGAGGCACCAGAAGCAGCCGCCGGCGAGAATCGCGACGTCGGTGTCCGTTGTGGCGTTTGCGCTGGCGCCGTCCATGTACGCTCCTCTTGCTGGTCCGGCCGGGCGGGTAGCCCGACGACCGCCTGCCGCAGGGCCGCGTTCATCGTACCGCGCCAGAGCGATCGGGCGCAGGGCTCGGAGGGGTGGGAACATTGCGGCGGCGGTGAGCGTCGTATGATCTGGTACCGGCATGGCGAACTCGGGGAGTGCGAGATGAGGCTCGGAAGGGCGGCGGCGGTGATCGGGATGGCGCTGGCGATGGTGGTGGCCGCGGCGTGCGGGGCCGCATCGAGCGCGCCGACAGTGACGCCGGGGGGCGAGACCCCGGCGCCGAGTACCAGCGCCATCGTGGTGACGGCCACGGCGGCCGCCGGCTCGACGGGTGCGGCGGGTACGGCCGTGCCGGCGACGGCGGTGGCGACGGTCGTCGTGCCGGCGGCGACGGTGGGGACGGGCGGGCTGCCCGGGGCCACGGCGACGGCGCGCACGGTGACCTCGCCTCAGTCCGTCACGCTGGCCGATGACGGGAGCGTGATCCGCCTGCGAGTTGGCGACCACCTTCTGCTGGACCTCGGCATGGATACATACACGTGGCACGTGACGGTGTCGGATCAGTCGGTGGTGAGCCGCGTGGTCAACATCGCGGTCGTCCGCGGGGCGCAGGGCGTGTACGAGGCGCACGCGGCGGGGCGGGCGACGCTGACGGCGGTGGGCGACCCGCTCTGCCGCAGCGCCACGCCGGCTTGCGGCGCGCCGTCGCGCGTGTTCCAAGTGGAGATCATCGTCTCGTGACGGGCTATCGCTCGATGATCAGGGAGGACGCGTCGAGCGGGGGGCGGGGGTGGGGCGGGGCGGCCGCGTAGCCGAGGACGACGAACGCCTGCGCGACGTACGCATCGGGCAGCGAGAGGGCGGCGCGCACGGCCTCGGGCGCGAACAGGGGCGCGGAGATCCAGTAGGACGCGAGGCCCAGGGCATGGGCGGCGAGCATGAGGTTCTGCATGCCGGCGCCGACGGACTGCTGCGCCATCGCCCATTCGTTGGCCGCGCGGCGAAGGTCCGGCCAGTCGCGCAGCCCCTCGCGGGTGAGGCAGGCGAGCACGAGGGCGGGCGCGCCGGCGATCTGGCGGCGCGACTTCGCGAGCAGCTTCTCGATCAGGGGCGCCGGGTGGCCGTCGCGCTCGAGGTCGGCGCGCCAGGCGGCGCCCATCGCTTCGGCGAGCGGGGCACGGTGCTCGGGGCCGGCGATGACGTAGCGCCAGGGGCGCGTGTGGTGGGGCGCGGGCGCGAGGCAGGCGAGGCGCAGCGCCTCTTCGAGCAGGTCGCGCGGGACGGGGCGCGCGTCGAGCTGGCGGAGGGAGCGGCGCGTGCGGATGGCGTCGAGGGCGTCCATTGTTACCTCACCCCCCGGCCCCCTCTCCACGCTGTGGAGCGGGGGAGCTCGGTTGTGGACGGGGGGAGCTTGAGCGTGGGGGTGGGGAGGCGGGCGGCGCGGCGAGGAAGCGGCGCGTTGCCGGGCCGGCCGGTAGCGTTTCCAGCTCAGTCAGATCGTCGGGTGCGTCGACGTCGAAGGCGAGGCGTTCGAGAGTCAGCTCGACGAGATCGATGCTGGCGGCGAGGGCGGCGGCGCGGTGGGCGTCGGCGCTGTTGCGGCCGTAGGCGGGGGCGACGGCTTCCGGCGGGCGGAGGGCGAGGGCGTTGGTGCCGTTGTCGCGGGAGCGCACGAGCACGCAGCGCGGGCGATCCGGCGGCGCGGCGAGCGCATCGACGACGGCGCGGATGTCGTCGGCGCGCGCGAGCGGCACGTCAGCGGGGAGGATCACCAGCTCGCTGACGGCGACGCGGCGGGCGAGGTAGCGCTGGGCGAAGGTGAGGCCGGCGTTGAGGCCGCCGCCGAGGGCGGCGGGTTCGGCGATCGGCGTGGCGCCCAGCTCGCGCGCGTGCCAGAACACCGTGCTGTCGTTGCTGACGACGGCGATCAGGTCGAAGCAGCCGCTTTCAGCGCAGGCGGCGATGACGTCGGCGAGCATCGCCAGCGCCAGTTCGGCACGCGCGGCGGCGTCGAGCGCGGGGGCCAGGCGCAGCTTCGCCTGCGACAGCTCTTTCATGGGGATCAGTGCGGCGCGCATGGTGGTCATTGAACCGCGCCCAGCACCGCTTCGGCCAGCGCGCGCTTTTCGGCGGGGCCGCGCATGATCGTCTGGGCGACGACGGCGCGGACGCCCGTGGCCTCGACGGCGGGAGCGAGGGCACGGTCCTCCTCGTCGATCACGAGGACGTCGAGGAAGTCGCGGTACGCCTCGGCGACGCCGGCGGCGGTGGGGGTCATGCCGAGCGATGCCATCATGCGGTCGGCCGGCCCCTTGATGGTCTTGCCGCCGACGATGGGGCTAACGGCGACGACGGGAGCAGCGGTCTCGCGCAGGGCGGCGCGGACGCCTGGGACGGCGAGCAGCGGGCCGATGCTGACGATAGGATTGCTGGGCGCGATGACGACGAGATCGGCGTTGCGGATGGCGTCGATGACGCCGGGCGCGGGGCGGGCGGCCTCGGCACCAGCGAAGCGGACGGCGCGCACCTCGTCGTCGGTGCGGCGCTTCACGAAGTACTCCTGGAAGGCGAGGGTGCCGGCGCCGGTCTCGACGAGCGTGCGGATGCGGTCGTCGGAGACCGGGAGGAGGGTGAGTTCGAGGGCGAAGGCGCGGGCGATAGCGCGCGTGGCCTGGGAGAGGGTGGCGCCGTCGCGCAGGAGGCGGGTGCGGTGGACGTGCGTGGCGAGATCGCCGTCGCCGAGGTTGAACCAGGTCTCGTAGCCGAAGCGGCGAAGGGCGTCGAGGGTGTGGAAGGTCTCGCCGGCGAGGCCCCACCCCTTCTCGGCGTCGATGGCGCCGGCGAGGGTGTAGATGACGATGTCGATATCGGGCGAGACGCGCAGGCCGAAGAAGTCCTCGTCGTCGCCGGTGTTGGAGATGACGGTGATGTCGCGCGGTGGCGCGGCCTGCACGAGGCCTTCGAGGAAGCGGGCGGCGCCGACGCCGCCGGCGAGGACAGTGGTGTTCATGACCTGCGCGGATTCAGGTCAGCGCCACCTTGAGGGGCTTGTCTGTGAGCTTGCTGACGTTCGTGACAGAGAAGCCGATAACGTTGCCCTCGGCGTCGACGCGCTCCATGACCTGATCGTTCTCGGTTTGCTTGAAGTAGCCCATCTTGTCTTCGAACAGCACCTCAAGATAATCGCCCTCGCGGTCGTACCAGACGCTCAGGACCTTGCCGGCCATAGGATCTCTCCGCCCTTCCGTGTATCGGTCACGTAAGCAGTCAAGACGAACGCGTCTGCCGCTCTGTCCGCCACGACGACACACAGGTGCTTCGGGCCCACCGGCGTGTCCTGATAGTGCCTGTAGTATAGCCGCGCCTCAGGGTCGCTTCTCGATTGGACGACCTGCTCCGGCGAGAACAGCGTCTCGGCGAGTCGCTCCGGCGCCATCAGCCGCATCTCCTGTCTGGACAGGATGTGGGAGAGGCGCTCGTCGGTGAGGCGGATCGTGGCGCCGGCGTAGTCCCGGATCGTGAGCATCACACCGCCGGCCGGCCCAGCTCGGGCTCCGCCTCCGCCAGGGCGGCGATGCACTCTTCGCGGATGGCCCAGAGGTCGTCGGCGGTGAGGGCGCCGTAGTCGCGGGCCTGCGCGCGCGCGGCGAGGAAGCGCCGGTGGAACGCGCGCTTGTGCTCGCCGATCTGCTCCGGGCGGATGGTCTGCTCGGCGAGGAACGGGCCGATCGGCTCGGCGGCCGCCCCGTGCGCGCGCGTGAGGTCGACGCGGGCGCCGCGGGCGACGAGGCAGCAGTGGGCTTCGGGGATCGAGGTGAGGCCGTGGCGCGCGAGCGTCGCGCCGACGCCGGGCGTGTTGGCCTCGCTCATCTCGTAGATGCCCAGACGCAGCTCGATCCCGGCGATGGTTTCCTCATCGATGAGCCGGGCGAGCAGGGCGTGCTTCGTACTGCACGTCCCGCGCCGCTGCTTCAGCACGCAGAGTTCGTCGAGGGGATCGCGGTTGCGGCCGTACGGGAGGGTCCAGACGCGCGTCGCGGCGGCGCGGAGGTCGTGGCAGCCGAGAGCGCGAAAGGCGGCGGCGAGCGGCCCGCGCGACCTCAGCGGGAGATCGGGGAGCAGGTCGACGGGCGAGGCGGTCGCGTCGGACACGGTCGTGCTGCCTCCGATGCTCGCTACAGCGCCAGGTGGGCGATGGTGACGCCTTCGCCGCCCTCCTCCGGGCGTGCCTCCTCGTATGACTTCACCAGCGGGTGCTTTGCGAGCAGGTCGCGCACGTGGCGGCGGAGGACGCCGGTGCCCTTGCCGTGGATGATGCGCGCCCACGGCAGGCCGGCGCGGAACGCTTCGTCGATGTACTGCTCGACGGTGGGCATGGCCTCGTCGAGCGTCTGGCCGCGCACTTCGATCTCCGGCGGGACGGCGCGCGCCGGCGCGACGTTGGTGGTGACGGAGCCGTGCGCCTTTGACGGCGCGGGGCGCTGGACGCGCTCGATCTGGGAGAGCTTGACGCGGCTGTGCAGGGGGCCGAGGCGCAGCTCGACCTCGCCCTTCGCATCGGGCGGGGCGAGGGCCTCGCCGAAGCGGTCCATGCCGCGGAGCCAGACAAGGTCGCCTTCGCGGATGGACGCGGGGGGCGGGCCGGTGGGGGCGCTCGCCTTCGCGGGAGCGCGGCGGCGGCGCTCCGGGCGGGGCTGCGCCGCCTTGTCGGCGAGTCGGCGGGCGGCGTCCGCGGCGGCGTCCAGGCGGGCGCGCGCGGCGGCGAGCTTCTGCTGCTCCGCCTGCTGCTCGGCCTCGGCGAGGAGCTTGCGCGCGCCGGCGACCTCCGCATCGATCTCGCCGCGCGCCCGATCGAGCAGGCGTGCGCGCTCGTCGTCGGCGGCGTCCAGCCTGTCGGCGAGCTTCTCGCGGATCTCTTCGGCCTCGCGACGGGCGACCTCTTCAGCGCGGCGGGCGCTCGCGGCGCTCTCGCGCTCGCGGCGGATATCGGAGAGCAGCTCCTCCACGTGGGCCTGCTCGGGCCTGATGGACGCGCGCGCGCTGTCGATCAGGTCGCGCGGCATGCCGAGGCGGGTGGCGATCTCCAGCGCGTTGCTGCGGCCGGGCAGGCCGATCGAGAGGTGGTAGGTGGGCGAGAGCGTCTCCAGGTTGAACTCGACGGAGGCGTTCGTGACGGCGGCGGTGGAGTGGGCGAAGGCCTTGAGCTCGCCGTGGTGGGTGGTGGCGATGGTGAGCGCTCCACCGTCGAGCAACTTTAGCAGGATGGCGCGGGCGAGAGCGGCGCCCTCCGTGGGGTCGGTGCCGGCGGCCAGCTCATCGAGCAGGACGAGGCTGCGCGGGCCGGCGCCGGCGAGGATGCGGATGATGTTGGTGACGTGGCTGCTGAAGGTAGAGAGGGACTGCTCGATGCTCTGCTCGTCGCCGATGTCGGCGAAGACGGCGTCGAAGACAGGGATGCGGCTGCCGCGGTCGGCGGGGACGGCTAGGCCCGCCTGCGCCATGAGCGCGAGGAGGCCGGCGGTCTTCAGGGCGACGGTCTTGCCGCCGGTGTTGGGGCCGGTGATCAGCAGCACGCGGTAGTTGCCGCCGACGGTGATGGTCGTGGGGATGACGGGCGCGCGCAGGAGCGGGTGACGGGCGAGCAACAGGTGGAGCTGTGCGGGCGCCTCGACGATCCACGGCTGTTCGGCTCCCTCGTAAGGCAGCTCCGGCGCGCCGATCTCGTCGCCGAAGCGCACCTTCGCGAGGGCAAGGTCGATGCGGGCGAGGGCGACGACGTCCCAGCCGATCGCCTCGGCCTGGGCGCCGATGGCGGTGCTGAGGGCGCGGAGCACGCGCTCGACCTCGCGCTCCTCCTCGAGCTGGGCCTCGCGCCAGCGGTTGCCCATTTCGACGACGGGGAGCGGCTCCATCCAGACGGTGGCGCCGCTGCCGGAGGTGTCGTGGACGATGCCCTTGAGCTGGCCGCGCATGTCGGCCTTGACGGGGATGACATACCGGCCATCGCGCAGGGTGATGATCGCCTCCTGGGCGATGCCCTTGCCGAAGGCGGCGGTGAGGATCTCCTGCAGGCGCTGGTAGAGGCGGTCGTGCAGGGTGCGGACCTCGCGGCGGACGGCGCCGAGGGCGGGGCTGGCCTGGTCGGTGACTTCGCCGCGCGGGTTGATGCAGCGGTTGATGTCGTCGATGGTGCGCGTCATCGGTTCGATGAGGTCGACGATCTCGTCGAGCAGGGGGAGCGCTTCGAGGCGGGAGATGGTCGCCTTGAGGTCGCGCGCGCACTCGAGGGTGGACGCGACTTCCAGCAGCTCGTTGGGGTCGAGGACGCCACCGCGGGCGGCCTTTTCGGCGAGCGGGCGGACGTCGTGGGCGCCGCCGAGGCCGGTGCGGGGCTTCATCTGGAGGAGGCGGCGGGCCTCGGCGGTCTCGCGCTGGCGGCGCACCACCTCGCGAATATCGGCGGAGGGTTCGAGGGTGAGCGCCAGTTCGCGCCCGGCGGAGAAGGACGTGTGGCGCGCGAGCCGGGCGAGGATCTTGTCGAACTCGAGGGTGCGGAGTGCGTGCGCGTCCATGGAGGGAGTGTAACGGGTGGAGTGAGGATCCGAATCGGCCGCCGCTGTCAGGCCGACTCATCGTCGAAGTAGTCCAGGTCGAGACGCTTCACTGCGTATGTTTGCCCGGTGGTCACACCAACGCCGTGATCGACCATGAGCTGCGCTAGTCGGCGCCCATCGATCAGGACCACGCGTTTGTCAATCATCCCGATGTATTGAACCGCCTCACCGGAGAATGTCGAGGTCGTGATCAAGACGCCTTTTCGTGCGCGGTTGCCCTCAAGGCTTCCCACGAACCCCTGGACGACAGGGCGACCGACGACGCCCTCCCATCGCTTCGCCTGGAGGTACACCACGTCGAGCCCGAGCGGATCCTCGTTGATGAGGCCATCGATTCCACCGTCGCCGCTGCGCCCGAGCGCCCTGCCGGCGTCCGGGCGCGACCCGCCGTATCCCATGGCAAGGAGGAGGTCCAGCACGATGGTCTCGAAGCGTGCGGGTGAGACTGCGTGCAGACGTTCGAGCAACTCTTCTGCAAGGCGAGCCGTCAATCGCTGATAGCCCTCCTCCATCAACTCCTCTGGCGTTGCGGAGGACGTATTCGACTCGGCCGCGGTGGGTTGTGCCCTGTCCTCGCTGGAGGCACGCAACTGGAATTCCTGGAACTCGGGGAACTGCTCGAGCATCTTCTTGTCGATCCGGTCGGGATGACGCGCAAGCAATTCATGCCCTCGCGGACTAATCCGGAACACGCCGCGCTTCGCCGCTTCTAGGAGTCCGGCTTTCGCGAGGTAGGTCTTCGTCCAGCCCACGCGGTTTGCGATCGTAGTCTGGTGCCCGCTTGGCAGCAGCGTTTCGCGTTCCTCGACGGTCAGTTGGAATCGATCGGCGAGGGATTCGACTGCCTCCGAAACGCGATGCTCCTCGCCGTCGCTCGCCAGTTCCAACAGCGGAAGCATCAACGTCTGGTATTCAGGGATCGTCATCGTGCTCACCCTTGTGCACCCTGCGCTGGTGCCGCCGTCAGAAATAGTTGATGGAGATGCCGCCGTCGACGACGAACTCGCTGCCGGTCATCCAGGTGGACTCGTCGGAGGCCAGAAAGAGGGCGGCGTTGGCGATGTCCTCGGGGAGGCCGAAGCGGCCGAGGGGGATGCGGTTGAGCCGCTTGAGGCGCTCGTCCTCGTTGGGGAAGAGGTCGGCGAGGAGCGGGGTGAGGATGGGGCCGGGGCAGATGGCGTTGACGCGGACGTGGTCGCGGCCGAACTGCACGGCGAGCGACTTCGTCAGTGCAAGGACGGCGCCCTTGCTGGCGGTGTAGGCGTCCTGGGGGACGGTGCAGCCCATGAGCGCGACGAAGGACGCGACGTTGATGACGGAGCCGCCGCCGGCGCGGACGATCTGGGGGATGGCGTACTTGCAGCAGAGCATGACGCCCTTGAGGTTGACATCGATGACGTGGCGGAAGGTCTCCTCGTCGAACTCCAGGACGCTGCGGTCGGCATCCGGGAAGACGCCGGCGTTGTTGTAGAGCACGTGCAAGGCACCGAAGCGCTCGACGCCGGCGTGGACCCACTGCTCGACATCGGCGGGGCTGGTGACGTCGCCGGCGAGGGCGAGGATCGCGCCTTGCGCGTGTTCGTCCACGAGCGCCTGCGTCTCGTCGAGGCCCCAGCGGTTGACGTCGGTGGCGATGACGTTCGCGCCTTCGCGGGCGAAGAGGATGGCCGCGACGCGGCCCATGCCGCTGCCGGCGCCGGTGATGAGAGCCGTCTTGCCTTCGAGTCGCATGTCGTCCTCGCTCCGGCGCATCCGCGCGATAAGGGCACCCCCGCCGACTGGATCGAACGGGGGATATCGTAGCACCCGCCGCAGGGGCGTCCACCTGCCGTCCGGCCAAGGAATGCGGCGGCGAGCGGGTCCTTTTTCGAGGGGCGAGGGTGCCGCAGAATCATGGCGGGAAGCGAGAGGCCTGGACGGAGGGTGAGATGACGGTGGTACAGGGGAGCGTCGAGCCGGGGTTCGAGGCGCTGCGAGACGTGTTCGAGGGGCAGTTTGGCGCGGGGCTGCACATCGGCGCCGGCGTGGCGGTGTGTCACCGCGGGCGGCTGGTGGCGGACCTGTGGGGCGGGCTGGCCGACGACGATACGGGCGCGCCGTGGACGCGCGATACGATGGCGGTCTCGTTCTCGACGACGAAGGGGTTGACGGCGGCGTGCCTGCACGTGCTGGCCGACCGGGGGCTCGTCCGCTACGACGACGCGGTTTCGAAGTACTGGCCGGGGTTCGCAACCAACGGCAAGGGCGCGATTACGGTGTACCACCTGCTGACGCACCAGGCGGGCATCCCGCAGGTGCCTGAGGGCGTGGTGCTGCGCGACCTGCTGGACTGGGAGCGGATGACCACGGCGGTGGCGGGGCTGACGCCGCTGTGGGAGGCAGGGGCGGCGACGGGCTACCACGCGTTGACGTTCGGCTGGCTCGTCGGCGAGGTCGTGCGGCGCATCGACGGCCGGCTGCCGGGGACGTTCTTCGCGGAGGAGATCGCGCGGCCGCTAGGGATCACGGGGCTGCACATCGGTGCGCCGGAGAGCGCGGAGCCGCACATCGCGACGCTGAAATCGCGCTTCACGATCACGCCGGAGATGCAGGCGGCGACTGCGCAGGTGATGGGACCGGACGCGCTGCTCGGCCGCGCGCTGGGGACCGGGCTGGGCGACATGAACGGGCTGTTGAACACGCGCGAGGGCCACGCGGCGCAGATCCCGGCGGCGAACGGCGTGATGAGTGCGCGCGACCTGGCACGGTTCTACGCGTGCCTTGGCGCGTACGGCGAGCTGGGCGGCGTGCGGATCCTGAGCGAGGCGACGGTGCGGCGGATGTCGGAGCGGCAGACGTACCGGCCGGACAGGGTGATCATGAACATCGAGATCGGCTGGTCGCTGGGGTACATGAACGGCGGCGCGCCGGGGTGGCCGCAGGGGCCGCGCGTGACGTCGTTCGGGCACGCGGGGTTCGGCGGCTCGCTGGGGTTCGCGGACCCGGAGATCGGCATGTCGTTCGGGCTGGTGCTGAACGCGCTAAACCTGGACCTGGTGGGGGCGGGGAGGACGTCGGCGCTGGCGGACGCGGCGCGGGCGTGTGCGGAGGCGGCGGGCTAGCGCGGATGCGTTAGAGGTCCCACGCGAGCCAAGACTGCTCACCGGCTCGGTGAGCCTGTACCAAAGGACAGCGCCTCT
>DASQHL010000086.1:0-31716 GCA_035632115.1 Dehalococcoidia bacterium | reverse complement strand
CCCCCCCCCCCCCCCACGACTGCGCATCGGCGGTACGAAAGGTAGGTCAATGCCACACGTCCGATAGCTGCTACGGTGCGGTGGCAACGACAGTGATGTTGGTACTGGCGGTCTTCCCGACGCCGTTGCTCCCAAGGCAGGGGAGGTAAATCTCGGTGGTAAAAGACGTCCCGGCGCTGGGCGCGATGGGATCAACCGCGAGATATTCGGCAAGATACGTCAGGAAGATGGGTGTGCCGCCGAGAGGGTTGACCCGGTGACGAAACTTGTTCATGTTCGCTAGAGCACCGCACGTCACCGCGCTGGGCGTGAGATCCCAGGTGAACCCATCTCCTGCCGCCGCTGATCCGCGGATCGAGAAGAGCTCCGGGACGTTTCCAGTGTTGGTGGCGACAAACGTGACGTTCCCTGCCTCGGCGGCCAGCGAGCTCCGCGATTGCTCGAATCCGACTGTGCCGTAGTTAATGACGTTCGGGCTTACGGATATCGCCACGGACTGGCTTGACACTGTGGCCGACACAGTCTGTTCGACCGATTCGGCCGCCGCCGGCCCCGTGGACCAGTACACCATGGTGAGGATGAGAGCGAGTACAGCCGCAGATCTCCGCTTCACTGAGGAATCCCTTCCTTGAGAATCTTCTCGCCAGAGGTCCTCGAAAGATGTGGGTATTCTAATCTTGCGGCAGCACTCCTTTCAAGAGGGTGCGTTGGAAAATGTGTTCGGATGTCAAGCCGGAGAGCCAAAATCGAGTCCGTCCGGATCGGGTGTCGTGACAGCAGGGCCCCTGATGACTTGGTCCGCTACAATCCAGATATGGCGCCGCGAGCGGGAGTAGCTCAGTCGGTAGAGCATTTGCTTCCCAAGCAAAGGGTCGCGAGTTCGAGTCTCGTCTCCCGCTCCACGTCTTCCCCCGCCCTTCCCCGTCAGTTGATCAGCTTCACCACGTACACGCCCTTGTCCGGCGTGTTCTTGTCGCCGATCGTCCCGCGCGGGATCGTCGCCTGCACGAAACGCCCCCAGATGACGTTGGCTGCCGTATCGACCCGCTCGATGAAGAACGCCCGGAACGCCGACGGGATCACCGGGCTCGGCGCGTTCGGGATGTCCCCGCCGATTACCGGCACGAACAGCACCCGCCTGCTCCCTGGCGCGAAGTTCGCGTACGTCTCCCCGGGCGCCGATGCGATGCGGGCGTTCATTGCCGCCGCCGTTGTCGCCCCGACCTTCGAGCCGTCAAACGTGTTCGTCGGGTAGTTCTGTCCGATCACGATCGGCGAGCTGACACCGTTCACAATCGCGTCCGCATAGCTCTGGCCGTTCGGTGGGGTAATGCTGACGAAGTTGAACTGCCCCCCGCCGCCGCCCGACTGGGCCGGCTGCAGCCCCACCACCGCGCCGTAACCATATGAGGAGAATGCATCGTCGTTCACTGCCCACGGGATGATGCCCACCGCGCCACCCGCCGGCCCCACCTGCGCCGTCGCCGAGGTCGATACCGTGCCCGACGTGATCCCCAGCGCGCGCATCAACCCGGTCGGCGTGGTGATCGTGGTCGTCACGCGCACCGCGTCATGCGGCCGAACGATGCTCAGCGTCGTCACCTGCGGGTTCGCGTCGCCGTTCGATGCCGCATACGCCCGCGCGTCCGCGATCCCCTGCGCCTCGTTCTTCAGCACCGTCCGCGCGCCCGCCAGCGCCGCTGCGTCCGCTGTGCGTTGCGCGTTGGTTCGGCTCACGTACAGCCGCCCGCCGTCGATTGCCAGCCCGCCGGCGCCCAGCAGCGTCGTGCCCAGGAGCGCCACGATCACCATCGACTGCCCTCGCTCGCTTCGGCTCCGCTGCGCGCGCATGAGCGCGCCCATCAACCGGCGACGCCAGCCAGTGCGCGCGCCGCCCTCGTCGTGTCGGACGTCGTTCATCGTCTTCCTCGTTCCCGGCCGCCGCGCCGATGGGGACGCTCACCCCTCGCCGGCATCGGCCGGCGCACGGCAGCCCTATCCAGACGATCGGCGCGGAGACGGTACGCCTGAACGCTCGCTCACGTTCATGAACGAACGCGCGTTATGGAAGGACCTTCGACGGGTAGATTCATGAACGCAGACGATGAGCCAATGGCCTTCACCCGGCCGGTTGCATGCCGACACATTCGACAGGAGCGTTGCGGACCACCTCGAGGAAGACCATGGACACACCACGCCGTAAGCTGGAGCGCGGGCAGAGTCTCGCTGAGTTTGCCGTCGTCCTGCCGCTCCTCATGCTCCTCGTCTTCGGTGTCGTTGAATTCGGCTCCGTCATGAAGAGCTACATCCAGCTCACCAACGCCTCGCGCGAAGCGGCGCGCTACGCGGCCCTCGGCAGCACCGCCGGCGCCTACCCGGCCAACTGCAAGAGCTCCGGCGATGCCACCGTCGTCGGGCGCGCGTGTGAAGTGCTGGGCGGCCTCAAGCTCGCGAACGTTTCAAACGTCGCGGTGACCTACCCCCAGGGCAATGTCAGCGGCAACAAGGTCGTCGTCACCGTCACCTACGTCTACCACTACTTCACGCCCGTGGGTGGCATCATCGGTTTCTTCGGCGGTGAGTCGAAGAGCACCCTCACCCTGAATTCGTCCACCACCATGCGGCTCGAGTGACGCGCGCGCCACGGCCCGCGTAGGCCGCGCCCCGCCGCCGCGGTGCGCCGCCGAGCGCCCCGCCGCCCTGACCCTGCGCGCCCGACGCGCGGTACGCCCCGCCGCCCGCAGGGCCTCAAGGACGCCGACGTGACACTCGCTCCCACGCACGATGGACCGTACGACATGCCCTGCATGTTGCCGAGCGCTAGTCGACGATGCTATGCCCTGCCCTGCGGCAAGGGAGCGCCGAGTTTTTGCCAAACGAATCCAACGAGGCCGGATGGCTTCGGTTCGCCCGGGCCTGCATCTCAGGCACAGGTTCGCGGTTCGAGCCTCGTCTCCCGCTCCAACTCTTCTTCGTTTTCCCCGAACAGGAGCGCTCCTCGATGAACGCGCCGAGTTGCCAGGGCCGCAATCGGGCTCGGTGCGCCCCATGCGGGATCTGGCTCTTGAGCTTCACGTTGCCCCGGCGTCGGCCTCGATGCGACGGGCGGCCTCAACCCTTACAAGGGTAACAACATACTTGACTCAGGGGAGGCCCGCGAGTCATCCTATGTTCGGGACGCTCTGCGGCTCGCGTTCCCCGTCAGTTGCCCACCAGATCGGCGCTTCGTGGTGGACTATATAGGTTACTTCGACGAGAGCGGAACGCATGACGGCTCGGAGATTGTCGCCGTGGCCGGGTGTCTCGCTACGGTCGAGCGGTTGGAGCGGTTTACAACTGAATGGGCGCAACTGCTGGCGGAGTTCGATTTAGAGATGTTCCGTATGAGTCAGTTTGCGCAGAAGGCCCCCCCGTTCGACCGTTTCTCTGAGGATGAGCGCAGGCTGCTTCTTAGTAGGGTCTACGCGCTGACCGGAATGTTGATCAGTGCGAGCGTTGCCACGGCCATTCCAATGCGCCTGTTCAACGAGATTTTCTCGCCATCGGCGAAGGCGATCTGCGGTGGTGCGTACGGCTTGGCGGTGGCTGCCAACATGCTCGAACTAGCGGACCTCGCTCGGGCAACCGGCCCAGATGCCTGGATCGCGTATGTCTTCGAGAGCGGTGCCAAGGGAACGGGTGAGGTCATGAAGGTCTTCACCGAAAACGAACGCGATCCTAACAATAAGAACTACTTCCGCCTGCTCTCGATTAAGTTTGAAAACAAGCGCCAGTTCCTACCACTTCAGGCCGCTGACGTTTTCGCCTACGAAATCTATCAGCACGCGCTGAGGCAGTTCGGCTATAAGAAGCACCCGGTTCGCGAGTACAGCATGTTTGCGCTGTCGATGGTTCCCAACAACTGGGGCGTGTTCGAAGAGGCGGAGTTGCGCAAGTGGAACGCGATCTTGGCGCTGAAATCTGCCGGGGCCGGGTGATGATCACTTCTTGGCGCGATCCTTCTCCCACTTTCGCTGCCTCTTATCGATCTCGCGCTTTGGCACGGCGACGATTTCGCGCGCGAGCCGCTCGAACCGCTGAAACGGTGTCTCGCTGGCTGGCTCTTTGGATCGCGCCTTGGCCATCTCGCTTGCCCCTTCTCTCACGCAGGCGTCGTGCCGTTCGCGCCGATCAATTCGCTATAGGTGAGGCGCTTGCCGACGATGTCGCGCAATACGCGCATGAACCGGCCCGCATCGGTGGTCTTTCGGGCGTTGTATCGGAACGCTTGCTCATCGAGGTAGCGGAACAGATGGAACGGCTCGACACTGACGTAAGTACCCTTGATCGACCGCTTCAACAGGCTCCAGAAATTCTCGATTCCGTTAGTGTGAACCTTGCCGCGCACGTATTCCTCGGCGTGGTCGATGGTCTCGTGGATGTAGGTGTCGCTCAAGTCGCTGTACGACCGAAGCGCATCGGTGAACACTTCCGCGCCATGCTCGACGTGCTCGCGCACAACGGGACTCAAGCTCTTGCGGCGAGTGTTGGCGACAATCTTGGTGCGGACAACGCTGTGCCCGTCCGGCCCGTGGCGCTCCAGCAGCCCCATGACAGCAGCCTTGCCAGCCCCGCCCGTGCCGGTGATCTTCCGCGCCCGCGCCTCTTTGTGCATGAAACGCGCCTTGCCGCCGATGAAAGTCTCATCGACTTCGACCTCGCCGGACATGCGGTGGAACGTGCCCTTTTGCATGGCGAGCCGGATGCGGTGGAGCATGAACCATGCCGACTTCTGAGTGACGCCGAGCGCCCGCGCCATCTCGTAGGAGCTGACGCCGTTCTTGTCGTTGGCGATCATCCAGACAGCGGCGAGCCACTTGTCGAGTCCGATGGGCGAGTCCTCAAAGACCGTGCCGACCTTGATCGAGAACTGGGCTTTGGCGTGCTTGCCCTTGCACTCCCACAGTCGGCGGGTAGCGAGGAATCGCACTTCAGTCGAGTTGCAGTTGGGACATCGCACAACCCCGTCCGGCCATCGCAACATGCCCATGAACGCGAGGCACACGTCGGGGTCAGAGAAGTATCGGATCGCTTCGATGAGGGTGGTTGGCTCTTTCATGGCTCTCTCCTACCCTCACAGAATACCCCGAATCTAGTCCTGAGTCAAGTATGTTGTTACCCTTACAAGAGCAGTTTCGCGCTTGACAGTCGCCCCCGCTCGTGAGACGATCCGCTGCCACGAAGCTCCTGTAACGATGTAACAAATGAAGAACGCGTCCATTCTGGGGCTGCTCGTACTGTCGGCGTGCGCGATGCTGGTCGCACCGGCGCGCGGCGCTCACGCCGTTGGAGCGACAGGGCCGAACTTGGAGATCCGCGTACCGTCCCAGGTGGAGTACGGGGGCTCGTTCGAGGTACGACTGGTCGCCACCACCGCGTCCTCTAACCCGTACATCGGATGGAGCCTCGGAGTGGCGTACGACGGCGCGGTGCTCGCCTCGCCACCGACGCCTCCGCTGTACGTCAGCGGAGCTGGGTTGAACGACGCGCCAGCGCTCGACCGTGTCATGTGCTCGTACTTGGACAATCCACCGCCGACCGCCGGGCTTCCGCCGACGTTTCGCGCGCTCTATGCTTCCTGTGAGACTGTGAGCGGCATCAGCGGTATCACCACGGCGACGCCGCTCGCGCACCTGACATTCACGGCCCCGACAACCGCGGGCGTGACGTACTTCCACCTGATCACCGGAGGCACCTACACATCCAATGCGGACGGCACTGTTGCGGCCAACACGTTTTCATGCGGGCCTTTGCCGCCGTACCCGACCGGAAACTGCGGTCCGTTGCCGAACCCTCCGTTCCCGCTAGGCACCACAGCAACCGATACGAGCGTGACCTTCTCGGACTGTCCGATCGCGCGCGCCGACCTCAACGGTGATGGGATCGTGACGATCGGCGATTTCGGGCTTGAGGCCCTGTATTTCGGTCAGGCCTTGCCGCCCGCGCCCTCGCGCGACGATCAGAGCCGCCCGCGAGACAACATGATCACGATTGGTGACTTCGGCATGATGGCGACCGTGTTCGGGAAGAACACAGGCTCCTGTCCGTGATATCATAAAAGCGCTCTCGCCAGTCGGTTGATCAGCTTCACTACATATACCCATATACGCCGTTGTCCGGCGTGTTCTCGCCGTGACACCGCCGAAAGGTGGCTCCGTGGACCCCGGCGGCGGCTGTCAGGGGCGCCGCCGCGGTGATGTCAGCGTCAGGATCACCACCCCCCACCCCGCGCCGATTACCTCGCCCAGCACCAGTCCCGGCCACGGCGACATGCCCGTCGCCAGCCAGTAGATCGTCGACAGCACCACGCTGAGCCCCGTCAGCGCCATGCCCGCCGTGATCACCTCTTCCAGCAGCGGGTCCATGCGCCTCATCACGCGCCCATCATACCCCCCGTGGCGGTCGGTGCCGATGGTGTGCCCGATTCGGCCGGATCGTATACTCGCCGCACCGGGCCTGCCACACAGGGAGCACGCCCGATGACATCTCGCCGACACCATACGCAGCGTCCCGACCGCGCACGTTGACGCCGAGAGCGAACACGACCGCGACAGCGTCGCTGCCACCCATGCCGAGCGCGATCCAGTGTTCGACGATGTCCCCGCCGGCCGCGCCTACACCGGCATCGACGAAATCGTCGACAACTACCGGCACCTCTGGGACGGCTTCCCCGGGCTGGTGCGGCGCATCGACCGTTGGACCTTCGGCGACGGCGCCCGCGTCATCGAGCTGACACTCGCCGGCACCCACGATGGCCCGTATTGCGGCATCGGGGCCACGGGACGGCCGGTCGAACTGCGCATCTGCGGCCACTTCAGCTTCGATGCCGGCGGCCGCATCACCCGGGAGACCGCCTACTCCGACGCGCGAACGTTCCGCCGCCAGCTTGGCCTCGCAACGTAGACACGCGAGGCGT
This sequence comes from Dehalococcoidia bacterium, assembly GCA_035632115.1. Taxonomy (GTDB): domain Bacteria; phylum Chloroflexota; class Dehalococcoidia; order DSTF01; family JACRBR01; genus DASQHL01. The sequence continues at coordinate 24,761 of DASQHL010000086.1, read as the reverse complement.
AGCGCCGCGATCGCCGCGCCGGCATCACTGGTGCCGCGTCGAGATCCCTCCGTCGACGGGGATCACCGCGCCCGTCAGGTACGACCCTGCCCGCGACGCCAGGAAGATCGCCGTCCCCGCCATGTCCTCCGGCCGGCCGATGCGCCCCAGCGGGCACGACGCCCGGATCGACTCGCCGAAACGCTGCAGCGTCGCCTCCATCATCTTGCTCTCGAACGGCCCCGGCGCGATCGCGTTGACCGTGATCCGCTGCGCCGCGAGCGTGTGCGCGAGCACGCGCGTCAGGTGGTGCACCGCCGCCTTGCTCGATGAGTACGCGTACGTCTCCAGCATCGGCGCCTGCAATCCGTCGATCGAGCCGATGTTGATCACGCGCGCCGGGTCGTCGTCGCTCGCCGCGCGCTCCAGCAGCGGCACCATGAAACGCGTCAGGTGGAACACGCCCTTCAGGTTCGTCGCAAGCACCTTGTCGAACGATGCGTCGGGATACTCCGCCAGCGGCGCGCCCCAGTTCGCGCCCGCGTTGTTCACCAGCACGTGCACCGCCGGCTCCCTCCGCCCGACCTCATCCGCCAGTGCGCGGCAGCCTGCTTCCGTCGCGATGTCCGCCGGTACGGACGCGCATATGCCCGAACCCGAAAGCTCCGCCGCCGCCGCGTCGCACGCCGCGGCCTTCCGCGACGAGACGTACACCTTCGCCCCCGCCTCCACGAATCCCCGCGCGATCATCAGCCCGATCCCGCGCGAACCCCCGGTGACGACCGCTACCTTGCCCTTGACTGAGAACAGCTCCATCGTCGCCCCTTGAAACTCCCGCCCGCCGACGATCGAGAGTGTCCCCGATCACCGGCGCAGGGCAAAGGCCCTGGCGCGTGCGCAGAAACAGTGCCCGCGCCGGTTCAGCGCACGCTGTGGCTCTCCGCTAGCACTCGGCGAAGTTCCTCGCGGGGTCGGGGAGGTGCCAGAAAGAGGTTGGAGCCGAGACATACCGCCGCGAACGGGAGGTGGCACTACGCCCACCGCGCCCGCCTGCGCTCACTCTCGGGCGTGCCGCGGTCCCGGAATCCCCGGTCCCGCGTAACGTGATCGCAACGGCGCCGACACGCGGCGTTCATCGCTCCGACACATCATTGCAACCTCCAAACGCGATCATCAGCCATCCAGAGAGGCACGACGGGACCCCGCGGCGCGCGCGCTCAGCGGTGGCCCACCAGGATCGCACGGAGGAGGCGGAATGGACACCGTGTTTGGCAGGCTACGCACCAACGCACGAGACCCCATCAGGCGGCGAAACGTCGCACTGCTCATGGCGGGCAAGATGATCGGCCTCGGACTCGTCCTCTTGGCGATGCGCGCACTCATGCCCGGCGTCGCCCACGCACAGGACGCGAGCGCACCCGACCCGGTTGCCTCGGTCAACGCGATCAACACCGCTTGGGTTCTCATCGCGGCCTTCCTTGTGTTCGCGATGCAGGTTGGCTTCGTGATGCTGGAGTCGGGATTCGCGCGGGAGCGCGAGTCCGTCAACATCCTGGTCGAAGGGATCGCCGATACGTGTATCTGCGGCATCCTCTTCTGGGCCATCGGCTTCGCCTTCATGTTCGAAGACGGTAACAAGTTCATTGGCACCCACGGCTTCTTCCTGCAGAACCTGCCCGCCACCTACGGGAGCACCGGTGTGCCGCTGCTCGCCTTCTGGGTCTTCCAGTTCGCCTTCGCCGACACCGCGTCAACCGTCACCTCGGGCGCGATGGTCGGCCGCTGTGGATTCATCGGCGATATCCTCTACAGCATCGGCGTCACCGGCTTCATCTACCCGATCGTCGGTCACTGGGCGTGGGGTCCCGATGGCTGGCTGGCGGTCAAGGGCTTCCACGACTTCGCCGGCTCGACCGTCGTCCACACCATCGGCGGCACCATCTCTCTCGCCGGCGCCATCGCGCTCGGTCCGCGGCTCGGCCGCGTCTTCAAGCGCGACGGCGGCGGTCCGATGCCGCCCCACAACATCATCCTCGGCGCTGTCGGCGGCCTGATCCTCTGGTTCGGGTGGTACGGCTTCAACCCCGGCAGCACCCTCTCCGCGCTCGATGCGCAGGGCATCGGCCGTGTCTCCTTCAACACCACCCTCGCCGCCTGCTCGGCCGGGCTCGCCGCCCTGTTCTACTCGTACGTCCGCAGCTTCAAGTGGGACCTTGGTCTCACGGTAAACGGGTTTCTCGCCGGCCTCGTCGCCATCACCGCGCCCTGCTATTGGGTCGATCCCGTAGGCGCGTTCTTCGTCGGCATCATCGGCGCCTGTGCCATGATCATCGGGCTCGAAGTGCTCGAGTACTTCCGCATCGATGACCCGATCGGCGCGGTGCCCGTGCACATGTTCGCCGGAATGGCCGGCACCATGTCACTCGGCCTGTTCGCTGCCGCGAAGTACGGCGCTCCCACGGCCCTCGGCGCCGATGCCACCAGCACTGTCGATGGCCTCTTCTACGGTGGCGGCGGTCACCTGCTCTGGACGCAGACATACGGCACCTTCAGTGTCGCCGCCGCGACGTTCGCTGTCTCCATTGTCCTCATGTACGCCGTCAAGCTCACGCGCACCCTCCGCGTCTCTCCGGAGGGCGAGCGCGAGGGTCTCGACCTGCACGAGCATGGCGTCTCCGCGTACCCGGAGTTCGTCGTCAACCGCGGCGGGCTCGGCGCGGTGTACGGCGGGTTCGCCGCGGAACCGACGCCCGCTCCCCACCGCGCGCCCAGTCCGCAGCCGCGAAGCGCGCCCTCCGGACTGAGCGACTGAATACCCGGGGTCGTGCCCCTGGCGCCCGGGCCAATCGGGCGCCGGAGGCGGCCTGCCGGAACAGAGAGGACACAAGATCATGAAGAAGGTCGAAGCCATCGTGCGGCCGGAAATGCTCTCCGTCGTCCGCAAAGCCCTCGAAGAGCTCGGCGTCAAAGGCGTCACCATCACGCAGGTGCTGGGCCACGGCGCGCAGCGCGGCGTCACCCAGCAGTGGAAGGGCAACACCTATAAGGTCGACCTCCTGCCCAAAGTCGAACTGAAAGCGATCATCTCCGATGACCAGCTTGAGCCGGTGCTGCAGGCGATCGCCGACTCCGCGCGCACCGGAGCGGTCGGTGACGGCAAGGTGTTCGTCTCCACCATCGACGACGTGATGCGCGTGCGCACCGGTGAGCGTGGGGAGCAGGCCGTCTGACCCTCGGCCATCTGTACGGCAGCTACGTGCGCTGAGTTGCACGAGTTGCGAGCGGAGGCGGCCCACTCTCCTCCCCAGGCGCAGGGCCGCCTCCGCCGCTATCCCTGTCGATGACCGGGGCTACGAGGATCGATGAACGATCACAATTCTGTACCGGGCACATCGAGCGACCGGCGGCGTCCCGCGCCTCCGCAACCCGTCGATAGCAAACGAGCTCTCGGTGGGCGCCGGCGTGGGCCGGACTTCGCGAGAAGGCTCGCGTCCGTCCGCGCGCTCACCGGCTACACAGCGGACGACGAGGCCCTCGTACGGGCTACCCGCGAGATCCTCCTGCCCCATGCCCGGGCCATTGCGGACGCCCTCTACCAGCACTTGATCTCACATCCGGAGACCGCGGTGTACTTCACGCTCCCCGACGGCGGGCCCGACCGCCCACACCTGGACGCGCGCGTGCACAGCCTCACGTCCTGGCTCCAGGCGATCATTGAGGGCCCCCTTGACGAGCGCGCCACCGCCTACGCGGCCACCATTGGCCTGGCGCACGCGCAGCGTGGTGCCTCACCCGTCCGCCGGGTGAAGGGAAGGTACATGGTCGCCACCATGTCCTTCGTCATGGCAGCGCTGACCGCGCTGCTCGATGATGCCATCGACGAGCGCGACGTGCTGATCGCCACGATCGCCGCCTGGTGCAAGCTCCTCGCGATTCACCTCGACCTGTTCCTCACGGTCTACGGCACGGCCGCGGCCAACCCGCACTGGTACTGACGGTCTCTCGCCGTGGCCGCTCTGACCGTGCCCCGATATCCTGCCGCCGTGACCAAGGTCGACAAGACCCACGCAATGCGCGTCCTCGACGCCAACGGCGTCACCTATCGCGTCACCGTGTACGATCCCGCGGGCGCTTTCCATGCCGCCGAGGACGCTGCCGCCCTCCTCGGCGCCCCGCCGGAACTCGTCTACAAGACGCTGGTCGTGCTGCGCGACGGCGCGACCGCCGCGAAGCCGCTCCTTGTCATGGTCCCCGCCGCCGCACAGGTCGACCTCCGCCTCCTCGCCGCCGCCATCGGCGCGAAGAAGCTCCGCATGGCGACACTCCGCGAAGCCGAGCGGCTCACAGGCATGCAGGCCGGCGGCATCTCCGCGCTAGGCCTCCGCCGCCCCACCTTCGAGGTCCTGCTGGACGAGCACGCTCGCACGCTCGAATCGCTGCACGTCAGCGCCGGCGTCCGCGGCACCGACCTGGAACTCGCCGTCGAAGACCTCGTCCGCCTCACCCGCGCTCGCTTCGTGCGCGCCGTCGCCTGACATCGCCGCTCGCCCCCTCGGCCTCCATTTCCCGCCTGCGCGACCGCCCCCACCGGCCGATGCTATAGGTGACGGGATCAACAGCGAAGGGAGGCGCCGTGCCCTTCTGGGCCATGGTCGAGGCGCTCACCGGCGAGGTGCTCGAGGTCGTCGAGTCGCTCGACGAGGCCCCCGCGCCCGGCGTCATCGCCGTCGAGCTGCCCGCGCGCGAAGACGACATGCGCGCCTGGGTCGCCGCGCACCGCCGCAAGAAAGCCGGCGCTTCCGCCCGCGAGCTTCTCCTCGAAAAGGAAGAGTTCGCCGATGACGCCCACCGCGGCGGCCGCCGCGACGAGATGCGCGACGCCGAGCAGTTCTTTGCTCGCCTCGAGCAGGAGCTGCTCCGTGCCGAGCTGGAGCGCCGCCAGTTCTCCGTCCTCCTCTTCGATCTCCATCCGCTCGACCGCTCGCTCGCCCAGGACTTCGTCGCCGAGACGCTCAAGGCGCAGGGCCAGGAGATCCTCCCCTGCGATCTCGTCGCCCGCCTGCGCGACCACCTCGTCGGCGTCGTCATGCCAGACATCGACGCGCGAGAGATGCGCGTCGAGCCGCCCCGTGGCCACGTGACCCTCTTGCTCTACCCCCGCGACCACGAGGCGCTGGAAGCCCTCCGCCGCCGCCGCCATCCGCTGCTTCGGTCGTCGGTGTTGCGCGGCTGACCGGTCGCCGCCTCGCCAACGCCGATCCGCCTCCGTCCCGAGCGACGCGGGATGGACCCGCCGCAAGTGCGCGGCCCTAGTTCGGCCAGCCGTAGCGTCCCGCCAGCTCCGCGATGTCGAGGTCCGGGCTGTGCCGCGTCAGCCCCAGCGCATGTCCCATCTCGTGCAGCACCAGCCGCTCCCGTCGCGCTTCAATGTCCGAGCCGGCCGGTATGGCGTCGTTCAGGTACACGTTCGCCGTCGCGATCTCCCCGTTGCAGTTCACCGGCACGGTCGCCGGTGGATAGTTGCACGCCGCCCCGTTCACGTCGTACACCGCCGTGAAGCCACCGGCCCCCCACGGGTACAGGTAGCCCGGCACCACCGGCGGCTGCGCGTCGCTGTAGTCGTGCACCGTGATCACGATGTTCGTGCCCTGCGCACCCGTCTGGAATCGAAGGTACGGCGTGGCGTCGCCGTACGTCGCCACCGCCGTCTCGATCGCCTGCGTCCAATCGGCGCTCGCGCCGTCGATCACCGCCACCCGCAGCGGCGCCCCCGAGCCATACACGTAACCCGCGGCCGGCTGGTCCGTGAACGGGATGACGCCGCACGCCGTGACGAGCGCGGCGCCGCACACAGCGGCGATGGCGAGGAGCGCGCGCCTGGGAGATGCTGACAAGCCCGACTGCCTGGCGGGGCAATCTTCAGCGCTGGCCGGTGCGCCGCCCCGGGACGGCGCACAGATCCAAACGCCGCGAAGGCCCGCGGCATGTCAGCGATCCGTGGTCTCGAGGGAAGCTACGTCAGGATGACTTCAGCGGAGGATCAGCCACCGGCGCGCTCGGGCGCCGTCTCGCGCCTCGGCCATACCGCCCGGGCGACCCCTCCCCATACGATCGCGTCAATGATCCAGTTGGTCAGGCTCATCCCGAGGAAGCTCGGCCCCAGCTTCACCTCCGGGATCGGCACCCGGTCAAGCGCCACGTGCGACCCCACGATCGCCGCCCCCACCATCGCGTCCGCGAGCAGATCCCGCTCTCCCTCGATGCTCTCCGCCCGCAGGATCCCCGCCAGCCCGGCCAGGGCGCCGGCGGCCATCGCGAAGTTCAGCGTGTGTGTGGCCTTCCGGTGCAGCCGCTGCGGGTCGCCGTACAGCAGCTGCCCGACGATGATGTCCACGTCCGGCAGGCTGGCCGCTAACGCGGTGATCGCCAGCGTCGTCCGTGAACGCACGCCCAACCGCCGCGCGATCGCCATGCCGACCAATCCGTGCCCAATCGGAGATGCCATCCGCCCGGATCCTCCCGCCCTGCTGCGACTGATCACGTTCAGGGTACCGAAAACGCCCGCCCGGCTCTCCGCCCTCAGGCGGCCTGCCGTCCCGTGTCGCTCCTCCATGCCGCGGCAGCCGGTTCGTCCATCTCGGACGCCACGCGCGCCGGTGGCGCGTCTGGCTGCTTCTGCCCCACGAGCGCCGCGTTCACCGCGTCCGCCGCCCGCAACACCAGCATGCCGGCTTCTGCGTCCTCCGCCAGGTCGATCAGCGCCTTGCTGTCCTTCGGCAGGCACTTGCCGCCGTAGCCGCGATAGCCGCCGTCCAGCACGTCGCTGTGCGATCGCCCGATGCGCGGGTCCGCGACGGCCAGGTCGCGCACCAGCTCAAAGTCGATGCCCATTCGCTGGCAGACGTCATACACCTCGTTGAAGTAGCTCACCTTCACCGCCAGGAAGGAGTTGGCGACGTACTTCGTCATCTCCGCCTCGCGCGCCCCGCACACGCACGATAGTGGCGCCGCCGGCAGCAGCCCCAGCACCAGCTCCGCCTCGGCAGCGCTCTGCTCCGTGCATCCTACGATCTGGCGGTTGGGGGAGCGCATGTCTGCGACGGCCGTCGCCTCGCGCAGGAACTCCGGGTTGAACATGAAGCGGTGCTGCGGGAACTGGCGCTGCAACCGGTCCGTCGTGCCCGGCCGTACCGTTGACTTGATCACGACCAGCTTCCCGCCGCCGATCGCCGATACCGCGTCCATGAGGTACCGCGGATCAAACCCCAGCCGCGGCGCGTACGGCGTCGGCACGCACACGAACACCACGTCCGCCCGCTCGATCGCGCTCTGGTCCCTCAGCCCCTTCGGCGGGTCGTACGATCGCGCGTCCGCGCCCGACGCCTCGAACCACGCTCGCAGCGCGCCGCCCACCACCCCGTCACCGACGATTCCGATCCGCACGCCGCCGAAAGCGCCCGCCATCACCGCTCCTTCTCGTACCGCACCCATATCCACCCGCTGCCGCTGCTCTCGCCCGCCACCGCGCAGCCGTCAGTCTCGCGCCACCACGGACGATGCGGCGTTCGGGAGAACCCCCATCCCGGCTCCCCGCCCCGCCGATCTTGGCACCCTTCCGCCCGCCCGCGATCCCGGAAGCGCAGGCGCCCGCGCCTGCGTGCGCCCCATCCCGTCGCCGTGCTCCAGCATCGTCCCCCGAGACCGCTCCCATGACGTGCTCGTTCGTCAAGTCCGCGGTCTCCCGTAACACTCTCCCGTTGACGTAAGAGTTACCAATCTCTAGCCTCATAACCGGTCAACGGCTCCAACGATGCCGTGCCGTGCGTCACGCGACTGGTGCGTCGGGCAGGTTCTGGAGGCGGTCATTGGACGCGCTCAGTCTCGACGAAGATCTCACCCTCGAAGAGAGTCCCTGGCGCGGCCGCATCATCACGGCCGGTGTGCTGCTGCTCATCGCGGCCGCCGTCGCCGTCGGGCTCTACTTCTTCTACTTCAGGAGCACCTCCACGACGTCCACCCGCGCCACCGAAGACATCCCCGTCAAGCGCGGCACGATCAACCAGACGCTCATCATCTCAGGCACCGCCGACGCCGATCTCAATAGCAACCTCATCTTCCAGTCGGCTGGCAAGGTCGCCCAAATCAACGTCAAAGTTGGTGACGCCGTCAAGCAGGGGCAGGTACTGGCAGCGCTGGAATCCGACGACCTCACCAACAACGTGCAGACGGCCCGTGCCAACCTCACGACCGCGGGCCTCAAGCTCCAGGATCTGCTCGATGGCGCCACCGCCGCCGACATCGCCGCCGCCGACCAGGCCGTCGCCTCCGCCCAGACCGCTGTCATCCAGGCCCAGAACGCCCAGCGGGATCTCCTCGACGGCCCGAAAGCCGCCGACCTCGCCGCCGCGCAGCAGGCTGTACAGGCGGCGCAGACGCAGCTCGTCACCGCTACCTCCAACCGCGACACCCTTCGCAATACGCCGAACCCCGCCGACCTCGCCGCCGCCCAGGCCGCCGTGACCGCCGCCCAGTCCGGCCTGACCGCCGCTCAGAACAGCGCCGCCAGCTCGCAGAACACCGTCACCACTGCCTCCGCGTCGCTCCAGGCCGCCGAGGCCGGCTACTGCGCCGCGGACGCCACCCCGGCGTTCTGCACTCTTCCGGCCACACCCATCTCCGGTGCCGATGCCACGATCATGAACGCGGCGCTCGCCGGCACGCACGCCACGCTCGCCTCCGCTGTCATCGCCGCGAACAGTACGTACCTCAACGCGTTGAACGCCGCCGCCTCCGCCCAGGCCGCCGTCTCCTCGGCGCAGGACGCCCTCTCCTCCGCCCAGAAGCGCCTCGCACAGGTCCAGGCCGGCCCCACGTCCGACGATCTCGCCGCCGCCGCCGCCGTCGTCGCATCCGCCCAGGCCGCACTCGACGCTGCCAACGCGAAGCTCGCCGACCTCCAGTCCGGCGCCACCGCCATGCAGCGCTCCAACGCGCAGGCCGCCGTCGATAGCGCCGTGGCGACCCTCGCCGCCGCCCAGGCGAAGCGCGACCAGATCGTCAGCGGGCCGACCGCCAACCAGGTCGCCCAGGCGCGCGAAGCCATCCGCACCGCCCAGCTCGCCGTTGATGCGGCCAATATCCGCCTGCGCGACACGCAGATCATCGCGCCCTTCGATGGCGTGGTCGGTGCGGTGAACGCGAAGGTCGGCGAGTTCGCCAGCCAGGCGTCGACGGCCCCGCCGATCGTGCTGCTGACTCCGGATCGCCTCGTCCTGAAGATGGATGTGGGGGAGACCGACTACGCGAACGTGAAGCTCGGGCAGGCCGGCGGCGTCCTGTTCGACAGCATTCCCGGCAAGATCTACCCCTTCGTCATCTCCGAGATCGGTCTCAGCCCATCCGTTACCCAGGGCGTCACGACATATCAAGTCCAGGCCTCGCTCATCGTCCCGGCCGGCGCGCCACGTCCAGCGCCCGGCATGAACGCGCGCGGCCAGATCATCACAGATTCACGCCCGAACATCCTCGTCGTGCCGCCGCGCGCGGTCCACCGCAGCGGCAGCAACCAGGTGGTGGACGTTCGGCGCAACGGCGCCGTACTGGAACAGGTGATTACGACGGGCGTCTCCGACAACGACAACGTCGAGGTGCTGTCGGGCCTAACGGACGGCGATGTCGTCGTTGCTCCCGCTCTGGGGTCCGCGAGTGCAGGCCCCACGGCGAAGGCACAGCCCACCCTGCCCGGCGGCGTAAAGTAGAGTCCGCCGTGATCAAGCTAAGGGGCATTAGCAAGACATACAAGCTCGGCGCCGAGAGGGTGCACGCTCTGCGCGGCATCGACCTGGACATCCATGATGGCGAATTTCTCGCCATCATGGGGCCGTCTGGCTCCGGCAAGTCCACGCTCATGAACATCATCGGTTGCCTCGATCGCCCGACCGAGGGCGTCTATCAGCTCGATGGCATCAACGTGCGGAAGCTCGGAGACGCCCGGCTCGCCGACGTGCGCAACCGCCGGCTTGGCTTCGTGTTTCAGTCGTTCAACCTGCTGCCCCGCCTCAACGCCGTAGACCAGGTGGCGATGCCGCTCTCCTACCGCTCGGTGAAGAACCGCAAGAAACTCGCGATCGCTGCGCTCAGGCTGGTTGGCCTTGGCAGCCGCATGCGTCACAATCCCACCCAGCTCTCCGGCGGCCAGCAGCAGCGCGTCGCGATCGCCCGCGCCCTCGTCGGCAACCCGACGATCATCCTGGCTGACGAGCCCACCGGCGCCCTCGATACCGCCACCAGCCACGACGTGATGGAACTGTTCCGCGCGCTGAACGAGCAACGCGGCATCACCATCGCCTTCGTGACCCACGAGCCCGACGTCGCCGCCTACACGCGGCGCATCGTCTCACTGCGCGACGGCCGGATCGTCAGTGACCAGCCGAACGTGCCCATCCACGCGCGCACGCCGGCCCCGAACGAAGTCGCCGGCGCACCCCCGCCGGCCGGGCCGAACGCGTGAGCCTCATCGACGTCTTCATCACATCGCTCGTCGCGCTGCGTGGCAACTTTCTGCGCACGCTTCTGACCATGCTGGGCATCATCATCGGGATCGCCTCAGTCATCACGCTGACCGCGGCCGGCGCCGGAGCGCAGCAGGGCGTCGCGGCTCGCATCAAGGGGCTGGGCAGCAACCTTCTCTTCGTCAACCCCTACTCACCCACTCCGCCCGGCGGCATTGCCGCGCTGCTCGGGGCCACCGGCGCATCGCTCTACTACGAGGACGAGCTGGCCATCCGCAAGGCCAACATCCCAGGCATCGATGAGACCGCCGCTCAGAGCACCACCGGCGGCCCCGGTTCGCTCATCCAGGTGCAGGCTATCTACGGCGGCGTCAACGCCTCGACCGTCCAGGTCGGCACCGAGCCCTCGTACCAGTACGTGCGCGACTTCTACGTCGCCGATGGGCGCTTCCTCTCCCAGGACGATCTCGACAAGAAGTCGCTGGTCGTCGTCCTCGGCGCCCAGGTTGCCGATGAACTCTTCGGCAACACCGAGCCCGTTGGCAACACCATTCGCATCTTCGCCGGCCTCAGCCGCCAGTTCGGCGTCACCTTCAGCTTTACCGTCGTAGGCGTGATGGAGCGCAAGGGTGTCACCGCCACCGGCAATCCCGACGATCAGATCTTCGTGCCCCTTCCCTCGATCCAGGCACGCGTCCCGCTCGTCCGCAACCCTCGGGGCTTCACGAACGTCAACCAGATCAGCATCAAGCTGACCGACAGCTCTAAGGAGCAGTCGGTCAAGAACGCCGTCGCCGACGTCCTGCGCAAGCAGCACAAGATCATCAACGAAGATGACTTCAAGGTGCAGTCGCAGAGCGACGTGCTCTCAACGGCTACCTCCGTCGACCGCACCCTGCAGGTGCTGCTCGTCTCCATCGCCATCATTTCGCTTATTGTCGGCGGCATCGGCATCATGAACATCATGCTTGTCTCGGTGAGCGAGCGCACGCGCGAGATCGGCATCCGCAAGGCCGTCGGCGCCAAGCGCCGCGACATCCTCATGCAGTTCGTGATCGAGGCGCTCGTCGTCACGACCATCGGCGGCGCCATCGGCGTCTTGGCCGGCGTCGGCGCGATCGAGATCGCCCGGACGTTCACCATCGGCGGCTCCGGCACCAGGTACCTTGTCACGCCGTTCTGGGTAGGCGTCGGGCTCACCATGTCGGCCGCGACCGGTCTCGTCTTCGGCGTCTACCCCGCCTGGCGCGCCTCCCGCCTCGACCCCATCGAAGCCCTCCGCCGCGAATAGCTGCTGCCGGCATGCACCGCCAAGGAGCGCATGCGCCCACGCGCGTCGCTCGAGTAAACACCCGCCCGCCCTACAGCCGTTGCGATGCCAGACAGCATGGGCGCGAGAGCGGCCTGCGCCGTCCCCACTGCGAACCGTCAATTCTGAACTGGCCACTGGCAGGGAGTGCAGAGAGCGCAGCGCCCTCTGCCGGGGGGCTCCGGGGGTGTCCCCCCGGAAACTCCTTTGAAACTCATCCCTCAGATTGTGTACACCTTCTCGTCCGGCCCCCTGAGCAGCAGCGCCAGTGGCTCCGCCGCACCCGGCCGCCAGAACGGCCCGACCAGGTTGTCCCGCGTCCCCGACGCGACCGGCGCCACGGTCGCACCCTCCGCGCGCAGCAGCACGCCGCCCTCGCCGCAGAGCAGCAGGTGGCTGCCGTCCGGGTGCCACGCCGCGCCCAGCATGGTCGCCGGCGCGTCCAGCGCGCGGTGCCGCACACCCCACCCCATGTACTCCAGCGTCTTGTTCGCCACCCCCCCGCCCGCACCATACGACGCCACCAGCACCGTGGCGTGCGCCGCCGCCCCCGGCTGCCAGTCGATCGCCAGCGCGTCGTCCTCGTCGTCCGTCGCCAGGATCCCCTGCGCGTAGCGCCCGTCGCACCGATACAGCATGTGCGGCCGTGGGTACCCTGCGTAGCGGCTCGCGTACGCCCCGATCAGCGCGTACGCCCCGTCCGGTCGCCAGGCGATGCAACGCAACGTGTGTGCCCGGTCACCGGGTACTGGCAGCAGCGTCCGCGCCGCCCGGTCGTACCGCAACACGCACCCCCCGTTCCCGACGATCAGCGCGCACGACCCGTCCGGCGACCACGCCACCCGGCGCAGGTTCTCCGTCGTAACCGGCGCCAGCTCGGCGAAGCGCGCCCCGTCGAATACCAGCACCGCCCCGCGATTGCCCACGAGCAGCGCCAGCGCCCCGTCCGGCGACCATCCCGCCCCGCGGAGGTTGTGCGTCCCCGCGTCCGCCAGCGTCTCGAACCGCACCCCGTCGCAACGCAGCACCGTCCCCCGGTTCCCCACGATGAGCGCGTGCGCCCCGTCCGGCCGCCACGCCGCCCATCGCAGCGGCCGCCCCCCCGGCGCGGCGACCGCCCGCACATCCCGCCCGTCGTACACGTATACGTTCGTCGTCATCGGCTGATCGTAGGGCGTATTGCTCGCCCGATCCATGGTGCGTCGTTGAGGTTCCTCTGGCACACGACGGTTGCTTCCCCGAAATGACGTCGCCGCGCCTGATCCTGCCCGACAGGGCAGCAAGGCGGCTCGATCCCTCGTGGCTCGGGCGGCCTGCGGACTAGTGGGTGAGTGTGAGCGAAGCGCGACGTCGCTTGCGCGGATAGGGCCGCCGCGGCCCCACCTTCGTCATCACGCGATGCGTTGGCATCAGCCGCTCGTAGATCGCGCCACCCGGCGTGTATCGGCGCGCCACCGACCGCACGTTGGGGTCCGGATCCGCAGCCTGCGCAACCTGCAGCGCCGCGACCGCCTCCGGGTGGCGCGTCACCACCGTCCCCAGCAGATGTACTGCCTCGACCCGCACGCGGCGGCTCGGGTCCTCGCGCAGCATGCGTAGCGCGATCGGCACGATCTCGCTCTCCGCAGGACGGCAGCTCCCTTCCTTGCACGTATCGCAGGCGAGCGCGTGCAGCGCCCACTTCCGCACTTGCTCGTCCTCGTGCTCGAGGTTCGCCATCAGCTCCGGCACCGTCGCCTCGTCCAGGAAGTGATCCAGCACTACGCAGCAGCCGACACGTACCGCCGCGTTCGGATGTTGGAGCCCTCGTCGCAGCACCGGCGTCGCGTCCGACCCGGCCGCCATCAGGTTCCGCAACGCCTGCTTCGCCCGATGTCGCACGGTGAGGTTCTCGAGATCCTGCCAGTAGTCACGCATCGCAGTGATTCTACACCCGCATGAACCACGTCCGCCCCCACCAGGCATGACAGCCGTGACCTGGGCGCAGCGGGCGCCAGCCCGCGCAGTGACATCAAACGCTTGGAGATCGCACCCCGACGTCCCTACCCTCGCATCCATCGTCAAGCAACGCCAGCTAATGGAGGTGGATCATGGATGACCCCGGGAAGCCCCCGGCCGCGGAGGATCTGGCGAGCTTCAACGCCCAGCTCGCCGAAGCCCGCGCGGAGGTCGAGCGCTTGCGGCACGACCTCTCCGATGCCGTGTCCAGCGCCGGACACGCCGTCGCCGAGGCGTCCGTCCTCCGCGGCGAGCGCCACGACGCCGAACAGCGCGCCGCCGCCGCCGCCGACGAGGCCGCCGCCCTCCGCGCACAGCTCGAGACCGCGACGGGCGGCCTGCGCACCGCCGCCGAACGCTACCGCGACCTCGTCGTCACGACCGAGCCTGCCCTGCCCGCCGAGCTCATCGCCGGCGACAGCGTCGACGCCATCGACGCCTCCGTCGCCGCCGCCCGCGCGATGGTCGGCCGCGTGCGCTCCCACATCGAGGCACAGGCCCGCGCCGCCCACGTCCCCGCCGGCGCGCCCCCTCGCAGTGCGCCAGACCTCAGCACCATGACCCCCGAGCAAGAGATCCGCCACGGCCTCGCCGCCCGCAGCTAGGTTCACCGTCCAGGTTCTAGGTTCTAAGTTCTAGGTTCTAATCAATCACAAGGAGATAAGACCATGGCCATCACACTCGTCGAAGCTGCCAAGCTCTCCAACGACGCCGTCCTCCAGGGCGTGATCGAAACGATCGTCCAGGACTCGCCCATCCTGCAGGCGCTCCCGTTCATCGAGATCACCGGCAACGGCCTCACCTACAACCGCGAGAACGCCAACCCCAGCGCCGCCTTCTTCGATGTCGGCGACACCTGGGCCGAGGCCACGCCGACCTTCACGCAGATCACCGCCACGCTCAAGATCGTCGGCGGCGATGCCGACATCGATAACTACCTTCTCGCCACCCGCAGCAACCTGCAGGACCTCCAGGCCGCCGTCATCCGCCTGCGCGCGAAGGCCGTCCAGCAGAAGTTCGAGGACACCTTCATCAACGGCGACGCCGCCGTTGACACGAAGTCTTTCGATGGCATCGACAAGCTCACCACCGGCGGCCAGGTCGCCACCATGGGCGCGAACGGCGCCACCCTCACCCTCGCCAAGCTCGACGAGCTCATCGATCTCGTCAAGGGCGGCCCGCCCGCGCTCCTCGTCATGAGCAAGCGCACCCGCCGCGGCCTCAACAGCCTCGCCCGCACCGCCGGCACCTTCATCCAGACCGACCGCAACGAGTTCGGCCAGATGGTCCAGTTCTACGACGCTATCCCCATCGGCGTCTCCGACTACATCTCCGACGCGAAGACCGTCGGCACCAGCGCCGACTGCTCGACGATCTACGCCCTGCAGCTCGGCGAAGGCGCGCTCGCCGGCCTCACCGCTCCCGGCGGCCTCACCGTCGAAACGATCGGCAGCCTCGAGACGAAAGACGCCACCCGCACCCGCGTCAAGTGGTACGTCAGCATGGCCCTCTTCAACACGATCAAGGTCGCCAAGCTGATCGGCGTCCGCCCGTAGAAGGAACATTCGGCGATCGGAGGGGCAGCCCCACGTGGCCGCCCCTCCCTGCGCCATGACGAAGGGACCCCATGCGGATCAGCCCCGCCGGCCTCGACCTCATCGCTCGCTGCGAGGGCTTCAGCCCCACCCTCTACGATGACCCCGCCGGCAACGCCACCATCGGCTACGGCATCCTCGTCCACCTCGGCCCCTACCACCGCCAGCCCGGCGACTGCGCTCTCTGCGACCGTTACCGCGCGCCGCTCACCGAACCGCAGGCCCGCGCCATGCTCGCCCAGAAGGTGCAACCCTACGCCGCCGCGGTCGAGCGCCTGTCGCGTCCGCTCTCGCAGCCGCAGTTCGATGCGCTCGCCAGCCTCTGCTACAACATCGGCCCGGCCGGCTACGAGCGCTCGTCCGTCCGCCGCGCTGTCAACGCCCGCGGCGACGTATGTGCCGAGCTCCGCAAGTACGTCCGCGGCAGCGACGGCAAGACCTACCCCGGCCTCGTCCGCCGCCGCGAGGCCGAGTGCGCCATGTTCAACTCAGAGGAGCAATCGATGACACCCGACGACAAGGCCGCCTTCGACGCCGTCCTCCGTCAGCTCGGAGAGCTCGGTCGCAAGCAAGACGAACTCCGCGAAGAGCTCAACAACACCCTCGCCCTCGCCGTCCGTAACCAGACCCGCATCGACGCGCTGGAACGCGCACAGACGCTGCCGTCCGCCCGAGGAACATTATGATCCTGAGCGCGGCGAAGGATCACGCGTGCCACGTGGATCCGCACGCCGTTTCGCTCACAACTCGCTGCTGCTATTGGGGTCGATTTCCCGCGTCTCACGCCGCCAGATTGCGTGCACATCGCCACAGCCATTGACGCCAGGGCCGATGTTCTCTTCTACAGCCATTCGCCCCAATGGGCGCTCTGTTCGATAAGGATCACGTCCCGGCCGCGCCCGCCCTTATGACGCCGACCGATGCTTACCATCTGAAGGTCTTACAGCTCGCTTCAGCAACTGATCAAGTTCGCCCGCGTGAACCCGACCTGCTTCTTGGCGATGCTTGGATCGCGTAACTTGCCTTGGGCGCTTGTTGCCAGCCTTGCGGTTCACGACCTCAGTATACTCTGCGGCATGAGACGTGGGACAGCACTCGCCGTCGTCGTGGTGGTTGTTGTCGTCGCCGTGGCCTTCGCGCTCAGGGTAAAGCGCGAGTCTAGTCAGCCAACCAGCAGCATTCCGGCGACCTGTACTCCGATACCTACCGACCTTGCCACCGTTCGGGCGTTGTTACTGCGTGGATTCCCGGGCACACTGCCAGTGACATCATTGCCCCGACTGGTGGTCACATTGCAAGCATCAACTACCGTAGCAACTATCGACCTACACGGGGCCGAGACCTCGGCGGCATCGGCGCTTAACGTCTTCCGCACACCGATCGCTACGCCTGACTGTTACGTGCGGTGAGGGGATAGTTACCATGCAGGGTATGCGCCAGCGGACACTGCATCACCGCCGTCCGCCAAGCGTCGGCCACGCGACGACGGACCCCCAACCTCACACCTCCCGCGCCAGCTCAATCGCCCGCCCCAGCGTCTCCAGCCGCTCGCCCAGCGTCGATCCCGACGGCTGCACCCGCAGCGTCGTCACCCCCGCGTCCCGGTACGCACGGATCCGATCCCGCACCATCTCCCGCGTGCCAAGCAGGTTCGCCTTCAGCACCATCTCGTCCGGCACCAGCGCCGCCGCCCCAGCGCGGTCGCCCTCGATCCACTTCCGCTGCACTGCCAGCGCCTCCTCGTGATAACCCGCGCGCTGGAACGCCGCGTTGTAGAAGTTGTGCTCCTTCGATCCCATCGCCCCCAGCGTGAACGCCATCCCCGGCTTGTGCTTCGGGATCACGCGCTCCACGTCGTCCGTGAACGTCACCACCCCGCCCGCCTGCAGGTCCAGCGCCGACATCGATCGCCCCGCCTTCGCCGCGCCGCGTTTGATGTGCTGGAAGAACACCTCCTCGGCGTGCTCCGGGATGAACGACGTGCCAACCCAGCCGTCCGCCAGCTCGCCCGTCATCTCCAGGCTCTTCGGGCTCAACGTCGCCAGGTAGATGGGGATGTTTGCCTGTGGCCGCGCGCCCGATTTCAGCGCCTTCCCCTCGCCGCCCGGCAGCGGCAGATGATAGATCTCGCCGTCGTACTGCAGCCGCTCGCCTGTCGAGATCATCCGCACGATCTCGATCACCTCGCGGATACGCCGGATCGGCTTGCGGAACGGTACCCCGTGCCAGCCTTCGACCACCTGCGGCCCGCTCGCCCCCAGCCCCATCACGAACCGCCCGCCCGACATCGATGCCAGCGTCATCGCCGTCATCGCCGTGTTCGCCGGCGTCCGCGCCACCGCCTGCATGATCCCCGCGCCCAGCTTGATCCGCGACGTCTTCGCCGCCAGGTACGCCAGGGGCGTCACCGCGTCGTGCGCCCACGACTCCGCCGACCACACGAAGTCCGCGCCCAGCTTCTCCGCCTCGACCACGTACTCCGAAAGCTCGTCCCAGTCCTCATTCGCCATCCCCAGCCCAATCGCGGTCTGCATTTCACACCCCTTACCTGATACTCACACTGAGACACTGAGACACTGAGACACTGAGATACTGAGACACCGAGACACTACCGGACGAGCTGCCGCAGCACGAACGGCAGGATGCCGCCGTGGTGGTAGTAATCCACTTCCACCGGCGTATCGATCCGGCAGACGGCGGTGAACGTCTTCACGGCGCCGTCGTCCGCCCGCGCCCGCACCGTCAGCCGCTTGCCCGGCGTCAGCCCGCCCGCGATCCCCTCGATGTCGTACGCCTCCGCACCGGTCAGCCCCAACGACGCCGCGTCCTGCCCCGCCTCGAACTGCAGCGGCAGCACGCCCATGCCGATCAGGTTGCTCCGGTGGATGCGCTCGTAGCTCTTCGCGATCACCGCACGCGCCCCGAGCAGCGCCGTCCCCTTCGCCGCCCAGTCCCGCGACGATCCGGTGCCGTACTCCGCGCCCGCGATCACGATCAGCGGCACACCCTCCGCCCGGTACCGCCCCGACGCCTCGAAGATCGTCATCTGCTCGCCGTCCGGCAGGTGCCGCGTCCACCCGCCCTCCGTGCCCGGGGCCAGCTGGTTCCGCAGCCGGATGTTCGCGAACGTGCCGCGCACCATCACCTCGTGGTTGCCCCGCCGCGCCCCGTACGAGTTGAAGTCCTCCGGCGCCACCTCGTGCTGCATCAGGTACGTCCCCGCCGGGCTATTCTTCGGGATCGAACCCGCCGGCGAGATGTGGTCCGTCGTTACCGAGTCGCCCAGCAGCGCCAGCACCCGCGCGCCCCGCACGTCCCCGGGCGCCACCGGCTCCAGCGGCATGCCGTCGAAGTACGGCGGCAGCTTCACGTACGTGGAGTCCGGATCCCACGCGAACAGCTCCCCCTGCGGCACCTCCAGGTTGCGCCAGTCGTCCTCGCCCTCGAACACGTAGCGGTACTTCGAGCGGAACATCTCCGACTGCACCGCCGTCCGCGCCGCCTCGTCGATCTGCGCCTGCGTCGGCCAGATCTCCCGCAGGTACACCGGCGCGCCGTCCCCGCCCGTCCCGATCGGCTCACGCAGCAGGTCGATGTCCATCGTGCCCGCCAGCGCGTACGCCACGACCAGCGGCGGCGACGCCAGGTAGTTCGCCCGCACCTCCTGCTGGATCCGCCCCTCGAAGTTCCGGTTGCCGCTCAGCACGGACGCCACCACGAGGTTCCCGTCCCGCACCGCCTGCGATACCGGCTCCGGCAGCGGCCCGGAGTTGCCGATGCACGTCGTGCAGCCGTACCCCACCAGATAGAAGCCCAGCTGTTCGAGGTACGGCGTCAGCCCCGCCTTGTCCAGGTAGTCGGTAACTACCTTGGAGCCCGGCGCCAGGCTCGTCTTCACCCACGCCTGCGTCCTCAGCCCGCGCCCGATCGCGTTCCGGGCGAGCAGTCCCGCGGCGAGCATCACCTTCGGGTTCGACGTGTTCGTGCAGCTCGTGATCGCTGCGATGACCACCGCGCCGTGCGTCAGCTGGAACGAAGCGCCGTTGTGGCTGCACGGCACCCCCTCGAACGGCGCGGGCGTTTCGCCCGCCGCGTTGCCGCCCTCCGCCACCCACGCGCCGAGCCGCGCCGCGTCCACGCCCCCGTCCCGGCCCTCCAGCATCGATGCCAGTGTGCCGCGCCATGCCGCCTTCGACCCGGAGAGCGGCACCCGGTCTTGCGGCCGCCGCGGCCCCGCGATGCTCGGCTCCACGTCGCCCAGGTCAAGGTGCAGCGTGTCCGTGAACACCGGCTCGGGCGTCTCGTCGGTGCGGAACAACCCCTGTGCCCGCGCGTACGCCTCAGCGAGCGCGACCAACTCCTCCGGCCGCCCGGTGAACCGCAGGTAGTCGATCGTGATCGCGTCGCACGGGAAGAACCCCATCGTCGCCCCGTACTCCGGCGCCATGTTGGCGATCGTCGCCCGGTCCGGCAGCGGCAGGCTCGACAGCCCGGTGCCGTAGAACTCCACGAACTTGCCGACCACGCCCTTCGCCCGCAGCATCTGCGTCACCGTCAGCACCAGGTCCGTCGCCGTCGCCCCCTCGCGGAGCTGCCCCGTCAGCTTGAAGCCGATCACCTCGGGCGTCAGCATCGGCATCGGCTGCCCCAGCATCGCCGCCTCCGCCTCAATGCCGCCGACGCCCCAGCCCAGCACCCCCAGGCCGTTGATCATCGTCGTGTGCGAGTCCGTGCCCACGACGGTGTCCGGGTACGCCACCGTCGCGCCGTCCTGCTGCTGCTCCAGCACCACGCCCGCCAGGTACTCCAGGTTCACCTGGTGCACGATGCCCGTGTCCGGTGGCACTACGCGGAAGTTGTCGAACGCATCCTGCCCCCAGCGCAGCAGCGCGTACCGCTCCTTGTTCCGCTCGAACTCGCGCCGCGCGTTGAAGGCGAACGCTCCGGCCGTGCCGTACTCGTCCACCTGCACCGAGTGGTCGATCACCAGATCCGAGCGCTGGAGCGGGTTGATGCGCCGGGGGTCGCCACCCAGCGCCTTGATCGCGTCGCGCATCGCCGCCAGGTCCACCACGCACGGCACGCCCGTGAAGTCCTGCAGCAGCACCCGCGCCGGCCGGAACGCCACCTCGCGCTCGGCGGGTCGCGCGGGGTCCCACGCGGCCAGCGCCGCCACGTCATCCTTCGTGACGCTGCGCCCGTCCTCGTGGCGCAGCAGGTTCTCCAGCAGGATCTTGATGGAGAACGGGAGCCGCGAGACGTGGCCCGCTCCCGCGGCCTCCAACATCTCCAGCCGGAAGATGTCGACCGAGCGGTCACCGACGGCCAGCCTGTCACGGCTTCGGAAGCTGTCCAGGGCAGGCATGGCACGCTCCTTCCACAGTCCCGCCACGATCCGGCGAGCCCCGAGAAACGGAGCGCCGGCGTTCGCTTCCCATTGTAGGCCGCGCCACCCTTATACGCGCCGTCGCTGAGCGCCCTGGACCCGGCGGTGCCCGGCCGTTTGCCTTAGCTGCCGAACGCCGCCGCCAACGCGCCTGCTGCCGCCCGCGGATCGTCGGCGCCGCACACCGCGCTGATCACCGCCGCCGCGTCCGCCCCCGCTGCCACCACCTCGCCGATGTTCCCGCTATCGATGCCGCCGATCGCCACCACCGGCACCCCCGCCGCCGCCTTCACCTCCCGCAGCCGCTCCACCCCCGCAGCCCGCGTCGTCTCCTTCGAGGCGGTCGGGAAGATCGCACCCACCGCCACGTAGTCGGCGCCCGCCGCTTCCGCCCCGCGCGCCTCCGCGACCGTGTTCGTGGAGACACCGATGACGGTCCCGCTGCCAACGATCTGCCGTGCCGCCTCGATCGGCAGATCGTGCTGCCCCAGGTGCAGCCCGCCCGCTCCGCACGCGACCGCCAGGTCGGCGTGGTCGTTCATGACGAACAGCGCCCCGCGACCGCGGCACAGCGCCGCGATGGCCCGCGCGTCCGCAACCTGGTCGCCCTTCTCGCGCGTCTTGTCGCGCCACTGCACCACCCGCGCGCCACCCTCCAGCGCCTGCGCCGCCACGGCCACGGCGTCGCGGCTCCGGCACGCCGCCGGGTCGATGATCGCGTACAGCCCGCCCACACGGCTCGCGGCGGCGCGCGCCGTCCGCAGGTCCGCCTCCGCCGCCGCGACCAGCGCCGGCACGTCGCTCGTCACGGTGATCATGCGATAACCGGCCGCGCGGTGCCGCTCTGCCAGTGCCGCGTTTCCGTGGATCCCCGCCGCAATGCCGCGCTCGGAGCAGGCGTGCGCGATCCGCAGCCGCGCCTCCTCGAACACACCCCCGTTGTCCATCCGCGGCTCCATGCCCAGCGTGATGCTCAAATCGGCCGGTCCCACGTACACCGCATCGATGCCCGGCACGTCCAGGATCTCGTCGAGGCGCTCCAGTGCCTGGCGCGTCTCGATCATCGGGATGCAAGCGATCTCCGCGTTCGCGTGCGCAAAATAGTCGGCGCCGGCGTACAGCCCCGCGCGCGTCGCGCCGTAGCTGCGCGCTCCCTCGGGGAAGTAGCGGCACGCGGTGGCCGCTGCCCGCGCCTCCTCCGCGCTGTTGACCATCGGCACGATCACCCCCATCGCGCCTGCGTCCAGCACCCGCCCGATGATGCTGACGTCGTTCCACGGGACGCGCACGAACGGCATTGCCCGCGACGTGCCGATCGCCCGCAGCATCTCCACCGCCGTCTCGAAGCCGATGATTCCGTGCTGCATGTCGATGCACACCCAGTCGAAGCCCTGGTGCGCCACCGTCTCGGCGGAGAAGGAGCTGCCGATCGTCAGCCACGCGCCGTACGCGGGCTCACCGCGTCGCCACTTCGTCTTCACCGTGTTCTCACGCATCGCCGACACCTCCGCCGCTCATGGTGGGGCAGTGGCGCCCGGGGGGCAACGCGCGCCGCGGCCGGCCCGGCGCCCCGGCGGCCGTGATAGCCGCAGCCGGACGCGTGATCTATGCTTTTCTTCGCGCCAACGGGCCGATCCACGTTGCGCTCATGCTCACCATCTAGGAGGAACGAATGGAACTGAACAACGTGGTCCTGGTCGATGGCGTCCGCTCTGCCTTCGGCCGCGGCGGCCGCGGCAGCCTCGTGGCGACTCGCCTCGATGACGCGGCGGCTACCGTGCTCCGCACGCTCATGGAGCGCAACCCCAGGGTCAGCCCCTGGATGGTCGAGGATATCGGCCTCGGCAACGTCATGGGCGCTGGCGAACTCATCCTCATCGGGGCCAACAACGTCGCGCACCTGGCCGGCCTGCCCGCCGAGGTCTGCTCCTTCGACACGAACCGCCAGTGCGGCTCCAGTATGGAAACGCTGCACCGCGTGGCCCAGTCGATCATGGTCGGCGCAACCGAGTGCGGCATCGCCCTCGGCATCGAGCGCATGGGCCGCTCGCTGGCCGGTGGTGGCGATGGCAAGCCCAAGACGCGCGTCACCGAGTTCAACAAGAAGCTCGTCCAGATGAACGAGCTGCAGCGCAACATGGCGCCCGACCACAACGAGACCTACTCCGTCCCCTTCCCGGACTTCGTCCTCGATGCGTCGCCCATCACCTCGATGACGCAGACGGCGCAGAACGTCGCCGAGACCTACAACCTCTCGCGCGAAGAGATGGACCAGTTCTCCGTGGACAGCCACCGCAAGGTGTCCGAGGCGTACGAAAAGGGCATCTACAAGGCCGAGGTCGTGCCCCTGGAGGTCGAGACGCCCGTCTTCGACGACAAGGGCAACTGGCTCCCGGACGAGCACGGCAAGACGATCGTCTTCGACCGCGACGAGTGCGTCCGCCCCGGGACGAACATGGAGACGCTCGGCCAGCTCAAGCCCGTCGGCGGCATCCAGAGCTTCGGCGGCCAGGAGGTGCGCATCACCGCCGGCAACTCCTGCCCCACGAACGACGGCATCTCCGCCGCGCTGCTCATGAGCGAAAAGAAGGCGCGCGAGCTCGGCCTCGAGCCACTGGCGCGCATCGTCGGCATGGGCGTCGCCGGCGTCAAGCCGCAGCTCATGGGCCTCGGCCCCATCCCCGCCACGCGCAAGGCGCTGCGCCACGCCGGCATCACCGCCGACCAGATCGACCGCGTCGAATTCAACGAGGCGTTCGCCGCGCAGGTGATCCCCTCCTGCCGCGAGCTCGGTATCCCCATGGACCGCGTCAACGTCAACGGCGGCTCGATCGCCATCGGCCACCCGCTCGGCGCCACCGGCGCGCGCCTCGTGTCGACCGTCGCCCACGAGCTGCGCCGCTCCGGCAAGCGCTACGGCCTCGCCACGCAGTGCATCGGCGTCGGCATGGGCATCTCAACGGTGATCGAGCGGCTGTAACGGCCCGGATCGCGTGGAACGACGACAGCCCCGGCGCGAACGCCGGGGCTGTTCCGCGCCTGCTTATTCGTTCGCGGGCACGCTGCCCGGCTCCCCGCCCTGCATGCGGCCACGTGCCGTGTCGCGGTAGCCCGCCGCCGGCACCGTCGTCGTCGCGCGCGCCAGCCCCGTCGGCGGCATGTTGTTGTACACGCATTCGTACGCCCCTGCGGCCACGCGATACGTCTCGTGCCAGATCCCCACGTCGCCGTTGCTGCCGACCGTCTTGTTGAACCTCGTCCACGCCGGGAAGTGGCGGCTGTCGCGGTCGCGCGCGTACGCCTCCAACTGCTCGAACGAGCGCCAGTACTGCACCAGCATCGGCGAGCGCGGATTGATGCACTGCTGCGCGCCGAGAAAGCCGGACTCCGGCCGCCGCTCCAGCTCCGCGATCATCCGCGGCATCGCCAGGAACACCGGCAGCCAGCGGTGCACCTTCCACGGCTTGTTCACCCGCATCCCTATCACAAAGATGACGAAGTCGCCCTCCACGTCGGCTGTCACCCGCTGCCGCCGGATCTGCGCCATCGCGTCGCCTCCTCCCTGCTGTGTCTGCCCGCCCACGTGCGCTCCTCAGCCCCGCCGCGGCCCGCCCTTCGCCCGCGCCTTGCCCGCACCCGCGGTCGCCCGCGCACGCTTCGATGCCCGCGCTGCCGGTGGGCGCCTCGTGCGTGCGTCGCGGAGGCCCCGCACCATGCCCCCGCGCGCCCCCGCGCCCCCGCCCCCCGGCGACTCCGCCGGCGTCGTCATCTCCGCGATGATCGCTGCCTGCGACCGCGACGCCACGATCGGGTCCGGCACGCCCCGCACCCACACCAGGCATCGCCGCCCCGGCCCTCGCCCCTCCGTGATCGGCTCCACCGCCACGATCTCGTCCGAGCGCACGTAGCGCCCGTAGCCCAGTGTCACTAACTGCCCGCTCTGGATGCGCATGGCGCCACCTCCTCGCAGCCGGCGCCGCGGC
>DASQHL010000085.1:0-15773 GCA_035632115.1 Dehalococcoidia bacterium | reverse complement strand
CCGTCGCGTATCCTGCCGTACCGCGGCGTTGCGCCTGCAACGGTCCGGGCCGTCGGGGGCGCACGCTAGTACGTGCGCTGGAGACGAGCGGTCTGAGGTCCGCTGCCGTAGGGGAACGGCCGCAAAGGAGGAGTGATGCGCAAACGAATACGCGGGTACATTCGTGATGAGAGCCTTGGGATCACGGTTCCGGTTGGGGTAGTGCTCGGGATCGGATTGCTGAACTTGGTCGATTACCTCGTCACCGGCATTGAGATTGGAGTGAGCCCATTCGGCCACCACATCGTGACGATCCTGGGGGTCGACTTCTACTATCCGACTTTCCTCGCGGGGCTCATTGCCTGGGCGGCGGTAGCGCTCATCGCCTACGCCTTATTGATCATGCCAATTGCCGATGGGAGCGAGCCGCAAGAGAGCACGCGGGAGTGCCCAGAGTGCAAGAGCGACCTTGCCGCCGACGCGCGGCGCTGCGCGTTCTGCACGGTACAGGTGCAGCCGCTCAGCGCAGGGTAAGGCGATGACCGAGTACCAGGGGCGCCGCGTCGACGGCGAGGGCACGGGCTGCATGACACTTCACTCAGCCAGCAGGATCCGCCGGTTGGTACCTGCCCTCTTAATGGTGTTCCTTCTCTGCGCTTGCAGGTCCGGAGCGACAACGCCACGCCCCACGCCGACGCCGCGGCTCCGCCTACCCGAAGATGGCTACGCTTGGTGGATCCTGCTCCGTGCGGACGCGTTCCCTGACAACTGGCATCCGGAGGGAGTTTCCTTCGATCCGAGTGTGGACCTGGCAAAATGCATGCCCGCAGAAACGGCATTCAGAACTGGCGCAGCTAACTCGGACAGGTTCGCGAGCCCAAACGGGGGTGAACACGTGACTGAGTTCGTCAGCGTCTTCGACAACGCTGAGCACGCGTTGACCTACCTTGGTGCGCTTCCGTCTAAGTGGAGGTGTGAAGCTGAGGTCTTCAACGCGGGCAAGGCCATTACTGACGCCTACAGTTACGCAGTGGCAACGGCGCAGCCGCTCGAGTCCGGCTCGCCCAACCCAGACTACCTTGCGTACCGGTGGGATGTGCTAATCCGCAGCAACACGGGGCCGTTGGCCTACATCCACGACACTGAGAACTGGCTTGCGGAAGCGGATGGCCGTGTCGTGATCGAGCTAAGACACAGTTCCGGCGTCGGCCCACCGAACATTGCCGCGACAGTGGCGTATCTGCAGAAGGCACTTGCTAAGGTCGGTCTTCAGCCGCCCACGCCCGCTGCTAAGCCGTAACACGCTTGTACGCGCGAACGAATACGGCGCGACCGTGCGTCAGCTCCTGTCCCCCTTCCACGCCGGGTCGTAGTTCGCTGCTAGCTCGCCCGGTTCCACGCTAGTAGCCCTGCCTGCACGTCAAACTGCTGATGACCGAACGAGACGATAGGGCCGAGGCGATCGCGGGGCGTGCCGTCAGGGCGACGTGCTGGCCAGCGTACCGGGCTCGTCAGGCCGATGGGCATCGAGGGCTGCGACGACGAAGCCCCCGAATGGGGCTTTCGCTTACAATCGGGGCATGTTTCCGAACCCCGAGCAGGTGAGAACGCTT
The DNA here is from genome assembly GCA_035632115.1 of Dehalococcoidia bacterium. Taxonomy (GTDB): domain Bacteria; phylum Chloroflexota; class Dehalococcoidia; order DSTF01; family JACRBR01; genus DASQHL01. The sequence continues at coordinate 14,181 of DASQHL010000085.1, read as the reverse complement.
GACGATCTGCGTGGCTTTCTGAGTGCGCTTGAACGTGACGCGCGGGAGCCCCGGAGTCCACGAGGCGCGGAGCGCAATTTCTGGGCCGCGGAACTCTTCGAGGGGCTCAACAGGTGGCTAGATGATTGGACACGTAGTCACGGCGATACGCTCCCTGGCGGACACGCGGTCAGTGATGTGCCGTGGGACCTCGTCGCCACGATGATTCTCGCTGGATACATGTACGAGTGAGGCAGGACTTTCGCAATGAGCCGATCTAATCCCGCCGCCGGGCATCCTGGTACGCCCGAGATGCCTGCTCGAATCGCTTAAACTCGGCACTCTGCGCTCCCAGCTTTAACGTGGGAGCAACAGCGTTAACCCGGCGTTTACCCCCCATTAACCGCACGCCCCTACGCTGCTCCTCGGAACGTCCACGAACACACCGAGTTGCAGAAGGAGTGGGAGACACGTGATACGACACGATCGAAGAGCGGGCAGGCTCCTCGGGCTGGGCCTCGCGCTGCTTGCCGGAGGCGCGCTGCTGCTCGCCGCCTGTAGCAGCGGCACCAGCAACGCCGATAAGACCGCCACCGCCGCCGCCGCCCAGCCCGCCGCAACGTCACCAGGCGGCGCAGCATCGTCTCCGACCGCGGCCAGCGGCGGCATCCCGGCCAACGTCGGCAAAAACGACAAGGCGCAGATCACCGGCGCCGGCTCTAGCGCCCTCACCCCGTTCATCACCACGATCGCCGATCTCTACCACAAGAACGTCGCCACCGGCGTCACCTTGAACTACGGCTCGATCGGTTCCGGCGGCGGTATCTCACAGTTCACCGCCAAGACCGTCGACTTCGGCGCGTCCGACATCTACCTGAACGACGAGCAGATCCAGAAGGCCGGCGGTGCTGTGCTCAACATCCCCGTCATCCACTGGGCCGTCGCCATCACCTACAACATCCCCGGATTCAGAGCCGAGATGAAGCTCAGCCCCGACACCATCGCCGGCATCTACCTCGGCACCATCAAGAAGTGGAACGACCCGGCGATCAAGGCCGATAACCCCGGCGTCTCGCTGCCCGATCTCGGCATCACGCCAGTCCACCGCAGCGACGGCTCCGGCACGACCATGAACTTCACCAGCTTCCTCGCCGCCGTCAATTCGAACTGGCAGAGCAAGGTCGGCGCCGGCCTCTCCGTGAACTGGCCCGGCGGCGTCGGCGGCAAGGGTAGCGAAGGCGTCACCGCCGCCGTGAAGACCGCCCCCGGCACCATCGGTTACGTCGAGCTGTCCTACGCGCTCCAGAACAACCTCCCCGTCGCGTCGGTGAAGAACGCCGCTGGCTCCTTCGTCAAGCCGACGCTAGAATCGACCACGGCGGCGGTCGCCGCGCAGGTGCCGAACGCCCCCGCGGATCTCCGGTTCCTGATCGTCAACCCGCCCGCCAGTGCCGCCAACGCCTATCCGATCGGCGCCAGCACCTGGGTGCTGCTCTACAAGGACTACCCGTCATCGAAGTCAACCGAGGTCAAGGCGATGGTGGACTTCCTCTGGTGGGCGATCCACGATGGCCAGAGCTACGCCGCGCAGGTCGACTACTCCGCCATGGCGCCCAACCTCGTCCAGAAGGCCGAGCAGGCGCTCAAGAGCATCACGGTCGGCGGCACGCCTGTCCTCGGCGGCTGACCGGCCCCACCCGACGACGACATCACGCCGGGCCGTGCGCGCACCGTCGCGCGCGGCCCGGCGCCACGCTCTGAGCGAGCAGCGGGAGCGCAACGCATGAGCGCGCGCGATATCGAGGGACCGCCCGACACCGCCGCTAATCTCAGCGGCCGGAGCTACCCCTTCGGCGAGATCGCCTTTCGCGCCATCCTGATGCTCGCCGTCGCCATCGTCCTCGGCATCCTCATCGGCCTCTTCGTCGAGCTGTCCCTGCGCTCTCGCCAGTCCTTCTCCGCCAACGGCTGGTCGTTCCTCTGGACCAGCACCTGGGACCCCGTGCACGAGGTCTTCGGCATCCTGCCGTTCTTCTACGGCACGCTCTTCACCGCCGTCTCCGCGATGATCCTCGCCACGCTGCTCGGCGTCGGCGTCGCCCTCTTCCTCGTCGAACTCTCGCCCCGGATCGTCGCCCGCCCGGTCGGCTTCATGGTCGAGATGCTCGCCGCCATCCCCAGCGTCGTCTACGGCCTCTGGGGCATCTTCGTTCTCGCGCCGTGGCTCCGTCGCAACGTCGAGGTGCCCCTGCACGACCACTTCGGCGGCGTCCCGCTCTTCAGCGGCTACCCCATCGGCATCGGCTATCTCGCCGCCATCGCCGTCCTCACCGTGATGGTGCTCCCCACCGTCGCCGCTGTCTCCCGCGACGTCATCGCCGCCGTCCCCCAGTCCCAGCGCGAGGCCGCCCTCGCCATCGGCGCCACGCGTTGGGAGATGATCCGCATCGCCGTGCTCCCCTTCGCGCGCAGCGGCATCGTCGGCGCCAGCATCCTCGGCCTCGCCCGCGGCGTCGGCGAAACGCTCGCCGTCGCCATGGTCATCGGCGCCTCACCCAACATCACCCTCTCCCTCTTCGACCCCGGCTACACGATGGCCGCCGTCATCGCCAACGAGTTCGCCGAAGCGACGACCGATCTCTATCGCAGCACGCTCATCGAAGTCGGCCTCGTCCTCTTTCTCGTCACCCTGCTCATCAACATCGTCGCCCGCCTCCTCGTCTGGCGCGTCACCGGCGGCGAGCGGTCCGGCGGAGCGCTGCTGTGACCGCCCCGATGGCGTCCACCTCCCGCCGCAGGCGGCGCCGCGCTGGCGAGGACAGGATCATGCGCTCGCTGATCTGGCTCGCCGCGGTCGTCGCCGTGCTGCCCCTCTTGCTCGTCCTCTTCTACGTCGTCAGCCAGGGCCTGCCCGCCCTCCGCCTCTCTCTCTTCACCGAGGGCCCGCGCCCGCTCGGACAGCAGGGCGGCGGCGTCAAGCCCGCCATCGTCGGCAGCCTCATCATGGTCGGCGTCGGCGCTCTCGCCGGCACGCCGATCGCCGTGCTCACCGGCGTCTACGTGCGCGAGTACGCCGGCGCCCGCTCCGCTATCGTCGTGCGCTTCCTCATTGATGTGCTCGCCGGCGTCCCGGCGATCATCGTCGGCCTGTTCATCTACGGCCTTATCGTCGTGCCCATGGGCGGCTTCAGCGCCCTCGCCGGCGCCATCGCCCTCGCCGTCATCCTCATCCCCGGCGTCGCCCGCGTCACCGATGAGATGCTCGCCCTCGTGCCCGGCTCCGTCCGCGAGGCCTCGTACGCGCTCGGCGTGCCACGCTGGCGCACCGTCGTCCAGGTTGTCCTGCCCGCCGCCCTCAACGGCGTCATCACCGGCGTCGTGCTCAGCGTCGCCCGCATCTCTGGCGAGGCGGCGCCGCTCATCTTCACCGCGCTCGGCAACAGCGTCACCAGCACCGCCCTCCGCCAGCCGATGGATGCCCTGCCGCTTCGCATCTGGCTCTACGCCAGCGGCCCCTACACCGTCTGGCACCAGCAGGCGTGGGCGGCATCGCTCGTCCTCGTCGGACTCGTGCTCTGCTTCGCCCTCATTCTGCGCGTCCTCTTCCGCCGGCCGGATCTCTCGTGACGCCGCGCAACGCACCGCCACGCGCCCTGGCCCGGCCGCCGATGGACATCGTCCCGGTCAGCCACTACGATCACCGCGTCGGCGGCACGGACACGGAAGCCGCGCATTCCCATGAGGCCCGAACGGGGAGAGGGCACCGATGACCACCGCCCTGAACGCCAGCGCCACCCCCATGACCGAGGCCGCGGGCGCCTCCCGGTCCGTGCGCACCGAACACCTCACAGCCTGGTACGGCAACCATCCCGGCGTGCGCGACGTCAGCATCGAGATCCCGGGGCGGCAGGTCACCGCGATCATCGGCCCCTCCGGCTGCGGCAAGAGCACCCTCCTCCGCTCGATCAACCGCATGCATGAGGTGGTGAAGGGCGCGCGCATCGAAGGGCGCGTCTTCGTCGCTGGGCAGGACATCTACGCCCGCGACGTGGACCCGGCAGATATCCGCCAGCGCGTCGGCATGGTCTTCCAGCGCCCGAACCCCTTCCCGGCGATGTCCGTCTGGGACAACGTCGGTGTTGGCGCGCGGCTCCTCGGCTACGGCGGCTCCGTGCTCGCCGGCATGGTCGAATCGGCGCTGCGCCGCGCCGGGCTCTGGGACGAGGTTTGCGACAAGCTCCGCTCCCCCGCCGTCGACCTCTCCGGCGGCCAGCAACAGCGCCTCTGCATCGCCCGCTGCATCGCCGTCCAGCCGGAAGTGATCCTCATGGACGAACCATGCAGCGCCCTCGACCCCATCGCCACCATCCGCATCGAGGACCTGATGCGCGAGCTGGCGCGCGATTTCACCGTCATCATCGTCACGCACAACATGCACCAGGCCGCCCGCGTGTCTGATCACACCGCATTCATGCTGGCCGAGGAGTCGGGCGCCGGCGGCCGCCTCGTCGAGTTCGCCCCGACCGATACGATCTTCACCCAGCCGTCCGATCCCCGTACCGAGGCCTACGTCACCGGCCGCTTCGGATAGGATGGTGCTGATGACGCCCGAGGTCACCGTGCCGCCACCGCGCCCCACAAGCGCCCGCCCCATCGCCCTCGGGCGCCCGCGCGCCGTCCAGACCGCCGTCAGCACCGACGTCCGCCTCCGCGCACGGGGCGTCAGCGTCCGGTACGGCCAGGCGCTCGCCATCGACGACGTCTCGCTCGATGTCCACGACCGCGCCATCACGGCCATCATCGGCCCCTCCGGCTGCGGCAAGAGCACCCTGCTCCGCGTCTTCAACCGCATGAACGACCTCATCCCCCGCGCCCGCGTCGAGGGCCGCGTGGAGATGGACGGCGTCGATATCCTCGGCCGCGACATCGATGTGGTGCGTCTCCGCCGCCACGTGGGCATGGTCTTCCAGAAGCCCAACCCGTTCGCCATGACCATCTACGACAACGTCGCCTACGGCCCCCGCCGCCACGGCGTCCGTGGCAGGTCCCGCCTCGACGAGATCGTCGAGCACTCCTTGCGCCGCGCTGCCCTCTGGGACGAGGTGCGCGATCGCCTCAAGAAGCCCGCCACCGGCATCTCCGGCGGCCAGCAGCAGCGCCTCTGCATCGCCCGCGCCCTCGCCGTCGAACCCAGCGTCATCCTCATGGACGAGCCCTGCAGCGCCCTCGACCCCATCGCCACGCTGAAGATCGAAGATCTCATGACCGATCTCGCGCGCGACTACACCATCGTCATCGTGACGCATAATATGCAGCAGGCGGCGCGCGTCTCGCACTACACCGCGTTCATGCTCGCCGGCGAGGATCGCACCGGGCGCCTGGTGGAGTTCGGCCTCACCGACAGCCTGTTCACCGCACCCTCCGATAAGCGCACGGAGGACTACATCACCGGCCGGTTTGGGTAGGAGAGAAGCGCCGCAAGATGACCAGAGAGCTGTTCGAAAAGAAGCTTCGCGAGATGCAGGACGATGTCCTCATCATGGGCAGCATGGCCGAAAAGGCTATCCAGCGCTCCATCGATGCCCTCCGCACCCGCGATGTCTCCCTCTCCAACGCCGTCATCGCCGACGATATGGCCATCAACGCCAAGCGCTACGAGATCGAGGAGAAGTGCATCCACACCATCGCCCTGCAGCAGCCCATGGCCGCCGACCTGCGCGTGCTCGTCGCCATCCTCTTCATCGCGAACGAGCTCGAGCGCATGGCCGACCACGCCGAGGGCATCGGCCGCATCAACCTGATGCTCGGCGATGAGCCGCTCCCGCGCCCGCTCGGCGAGATCGGCGAGATGGCCGATAAGGCCGGCGACATGCTCCGCCGCAGCCTCACCGCCTTCGTCGAGCGGGACGCCGAGTCCGCCCGCCGCATCTGCGATGAGGACGACGTCATCGACCACCTCTACGACGCTGTCTACCACGCCCTCATCCAGGAGGTGATCCGCACCCCGGCGGACATGCAGCGCATCACCTACCTGATCTGGACCTCGCACAACCTCGAGCGCATCGCCGACCGCGTGACGAACATCTGCGAGCGGATCATCTTCATGGTCACCGGCCAGCTCGAGGAGATCAACGTCTCTCGCTACTGACGCCCGCACCCGGATGGATTGGTGATCGGCACGTATGCCACTCGATGAACAGGCGGCCCAGCACTCCACCAGGACCGTGCTCGTTGTCGAGGACGAGCCCGCCCTCGCTTCATCACTCTCCTACAACTTGCGCAAGAACGGATTCAACGTCCTCGCCGTCGGCGATGGCGTTGCGGGCCTCCAGGAGGCACGCCGCGCTCGTCCCGACGTGATCGTGCTCGACCTGATGCTGCCGAAAATGGACGGCCTGGAGGTCTGCCGCCGCCTCCGCGCCGAGTCCGACGTCCCTATCATCATGCTCACCGCCCGTGGCGAGGAGTTGGACAAGGTGGTCGGCCTGGAGGTCGGCGCCGACGACTACCTCACCAAGCCTTTCGGCATGCGCGAGCTCTTGGCGCGCGTGCGCGCCCTCCTGCGCCGCTCCGCCGCCGGCCGCACCGCGGGCGAAGAGCTGCCCCAGATCGTCGCAGGAGACCTCGCGCTCGACCTCCGCGGTCGCACCGTCCGGCGTGGCGCGCGCGAGGTCGCCCTCAAGCCCAAGGAGTTCGACCTCCTCTTCTTCCTGGCCCGAAACGCCGGCCAGGTCTTCACGCGCGAACAGCTCCTGGAGCACGTCTGGGGCTACGAATTCTTCGGCGGTAGCCGCACCGTCGATGTCCACATCCGCTGGCTGCGGGAGAAGCTTGAGCAGGAGCCGAGCCATCCGCAGCACCTTCTCACCGTGCGGGGCGTTGGTTACAAGTTCGTCCGCTGACCGCCGCCCGCGTTTGCGGGCCGCCGCCGTCCAGGCGTTCGCGTTCAACGCCGCCGTGCTCGGCCTCGCGCTCGTCGCGCTCCACGTCGTCGGCGCCGGCGTCTGGGCCGACGCGATCGCCTTCGTGATCGCGACCGGCGCGATGGCGCTCATCACCGCGCTGATCTTCCTCCCGCGCGGCCGTCACCTGCGCGCCGCCATTGCCGCTGCAGACGCGTTCGCCGCTGGCGATTTCGCGGCGCGCGCGCCTGCCACGGTCGACGAGATCGGCCCGCTCGCCTGGTCGCTGAACGCCGCCGCTTCCTCTGTCGAACGTCTCGTGGCCCGGCTCCGCCTGGAGCGAGCCCAGCTCGAAGCCCTGCTCAACGCCAGCAGCGACGCCACCGTTGCGATCGACGACGCCGGCAACATCGTCTATCTGAACGACGCCGCGCGCGCCATGTTCGTCCAGGCTGGCGCCGACCGCACGGGCCGACCCTTTATCGAGGTCGTCCGCGATCACGACCTCAACGACCTGCTCATCGCCGCCGCCCGCCGCGGCGAGCGGAGCGTCCGCGTCGTCGCCTACGGCCAGGCCCAGCGCTGGCTCCAGGCCACCGCTGTCCCTATCGAACGAGGCGGCGACTGGGCGGCGCTCGCCGTCTTCCACGACCTTACCGAAGTGCGCCGCCTCGACAGCATGCGCCGCGACTTCATCAGCAACGTCTCGCACGAGCTGCGCACGCCGCTCGCCGGCATCCGCGCTGCCGCCGAGACGCTGCAGGAAGGCGCCATCGACGACCGCCCCGCCGCTATCGAGTTCCTTGGCCACGTCCAGCGCGAGACCGACCGCCTCACCCAGCTCGTGGAGGAACTGCTCGAACTGTCGCGCATCGAGTCTGGCGCCGCGCCGCTCCACTTCGCCCCGGTCGATGCCGCCGCGCTCGTCCGCGAGGCCGCCCAGCGCTTCGCCGGCCAGGCCGACCGCGCCGGCCTCTCGCTCACGGCTGATACCGGTGCCGGCGATCTCGTCGTTACCGGCGACGGCGAGCGGCTCGAGCAGGCCCTCGGCAACCTCGTCGCCAACGCCCTGAAGTTCACGCCCTCCGGCGGCTCCATCGTCGTCGCCGCCCGTGCCGGGGTCGATCAGGTCGCGATCAGCGTCGCCGACACCGGCATCGGCATCGAGCCCGACCAGCAGGCGCGCGTGTTCGAGCGGTTCTTCAAGGCCGACCGTGGCCGCGGCTCCGGCGGCACCGGCCTCGGTCTCGCCATCGTCAAGCACATCGCCCGGGCGCACGGCGGCTCCGTCGAATTGGAGAGTCGCCCCGGCCGCGGCAGCACCTTCACCATCCGGCTCCCGCGGCGTTGAGCGCGGCGATCCATCGGTGCCCGGGCGCGGTTAGGCCGAGCGCGGCTCGCAGCCAGCGCCGGTCGGCGTCCGGCAGGGAGCCAACGACCGCCTCGAAATCCATGTTGTTGCGGCTATTGCGCTCCATGTCCGGTCCCGGTGGCGATTTGTACAGGAGCGCTACGCCCGGCCGCAGGTACGGCACGCCGTCCGGCAACACGTGCCCGATCTCGGCGAGCGGCAGCGTCACGCGCCCGTCGCGCCGGTACACCCAAGCATCGTCGCTGGTCTCCTCCAGGAGCACCTCGAACGCCCATGCCTCGTGCCCGCGCCGACGTGCCCAGAACTGGTGGCGGTCCACGGGCAGCGGTTCCGCGTCCCAGGGCCTGAGCTCACCGTCATGCGCGATCTGCACGTCCCAGTCGCCCAGCAGCTCCGCCACTCGCCCACAGTCGCGCCGAAGCAGCGCGATATCCATGTCGCCGTGTGCCCGCGTCTCGCGCCCCACGTGGAGGTCGATGGCCCAACCACCCGCGATCCACCAGGCGCAGCCCAGCGGCGCGAACACGGCGGCCGCCTCGTCTACCGAAAGTGGTCGCCACGCCTGCTCAACCACCCAGCGCCGCCCGCACCTCGTCGCCGCTCATCCCCGCCACGTCCACCAGCTTCAATCGCGACCGCGCCCCCGCAACGAGCGTCACGCGCGACGCCGGCAACCCCAGCGACTTCGCCAGCAGCCGCACCAGCGCCTCGTTCGCCCCGCCATTAACCGGCGCCGCCGAGACCCGCACGCGCAGCACCTCGCCGTCCCAGCCCTCCACCGCGTCCCGTCCGCCGCGCGGCGTCAGCCGCACGCTCACCCGCGCCATCAGGCGAGGAGCCGCCGCATCGCATGGACCGGCGCGAACATCTCCAGGTCCCGGTTCTGCGACACCACCACGTACTGCCAGCACTCGCGCGCCGCCTCGTTCCACGCCTCCAGCGCCACGTCCTCGAACCCCAGGTGCGCCCAGAACGCCCACGCGTCCATCGTAAACAGGTACGCCTCGCCGGCCCCCGCGTGACGCGCCCGTTCCAGCAGCACCTCCGCGATCCGCCGCCCCAGCCCCATCCCCTGCGTCGTTTGCGCGACCACGACGCTGCGCACCACCGCGCTCTCGCCGTACAGCTCCACGCCGCCGCAGCCGATGATCTCGCCGCCGCGCTCCGCCGTCAGGAAGCCGTCAAGGAACTCCTCGATGAACATCGGCGGCAGGTCCGCCTGCTCCAGCAGCGCCGCCATCGCTGGCATGTCGCCCGGGCGCGATGGTCGCAGCACGATGGCGCCCGGCATGGTGGCGTCCGGTGATGGCGCTGGCATCGCGCCTGTCAGCGCGGCGCCGACGCGAGCGCACGGCTGATCACCAGTCGCTGGATCTCGTTCGTCCCCTCGAAGATCTGGAAGATCTTCGCGTCGCGCACCCACTTCTCTACCGGGAACTCGCGCATGTAGCCGTAGCCCCCGCAGATCTGCACCGCCTCCAGCGACACCTGCATCGCCACATCGGACGCGTAGCACTTCGCCATCGATCCCTCCGCGCGTAGGAGAGGCGCGCCCGTCGCCGCCAGCCACGCCGCCCGGTGCACGAGCAGCCGCGCTGCGTCGTACGCCATCGCCATGTCCGCCAGCTTGAACGCGATCCCCTCGTGCGCGATCAGCGGCTTGCCGAACTGCTTCCGCTCCTTCGCGTAGTCGGTCGCGTACTCCAGCGACGCCCGTGCGATCCCCAGCGCGAACGCCCCGATCGATGGCCGCGTGCGCTCAAGCATCTTCAGTGCGCCCAGCGCTCCCGGCAGCGCCGGCCCGCCGTTGCTGCTGCCCCCCGGCGGCGGGCCCAGACGGTTCCCCGCCGGCACCCGGCAGTCCTCCAGGATCACGTCCGCCGTGTGCGACGCCCGGATCCCCATCTTCTTCCACACGGTCCCTTCGCTCAGACCGGCCGTCCCCTTCTCCACCACGAACGCCGCCAGCCCGCCCCACCCCTTGCTCCGGTCCTCCGTCGCGAAGATCACGTGCACGTCCGCGATGCCGCCGTTCGTGATAAAGCGCTTCGTGCCGTTCAGCACGTAGTCGTCGCCGTCGCGCACCGCCGTCGTCGCGATCGCCTGCACGTCCGATCCCGCTTCCGGCTCCGTCAGCCCCATCGCCCCCAGCCGCACCTCGCCGCTGCTGCTGATCGCCATCGGCAGGAACCGCGCCTGTTGCTCCGGCGTCCCCATGCCGGCGATAGCCGCCGCCGCCAGTCCACTCGCCGCGATCGCAAGCGCCACGCCCGCGCAACCCCACGCCAGTTCCTCCGCGATGATCACGCCCGTCAGCCCCGGCGCCCCGCCCCCGAAAATGCCCGCCGCAAGCCCCAGCTCGCTCGCCTTGGCGATGAGGTCGCGTGGCAGCTCCTCGTGCTCATCGTAGTACGCCGCTCGCGGCCGGATCTCCTTCACCGCGAACTCATGCGCAAGCTGCTGCACCATGCGTTCCTCGTCTGTCAGGTTGAAATCGGCCATCGCGCCCTCCGCTGGAACTCCCCCCGGAATGTCGCCACCGGCCGGAGTCGTCGCCCGGAGCCCCCGATTGTATCGGTGCCCCGCGAGCGTTCGCCACCCGACGCGGGTACAGGAATGCGTGCGCCCGGTGATCGGGATCAGGTTTGCGATGCTGGTTGGACTGAGTAGCGGGCGTTCGCCCCGCCGCGCCCGTCTGCGGCGCTACGCCGCGTGCGCCCGTGTCGACGTCGCGATCAGCGACTCCACGTCATCCGCGGCCATTGGCCGCGCGAACAGGAACCCCTGCCCCACCCTGCACCCCAGCGAGTGCAGCCGCCGCGCCTGTTCCGCCGTCTCCACCCCTTCGGCCACGATCTCCATGTTCAGCGTCCGTCCCAGCTCGATGATCGCCTGCGACAGGTCCTTGTGGTGGTCGTCATCGTCCGAGTCCACGAACGACTTGTCGATCTTCAGCACGTCGAACGGGAACTGCCGCAGGTAGCTCAGCGACGAGTACCCCGTCCCGAAGTCGTCGATCGCCAGCTGTACGCCGATGCGTTTCAACTGGTCCAGCACCTCTACCATCGCCTCGATGTCCTCCAGCATCACGCTCTCCGTGATCTCCAGCACCACGTCCGCCGGGTCGATGCCAGATCGCGAGATCGTCGCCGCCACTTCGTCCGTGAACCCCGGCTCCTGCATCTGCCGCACCGAGACGTTGATCCCCACCTTCATGCGCGGCGCCCGCGGATACAGCCCCTGCCACCGGCGCATCGTTTCGCACGCCTCCCGCATCACCCACCGTCCCAGCGGCAGAATTACGCCGGACTCCTCCGCGAGCGGGATGAACTGCGCCGGCGGCAGCAGCCCGCGCTGCGGGTGGTTCCACCGCACCAGCGCCTCCGCGCCCACGATCTCGCCGGTGTCCAGCCGCACCGTCGGCTGGTAGTGCACCACGAACTCCCCTCGCTCCACCGCCCGCTGCAGGTCGCCCAGCAGCTCCAACCGCTCCAGCATCGATCGGTCCATGCTCGCCTGGTACACCTCGCAGCGGCCCTTTCCCCGCTCCTTCGCCGCGTACATCGCCACGTCCGCGTTCCGCATCATCCGCCCCACGTCTTCATCGCCGCCGCTGTTCAGCGCCACCCCGATGCTCGCACGCACGAACAGCTCCCGTCCGCCGAGGTCGAACGGCACCTCGAGCCCGTCGAAGATCCGCCGCGCCACAGCCCGCGCGTCGTCCGCGCCCGTCACCCCCTCGGCCAGGATCGCAAACTCGTCGCCACCGAATCGCGCCGCCGTGTCGTGCTCCCGCAGGCAGTCGCGGATCCGCCGCCCGATCTCGACCAGCAAGCGATCGCCCGCCGCGTGCCCCAGCCCGTCGTTCACCGACTTGAAGTTGTCGAGGTCGATGAACAGCACCGCGAGCAGCGCCTTGCTGCGCCGCGAACGCTGCAGCGCGTGCTCCAGCCGTTCGCTGAATCGTGTGCGGTTCGCCAGCCGCGTCAACGGGTCGTGGAACGCCTGGTACCGCAGCTGCGTCTCCAGCGCCATCCGCTCGCTGATGTCCCGGATATTGAGCACTAGGCCGCGCACGGCCGGGTCCCGCCGCTGGTCCGTGCCCACGATCTCCACCGCGTGCCACGTGCCGTCGCGGTGCCGCAGCCGTGCCTCGACCGGCGACGGCGTCGTCCCGGGCGCCGGCAACTGCTCCAGGAATGTCGCCACCGGCGCGATGTCGTCCGGATGCATCAGCAGCGCCAGTCGAGTTCCCACCAGCGCCTCGCTGTCGTGCCCCAGCACGTGCTCGATGGCCGGGCTCTGGTACAGGATCGTCGTGTCCGCATCGACCACTGTGATCAGGTCGGATGCGTTCTGCACCAGCGAGCGGAAGCGCTCCTCGCTCTGGCGCAGCGCCGCCTCGGCTCGCCGCTCCGCCGTCACGTCGCGGAAGCTCCACACCCGACCCGACGACCCCCCCGCTGCGCCCAGCGGCCGCGAGTATCGTTCGAACACGCGCCCGTCCTTGAACGCCAGCGTGTCCATGCTCTCGTCCGTCGTCTGGTAGAGCATATGCACGCGTGACAGGAACTCCTCCGGGTCCTCCAGCTGGTCCAGAACGAACGCGAGCATGGGTCCGTCGTCGCCCGCCTCCAGGATCTGCGCCGGGATCCGCCACATCCGCGCGAACCGCTCGTTGTGGAACACCGTCTCCCCGTCCGTGCCCACCACCAGGATCCCGTCGGCCGTCGATTCCAGCGTCGCCCGCAGCAGCTCCTCGCCGCGGCGCAGCGCCGTCTGCGCGCGCTGCCGCTCGTCGTACAGCCGCATGCTGAGCACCGCCCCCGCCACCTGGCTTGCCAGCCCTTCCAGCAACGGCTGCTCCTCGACGAACGTCCGGTGCCGGTAGCTGGCGAACGAGATCACCCCGAGGCTTTCGTGCTTCGCCACCAGGGGAAACACCGCCGTCGAGCGGATCAGGTTCTGGATGAAGAACCGCCGCCCCGGCTCCGGGATCCGCTCGTCCGTCTGCGCGTCCGCGAACAGCAACGGCTGCTGCGTGGCAACCACCTCGGAACGCACCGGGTCTGGCCGCGACAGCCCCCGTTTCCACCGGTCCGTCTGCCTCACGGTGTCCGTGGCGTAGTTCACGCAGCGCAGCGCGACGCCCCCAGCGTCGTCCAGGATGTCGATCGACACGTAATCGATCCCCGTCACCGTCGCGATCATCCGCGCGATGCTTCCCAGCATCGTCTCCAGGTCTTCGTCCTGGGACACCACGCGGCTGACGTCGACGAACGCGCTGAGCTGCTCCTGCTCTCGGTGCGCTGTCCACACATCGCGGTAGCGGTCCAGCCAGAGCGCCAGTGCCGCGCACCCCGCCTCCGCGACCGTGATCGCTGCTTCGTCGAGCCCGCGTGGCCACGGGCCGCGCAGCAGCAGCATCTCGCCACGCGCCGCGTGCACTGGCAGCAGGAACCCCGCCGCCTCGGTCGGCCTGCCCGGCTCGAGCGCGGCGAAGTCCGCCACCCGCCCATCCCGTACGCTGAACGCCGCCGCTCCGCTGCGCCCCGTCAGATCCCGGTTCACGATCCAGATCGCCGTATCGCTGAGCTCTGGATCGTCACCCAGCCGCTCGAACCCGTCCTGCCCCGCGTAGACAATCGTCGCCCGCGCCGCGCCCAGCGCGTCGCGCAGCCGCCGCAAAGCCTCGAGGCCAGCCGCGGGCGAGCCGGCGCCCGCGCCCGCCACCGCGCTGATCTGCCGTAACAGGCCCAGCGACGTCATCGGTACTCCTTCGCCATGTCCGAGGAGTATCGGCACCTTGGAGACGCCGTCTCAGCGCTGGGCCCGCACCTTCCGGCTCCCCCGGTCCCCCGGCCGCCTCGTTCGAACCTGGCGGCCACCCCCTGACCCCCCGGCCCGACCCCCGTATACTGGCGCCAT
>DASQHL010000084.1:0-39610 GCA_035632115.1 Dehalococcoidia bacterium | reverse complement strand
CCGCCGGCGAAACCGCCGTCCCCTGACGCGACGCGGATCGCCCCCGGGCAGGCCATGCTCCTTGACCGGGCGCCGGGGCGATTGCTACACTGCCCACACTTAGCACTCTCACCAGTAGAGTGCTAATCCGAAGCTGGGGCCTATGCTACCAGAGCGTCGCGCACACCTCCTGAGCCTGATCATCGGCGAGTACATTGACTCGGCGGTGCCGGTTGGCTCCGAAACACTGGTGCGGCGCTACGAGCTGCCGTTTTCGACGGCGACGATCCGGAACGAGATGAAGCGGCTGGAGGACGAGGGCTTCATCAGCCACCCCCACACGTCGGCCGGGCGGGTGCCCTCCGACAAGGGGTACCGCTATTACGTCGAGACGCTGATGCAGGAGCGCGACCTGCCGTGGGAGGTCAAGCAGACGATCCGCCACCAGTTCCACCAGGCGGGCCGCGACCAGGACGAGTGGATCCAGCTCTCCGCCTCCGTGCTAGCGCGGGCGGTGGAGAACGCCGCCGTCGTCACGATGCCCCGCTCCGTCGAGGCGCGGCTCAAGCGACTGGAGCTGGTCGGCGTGCAGGACACGTCGGCGCTGCTGGTGCTGGTGCTGCAGCAGGCGCGGGTGAAGCAGCAGGTGCTGCTCTTCCCGGAGCCCATCGAGCAGGACCAGCTGACGGCGATCGCCAACCACCTGAACGAGGCGTTCAGCGGTCACTCGGCGGCGGAGATCGGGCGGTCCGGCGTGCAGCTCACCCAGCTGGAGTGGCACGTGGCAAACGCCGTCCGGGAGATCATGCAGGCCGCCGATGGCAGCGAGTTCACCGATTCCTACCTGGAGGGCGTGCGCGCCGTCCTACGGAAGCCGGAGTTCGATACGAGCGAAAAGATGCTCAACCTGCTGGAGGTGCTGGAGCGGCGCAACCTGCCGCGGCTGATCCCGGCGACCGGCGGCGTGGTGGCCGACGGCGTGACGGTGATGATCGGCACGGAGAACCGGGAGGACGCGATGCACGACTACAGCATCGTGGTCAGCCCGTACGGCGTGCCCGGCAGCGTCTCCGGGGCCATGGCGGTGCTGGGGCCGACGCGGATGCACTATCCGGAGACGATCTCCACCGTGCGCTTCGTCGCCGGATTGATGAGCGAGATGCTTTCGACGTTCTACGACGAGGGCCCGGTGCGCGAGCAAGAGGACGGCGGCTGATCCGTCCAGCAGGCGCGGGCGCCGGGACAGTGCGATGATCGACGAGGAGAGCCATGACGACCGAGCGTGAACAGGACGCCGGGGCGACGGCGCCGGACCCCGGTGCGGCCGGGGAGGCGCTGCCGGACGACGTGGAGCGGCTGAAGGCGCTGCTGGACGACGAGCGCGGCAAGGCCCAGGCGTACATGCAGAGCTGGCAGCGGGCCGCGGCGGACTACCAGAACTTCAAGCGCCGCGTGGAAGAGGAGCGCGGCGAGGCGGCGCGGTTCGCGAACGCGGCGCTGATCATCAACCTGCTGCCGCTGATCGACGACCTGGACCGCGCGCTGCGCAACGTCGATACGCACCTCGCGGCGCTGACGTGGGTGGACGGCATCCGCCTCATCCACCGCAAGTTCCAGGCGCTGCTGGAGATGGCCGGCGTCGAGGAGATCGAAGCGGACGGCCAGACCTTCGACCCATCGCAGCACGAGGCGGTGAGCCAGGGCCCGGGCGAGGAGAACAAGGTGATCGCCGTCGTGCAGAAGGGCTACCGGCTCGGCGACCGCGTCGTCCGCCCGGCGATGGTGGTCGTGGGCCAGGGCGGCGACGCGAAAGCGGGAGGCGAGACGCGGGAAGCGGGAACCTAGAGCCGGGACACGGGACGCGAGAGTGAGCACGGCGCGACGTTTGACAGGCGCGCGGAAGGAGCAGCGAAATGGGTAAGGTAATCGGCATCGACCTGGGGACGACGAACAGCGTCGTCGCCGTGATGGAGGCGGGGGAGCCCGTCGTCATCACGAACGCCGAGGGCGGGCGCATCACGCCGTCCGTCGTCGCGGTGAGCAAGACCGGAGAGCGGCTCGTCGGCACGGTGGCCAAGCGCCAGGCCGTCACCAACGCCGACAACACCATCTACTCGGTCAAGCGACTGATGGGGCGCAAGTTCGAGGACGCCGAGGTCCAGCGCGACCTTTCGCTCATGGGCTACAAGATCGAGCGCGCGCCCAACGGCGACGCGCAGGTGGCGATGGGCGGCCGCAGCTACTCGCCCGCCGAAGTCTCCGCGATGATCCTGCAGAAGTTGAAGGCCGACGCGGAGGCGTACCTGGGCGAGACGGTGACCGAGGCGGTGATCACCGTCCCGGCCTACTTCAACGACTCCCAGCGGCAGGCGACGAAGGACGCCGGCAAGATCGCCGGCCTCGATGTCCTGCGCATCATCAACGAGCCGACTGCCGCCTCGCTGGCCTACGGCCTGGACAAGAAGGGCGAGGAAGTCATCGCCGTCTACGACCTGGGCGGCGGCACGTTCGACATCTCGATCCTGGAGCTGGGCGAGGGCACGTTCCAGGTGAAGTCGACCAACGGCGACACGCACCTCGGCGGCGACGACTTCGACCAGCGGATCATCGATTTCCTGGTGGGCGAGTTCAAGCGCGAGCAGGGGATCGACCTGAAGCAGGACCGCATGGCGCTGCAGCGGCTGAAGGAAGCGGCCGAGAAGGCGAAGATCGAGCTTTCGAGCGCGCAGCAGACGGAGGTGAACCTGCCGTTCATCACCGCCGACGCCAGCGGCCCGAAGCACATGACGATCAACATCACGCGCGCCAAGCTGGAGCAGCTCGTCGGCGAGCTGGTGGAGCAGACGCTGGAGCCGCTGCGGCTGGCGTTGAAGGACGCGGGCGTCACGGCCGCGCAGATCGATGAGGTGGTGCTCGTCGGCGGCCAGACGCGCATGCCGCTGGTGCAGGAGAAGGTGCGCCAGTTCTTCGGCAAGGAGCCCCACAAGGGCGTCAACCCGGACGAGGTCGTCGCCATCGGCGCGGCGATCCAGGCGGGCGTGCTGAAGGGCGAAGTGCGCGACGTGCTGCTGCTGGACGTGACGCCGCTGACGCTCGGCATCGAGACGCTGGGCGGCGTGGCTACGCCCCTGATCCAGCGCAACACGACCATCCCGACGAGCAAGAGCCAGGTGTTCTCGACCGCCGCCGACAACCAGCCCAGCGTGGAGATCCACGTGCTCCAGGGCGAGCGGGCGATGGCCGGCGACAACAAGTCGCTGGGCCGCTTCATCCTCGATGGCATCCTGCCGGCGCCGCGTGGCGTGCCGCAGGTGGAGGTGACGTTCGACCTCGACGCGAACGGCATCCTCAACGTCTCCGCGCGCGACAAGGCGACCGGCAAGGAGCAGAAGATCACCATCACCGCCGGCGGCGGCCTCTCCAAGGACGAGGTCGAGAAGCTGCGCCAGGAGGCCGAGCTGCACGCCGAGGAGGACCGCAAGCGCCGCGAGGAGATCGAGGTGCGCAACACAGCGGACACGCTGGCCTATCAGGCGGAGAAGATCCTGCGCGAGAACGGCGACAAGGTGGATGCGGAGCTGCGGTCGGAGGTCGAGGGCAAGGTGGCGGCGGTGCGCAGCCAGCTCCAGTCCGGCGATGCCGCGACGATCCGCTCGGCGACGGACGCGCTCTCCGAGGCGATGCAGCGCATTGGCGAGGCCGTCTATGGCGCGCAGGGCGCGCCGGCCGGCGGTGGCCCCGGCCCGGAGCCGGAGGTGCGCCCCGGCGACGGTCAGGCCGAGGAAGGCACCGTGGAGGGTGAGTTCCGGGAAGTGTGATCGCTGACGCACACTGCTGCCGAACGTCAGAGCGGCGGGGCATATGCCCCGCCGCTCGTCGTTTGTGCCTCGCTTGCGGTATGGAGCGCAGGCGTCCCTGCCTGCGCCACCCGCCGGCTGTCGCGCCCGCGCGCTTCAACCGCGCCATCTCGCATTGCGCGGTGGTGGCGCCGCCCACGCCTCAAGCGCCTCGCCCACGATACACATCCCTTGCCCCGCCCGCCGGGCGATCGGTCCCAGCACCCGGCGGCGCTGCCTCGGCGGTTCGGGCGGCAACTGCGCCCGCCGCGGGCGCGCGGCCTCCAGCTCCCTGAGCTTCTCCGCGACGTAGACGTCCTGTCTCCACATGGCCACACCTCCGCATTCCCGCGGATCGATCCTATGGCGCGTTGACCGCGCTCCGATACCCGGATCTTGCGGCGGACGCCGGCACCAGCAACGCCAGCGCGCCGCGCAGCTCGTTGCCCGCCTCTTCGTTCAGAGAGTAGAACTTCATGTTGTTCTGCCGCCGCACGTTCACCAGCCCCACCGCCTTCATGAACGACAGGTGCCGCGACACCACCGACTGGTGCAACCCCGTCCGTTCGACGATCTCCTGCGCGTACAGCTCTCCGTCGCGCAGCAGCCGCAAGATCCGCAGCCGCTGCTCGTCGCTCAGCGCCCGGTACACCAGCGCCATCCGCCGCGTGTCCTCGTCTTCGTCCGGCATCCCCCGGTACTGCGGCTCGCACGGGTAGTACAGCGCGTGCAGGGGCTCGTAGTCGATGCACGAGTTGTAGATGCCCACGTCCACGGACGGCACGAAGATGTACGACCGGTAGTTGCCCGTGCACACCGTGTCCAGGCACGACGTGTTTCGCCCCAGCAGCCGGCGCGTCACCTCGTGCACCTCACCGCCCCGGTCGCGCTCGTGCGCCTCTGCGCTCCGCCGCATGCACGAGACGCGCCGCGCCTCGTCCGGCCGGTAATGCTCGTCGTAGAACCGCCGGATCAAGTGCAGCATCCGCGCACGCACGTCCTCCGGCTCGTCAAAGAGCGCGAGCATCGCCTTTGGCTCGCACTCGCCCTCGCGCGGCGGCGTGCAGGCGAGGTCGCCGAGCGGCGGCTCCTCCGCCAGCGCCGCCGCCATCGCCGCGTGCGGCGACACGCCGTCGTCAAGCAGATATGGCTCGTTGTGGCCCGGCCAGCGCAGCGCGTACAGCGCGAGCCCCTGGATCCCCGGCCGCCGCGGGTCCGGCGTCCCCTCCGCCGGCAACTCGCGGACGAACCTCAGCAGCCCCTCCACGTCCGCCGACGCATCTCGATGGAAGAACAGCGTGTCGTTGAGCGCGCCCATCACACCCGGCTCGTTGCGCGGGCAGGAGAACAGCAAGTCCAGCTCCGCCCGCAAGGCCGGGTCCATCCGCTCCCGCGTCCGCACCGGCCACTCGTCGAGCCCCTCGTGGCTGTCGGCCAGCGACGTGAAGTACATCGCGTTGATCAGGTCCAGCGGCACAGACGCCGCGAACTCAATCTGCGTTTGGACCGGGGAAGCCATGCGGACGGCCACGGGCGTACCTCTCACTATGCCTATATGTTGAAATGAGCATAGACCAACGCACGCGGCCTGTCAACCCCCAATTTCACGTCGCTCTGAAGCCCCGGCGCCCGGCCGCGTCGCCGATATTGTGAAGGCGGCCCACGTGGGGCCGCCCGTCGCCACAAGTCCTCAGACCACGGTCCCGGCCGCCTACAGTGTTACCCCGGCCGCACCAGCACCACCTGGTGTGCGTCCTCGTACCCGGTGGTCCAGCCGGCGGCCCGGAGCGCCGCGACGATCGGCAGTTGCGGCGAGAGCAGCGCCGTGTCCACGCCGTACCGCTCGAACGCCGGCTGCCAGCCCCGCCCCGTAATCAAGCTGTCGTACTCCACGACCAGCGGCCCGTACAGATCGGCGCGGCCGTCGATGAAGACGCGCTCGTCCGGGTAGAGGCGGTCGATCAGGTAGCCGCCCCACTCGTACTGGTTGAAGATGCGCGCGCCGGGGCGGTTGGCC
The DNA here is from genome assembly GCA_035632115.1 of Dehalococcoidia bacterium. Taxonomy (GTDB): domain Bacteria; phylum Chloroflexota; class Dehalococcoidia; order DSTF01; family JACRBR01; genus DASQHL01. The sequence goes on along the minus strand of DASQHL010000084.1, from coordinate 33,778 downwards.
GCGATCCACGCTGCGCCCTGCGCCGGGTACGGCATGGCGCCGCCGGTCGGCGGGTTGCGCAGCGGCAGCCCCGTGGGCGACGCGATGACGACCGTGAGCAGCGCCGCCACGCCCGCGGCGAGCAGCGCGTAGTTGAGCATCTTCGGCGGCGCGCGGCGCTCCGGTGTGCGCCCCCACCACGCCCAGCGGTCGAGCAGCGCGGGGCCGGCGGCCGTCGCCCACGCGATGGCGAACAGCGGCTGGTGGCGCATCGACTGCAACGCCATCAGCCCGAACGCCGCGACGAGCATGCTGCGCCAGGCGTCGAAGCGGCGGCCGTTGACGCCCACGACGAGCCCAGTCACGAGCAGGAGCGCGAGCGGCAGGTTGCGCGCCTGGTGAAAGTCCGGCGACTGCCACTCATCGATCCGGGCGAGGCTGGCGTTGCCGCCCACGAAGTACTCCAGCGGGTACAGCCACAGCCTGTACGTGTACGGGTTGACGGCCGCCGCGACGAACGCGACGCCGCAGACCGCCAAGACGTGCTTCCAGCCGGGGCCGGCCGTCTCGCGCCGCTCCCACCACTGCGCCGCGGCCAGCATCGCGATCAGCACCAGGCCGATGACGTAGCCGCCGTGCAGGTTCGCCCAGAGCAGCGTCAGCGGCACGAGCCGCCACAGCGTGCGGCGCTCGCCGCGGCGGGCGGCGCTGATCTCGTAGATGAAAAGCGCCACGAAGAAGACGCTGAACATGGCCGGCCGGGCGCGCCAGTACGTCGCGCCGAACGCCGCCGGCACGATCGAAAGCAGGAGCGCCGGCATCTCGGCGAGCCCCTCGGTGCGGAGCAGGCGGTAGACCAGCCACCACGCGGCGACGCCGAGCGCCATGAACAGCAGGAACAGCCCGAGATAGCCGAACACGCTGTCCGCGCCGAACATCAGCACCTGCGAGAGCCACTCGTGGTCCACCCACGGCTTGCCCTGCATCGTGAACGAGAAGGGGTCGCTGCGTGGCGGCGCCAGGTGGGCGATGATCCAGGCGCCGGTGCGCCGCTGCCACCAGTAGTCGAAATCGACCGGCTGGACGAGCGCGACGGCGATCGCCGCCAGCGGCACGAGCAGCAGGCCGACGGCGTGCGTGCTGAGCGCGGGCAGCGAGAATCTGCGGGCGGCGGGCTTCGTCGCAGCTACCACCTGTAGGTATCGGCGCGGCGGGCGCGCGGGCGCATCCGGCGGGGCGTGGGGCGATCCCGTAGGGGCGGCCGCCGCCCCGGTCGCTAGCCCGCCACCCACTCCAGCGGAAACTCCCGCAGCGACTCGATGATCCGCGCCACCCCCGCCATCGGCGGCGCCGCCGTGCTGGTGGCGCGGAGCTGGATCACGCAGGCGCCCGACGCCAGCGCCGACGTCAGCCCGTTCGCGCTGTCCTCGATGGCGATGCAGCGCCCGGGCGCGACGCCGAGCATGCGCGCGGCGAGCAAGTACGGCGCCGGGTCGGGCTTCGTGGCCGGCGCGTCGTCCGCGGCGGAGACCGCGTCGAACAGCGCGGCGAGGCCCGCTGCCGACAGGATCGCGTCCACCCACCGCCGGTACGATGCGGTGCACAGCGCGATCGGCACGCGGCGAGCGCGCAGGGCATCGATCAACTCGCGGGCGCCGGGGAGCGCCGGGCGCGGCTCGCGCAGGCGCGCCATCAGCGGTGCCTCGTACGCCTCCAGCACGTCCGCCAGCGGCGCATCGATGCCCTTGAGCGCGAGCATGCGCGCCCACATGGCGGGCGTGTGCATGCCGATGAACTGGCGGTACTCGTCCATGGGCGAGTGCGTGCCGTAGCGGGCGAGGATGTCGTTGACGGCGGCGTGGAACGCCGGCTCGCTGTCGGTGAGCACGCCGTCCATATCGAAGATCACGGCGTCGAATGGGGGGACGGGGTGCGGCACTACGGCCCGCGGTCTTCGAACTCGCGGTGGGCGCGGCTGGGGGTCGGGCCCATCTGGCCCTGGTACTTGCTGTGCAGCTCCGGGCTGCCGTATGGGCGGTCGACTGGCGTCGACATGCGCAGGAAGCTGAGCTGGCCGATCTTCATCCCGTAGTGGAGGGCGATCGGCATCTTGGCGACGTTCGACAGCTCGAGCGTCAGCTTGCCGGTCCACCCGGGGTCGACGAAGCCGGCGGTCGCGTGGATCAGCAGCCCGATGCGGCCGAGCGAGCTCTTGCCTTCGACCTGGGCGAGGATGTCGTCCGGCAGCGTCAGCACCTCCAGCGTGCTGGCGAGCACGAACTCGCCGGGGTGGATGAAGAACGGGCGCTCGGTGTCGATTACCACCTCCTCGGTGAGGTCGTCCATAGGCTCGCGCACGTCGATGTAGGGGCGGCTGCTCACCTTGAAGACGCGGAAGACGCGGTCGATGTGGACGTCGACGCTGGCCGGCTGGATGTCGTCCGGGTGGAGCGGGTCGATGATCAGGCGGCCGCTGGCGATCTCTTCCTTGATGGTGCGGTCGCTGAGGACCATGGCTGCTCCTGCGCGGCGCCCGGCGCCGGCGACAGGGTAGCGAGGGGCCGGACTTCACGTTAGGGTATCGATCCCGGCGAGAGACGGAGGGCGGGAGACGGGAGGCGGGGACGGATGGCCCGCGGCCCGCCGCCGAAGGGCCATTGATCGCCGGGCCCCGCGCGCGGGATGATGAGGGCGGGCGAACACGGAGGTGATGCGATGAGCGATCGGTTCAGGGACCAGGCGGTGCTGGTGACCGGCGGTGGGCGCGGGATCGGGCGGGCAACGGCGCTGGAGTTCGCGTCCGAGGGGGCGAACGTCGTCCTCTGCGGCCGGCGGATGGACGCGCTCGAGGAGTCGGCCGCGGAGGCGCGGCGCTGGGGCGTGGAGGCGGAGGTGGTGCGCTGCGATGTGGCCGTCGACGAGGATCTCGTGCACCTCGTCGATGCGACGATGACCCGCTTCGGCCGCATCGATGTGCTGGTGAACAACGCGGGCGTCGTCGCCGGCGGAAGGCTGGACGAGATCGGCGTGGACGATGTAGGGCGGATGGTGGGCGTGAACGTGTGGGCGCCCATCCGGCTCGCGCAGCTGGTGACGCCGCACATGCGGGCGGCGAAGAGCGGCGCCATCGTCAACCTGTCCTCACTGGCCGGGCGGATGGGCATGCCCTACTACGCGACCTACTGCGCCAGCAAGTTCGCCATGCGCGGCTTCAGCGAAGCCCTGCGGCGGGAGCTGGCGCCCGACGGCGTGCACGTGATGGCGGTGTTCCCCGGCGGCACGGCGACGGACATGACCGAGAGCGTGGAGTTCGACCGCTTCGGCATGTCGGCGGCGACGGCCGACCAGGTGGCGCGGGCGATCGTCCGCGGCGTGCGCTGGCGGCAGGCGGAGGTGTTCATCGGCTTCGGCGAGAGCCTGATGTCCCACTGGAACGACCTCGCGCCGTGGTCGGTCGATGTCGGCGTGGAGATGATGCGCGACCGCGTGCGGGAAGCCGTCCGCGGCCAGCGGACAACGTAAGCCGCTCGGTCCGCCCTACGCCTCGCCGTCCGGCGCGAGTTCGCAGTCGCCGCGGATGTCGCGGCCGGCCTCGACGTCGTCGATGAAGTCGCTGACGGCGCGCAGCCAGAGCTCCGGCTGGTAGTCCGGCGTGGCGTGCGCGGCGCCGCGGATCGTCACCATGCGCGAGTTGGGGATGAGCGCGTGATCGCGCCGCGCGCAGGCGTAGAACGCGTCCCACTCGCCGCAGGAGATCAGCACCGGCATGCCGAGAGACGGCGTGCGGGCCGTGAGGTCGGGGCGGTTCCGCAGGGCGCGGTTCGCCTGCAGGTAGCCGGCGCGCGTCATCAGGTCGATCTTGTTGCGCCGGTTCGCGCGGTCCAGCCCCTCGATGCCCTGCGCCGCGAAGCGCGCGTACGGATCGCCCTCGTGGTGATAGCGGTTCTCGCGCTCCACCAACTCCTCCATGCCGTAGTGCTCGGCGATGTGCGCCAGCCGCTCGAACGTTGTTTCGAGCGCGCGCTCGACCTCGTTCGCCGCCGCGTCCGGCCCCGCCTGGTTGCCGGCCGTCGTGTCGCAGAGCAGGAGCGAGCGGACGCGGTCCGGGAAGTCGCAGGCGAACTGCGCGCTGATCATGCCGCCCATCGACACGCCGCCGATGTGCGCGCGGTCGATGCCGAGGTGCGTCATCAGCCCGGCGAGGTCGGCGGCGAACTGTGGCACGCTCACCGTCGCGGCGTCATCGGGGACGGCGGTGCTGCCGTGGGCGCGTACGTCGTAGAGGACCAGGTCGTAGCGGCGGCGGAACTCGCCGATGATCGGCGGCCAGCCCTGCGTCGGGCCGGCGAAGCCGTGCGTGAGGACCAGCGTCGCGCGCACGCCATCCGAGCGTTCGTACCAGATATCGATGCCGTTGACGCGGGCGAAGACCATGCGCGGCCTAGCCGCCGCGCGTCCTGGCGCCCGGGCGGCGCCTGCCGGCCGCGTTCGGCCGCTGGGGGAGCGTCGCCGGCGGCACCTCGCCGGGCGAGGCCCAGAGCTGGTCGGCGCGCGACGGCGCGCGCACGTTGGGCGGGAAGATGCCGTTGAGCGCGGCGAAGAACAGCGTCAGGCCGGACCCGGCGAGGATCAGCAGGAACAGCACCAGCCAGACGGCGAAGAGCTGCCCGCCGATGCCGAGCGCGCCCGGCACGGGAGTCCACAGGACGAACAGGCCGAACACGAACCAGAGGCCGGTGAACACGAACACCGTGGCGGCGGAGCGGTAGCTGATGCGGCGCAACATGCGGAGGGATCGTAGCACACCGCCGGGCAAGTGAGAGAGCAGCCGAAGCTATCGGCGAACACCCGTTCGGTAGTATGATCCTCTTGCGGCCGTCGCGCGCAGCAAGGGAGGCGAGATGTCCAGCACCTCGGCGATCGAGTGGACCGACGCTACGTGGAACCCCGTCACTGGCTGCACGAAGGTCTCGCCCGGCTGCGCCCACTGCTACGCGGAGACCTTCGCCGAGCGCTTTCGCGGCGTGGCAGGGCACCCGTACGAGCAGGGGTTCGACCTGAAGCTGTGGCCGGAGCGGCTGGAGCTCCCGTTGAGCTGGAAGCGGTCACGCATGATCTTCGTGAACTCGATGAGCGACCTGTTCCACCCTGACGTGCCGGACGCGTTCATCGGGCGGGTGTTCGAGGCGATGGTCCGCGCGGACTGGCACACCTTCCAGGTGCTGACCAAGAGGCCTGAGCGTGCCGCGGCGCTCTCTCGCGATCTCGCGTGGCGCGAGCACATCTGGATGGGCACGAGCGTGGAGAATCAGCGGTTCACCTCGCGCATCGCGTCGCTGCGGCGCACCGCCGCGCACGTGAAGTTCCTGTCGTGCGAGCCGCTGCTCGGGCCGCTTCGGTTGGATCTGCGCGAGATCGGCTGGGTGATCGTGGGCGGTGAATCGGGGCCCGGCGCCCGTCCGATGCGCGCCGACTGGGCTGTGTCGGTGCGCGATCAGTGCGTCGCCGCGGGCGTGCCGTTCTTCTTCAAGCAGTGGGGCGCGCACGACGAGCGCGGTGTGCGCGTCGGGAAGAAGGCGGCGGGCCGTTCGCTCGCCGGGCGGACCTGGGATCAGCTACCGGGGCGCCGGGCATGACCGATGTATTGGTTCTCGGGTCTGATGGCTTGCCCGTTCGCCTGGTTCAGCCGTGGGCGCAAGACAAGCTGCATTTCCTTAAGCGCTACATCGATATTTTCACGACGAGCATGAAGGACAAGTGGCCCCGCCGGGTGTATGTGGATCTCTTTGCCGGTCCAGGTAAATCGGTCATAGAAGGAACGAGCCAAGAAATCGATGGGTCGCCTATCATTGCCCTTCACGCGAAATACCCGTTCAGCGAGATGTATCTGAACGACGCTGCGCCAGAGGTAACCGCGGCTCTCATCGCGCGCCTCGGGCGGCCGCCGCCGGCGAACACCTTTGTGTCTACGCTGGACTGCAATGCCGCAGCCTTGAATGCACGGCGAATGCTCGTCGCTGGAGCGGACAACGCGCGGACAATCGGTCTGGCGTTCATCGACCCCACCGCGTTCCAGATCGGCTATGACGCGATTGCTCACCTCACCGCCGATCTGAGGATCGATATTATCGTTACCGTGATGACAGGTTATGTAGCTCGCTTCATCGCCGAGCGCGGATTCGAAGATCCCATGGATCAGTTCTTTGGCTCAGGCGATTGGCGAGCATTGGTGGAGGCGAAAGCCGGGGGCGAGCGTGTCACGTCCCGACGGCTCCTCGATCACTACGAGGGAAGGCTTCGCGCACTTGGATACACCTACTTTGACGACTCGGTGCGGATCGTCAATTCGAGGAACCGCACGATCTATCACCTTGTGTTCGCCAGCAAACACCAACTCGGAGGGCGATTCTCAAAGGAAGTCAGCCGACGAATGCGCAGTGGGCAAGCGCGGATGGATATCTGACGGATAGTCGCACGACCCCAAGAGGCCCCGGGCGCGCCCGGGGCCTCGATCGCGCGCAGCGGATCCGCCGGCTACACCGCCACGTCGCCGCGCTCGCCGGTGCGCACCCGGATCGCCTGGTCCACCGGCATGACGAAGATCTTCCCGTCGCCGATGTTCCCCGTGCGGGCGGCGTTGAGGATCGTCTCCACCACCTCGTCCACGTTCTTGTCCGTCACCACCGTCTCCAGCTTCACCTTCGGCAGCATGTCCACGGAGTACGCCTGGCCGGAGCGCCCGGTGTGGACGATCCCCTTCTGCACGCCGCGCCCCGTCACGCCGACGATGTTCAGCCCGATGTAGCCCTTCTCCGCCAGCGCGTGCTTCACGTCGTCCAGTTTCTCCGGGCGAATGATCGCTTCGATCTTCTTCATCGTGTTCTCAGTCCTCCGGTCAGCGGGCCGCGCCCGGCGTTGTCGGCATCAGGTGTTCGGCGCCGGTGGCCACGCCGGCGGCGGTGGTGTGCATCGGGATCGCCTCCGGGATGCCCAGGACGGGGCCGCTGCCGCCGAAGACGTACGCCCGCTCCCCGTGCTGCGAGACGTCGAGCCCGGCGACCTCGTCCTCTTCGCTCACCCGCAGGCCGAGCGTGGCGTCGAGCACCTTGAGCAGCACGAACGTCACGCCGAAGGAGTAGACCGCGACGACGCCCGTGGCGACGAGCTGGCGCCAGAGCTGGTCTCCGGCGCCGTGGAAGAGGCCGTTCACGCCTCCCACCGCCGCCGTGGCGAAGAGCCCGGTGGCGATGCTCCCCCACAGCCCGCCCACGCCGTGGACGCCGACGACATCGAGCGAGTCGTCGATCGACGTGCGCGTGCGCCACTGCACCGCGAGGAAGCAGAGGATGCCGGCGATGGCGCCGATACCGATCGATTCCATCGGCTGGACGAAGCCGGACGCCGGCGTGATCGCCACCAGCCCCGCGACGGCCCCGGCCGCCGCGCCCACGACGCTGGGCTTGCCGGAGATCCACCAGCTCATGAAGGTCCAGGCGAGCGCGGCCGAAGCGGCGGCCGTGTTCGTGACGACGAACGCGTTGACCGCCTGCGCGTTCGCCGCGCCCGCGCTGCCCGCGTTGAAGCCGAACCAGCCGAACCAGAGCAGCGCCGCGCCCAGCACGATCATCGTCACGTCGTGCGGCTCCATCGGCTCCTCCTTGAAGCCCTTGCGCCGGCCGAAGACGAACGCCGCCGCGAGCGCCGCGGCGCCGGCGTTGACGTGGATCGCCGTGCCGCCGGCGAAGTCCAGTGCCTTGATCTGCGTGCCGGCGAGCGACAGCCAGCCGTCGTTGGCGAACACCCAGTGCGCCACGGGGTCGTACACCAGGAACGACCACAGCAGCATGAACACGAGGAACGTGCTGAACTTCGCGCGCTCGGCAAAGGCGCCCGTGATCAGCGCCGGCGTGATGATGGCGAACATCGCCTGGAAGATCATGAACGCTTCGTGCGGGATCGCCACGCCGTACGTGCGCGGCGCGCCGTTGTGCGTGTATGCGGCGACCTCGCCGCCCACGTGCCGCAACCCAAACCAGTCGAGTCCCCCGATGAGGCCCCAGTGGTCGGGGCCGAAGGCGAGCGTGTAGCCGATGACCACCCACTGCACGCCGATGAGCCCCGCGACGATGAAGCTCTGCATGATCGTGCCCAGGACGTTCTTGTTACGGGTGAAGCCCCCGTAGAAGAAGCCGAGGGCCGGCGTCATCAAGAGCACCAGCGCCGAGGCGGCAAGAACCCATGCGGTATTACCCGAATCGATCGGCATCTGCTCTCCTCCCCAAGATCTGCGCCTCTGTGTGCGGGAGGATAGTGGGCCAATGTTACGGGCGTGTTTCGTGAGGGTGATCGTTGCGTTACGGGCCGATTCCCGCATTGGAGCGCGCCATCTTCAAGCATTGGTGTCCGCCAATGCGCGAAGATGGCTGCGTGCCGCCCTTCAGAGTGGAAGGTCGATGGCGGCGAGGTCGCGGGCGGCCGGCGCGTCGATGTCGACAAGCAGCGCGTTGAGCGCCCGCGACACCATGTTGTAGTAGCCGGCGACGAGCGTCAGTTCGACGATCTCCTCGGCAGTGAAGGACTGTGCCACGGCAGCGTACGTGGCATCGGAGACGCGCGCCGTATCGGTCATCTCGCCGGCGTAGGCGAGCACCGCCAGCTCGCGCGCGTCGAACAGCGCGGCGGACGGCTCGGCCACGCCGCGGATCTGTGCATCGGACAGCCCGGCGCGCCGGGCGAAGGCCACGTGCTGCGCGAACTCATACCGTGCCCGGCACACGTAGCCGACGCGCAGGATCGCCAGCTCGCGCAGCTTCGGCTCCAGCTTCCCCTCATCGAGGAAGTAGCTGCCCAGCTTCATGAAGCGCCGCAACGCCTCCGGGCTGTGGGAGAGCGCGCGGAAGATGTTGAGGACACCGCCGCGCTGCTCCATGCGCTCGAAGAGCCAGCGGCGGTCTTCCGGCAGATCCGCCGTCTCGTTCAGCCGTACGCGCGCCATCGATGCCCCCTCCGTGTTCGTGCCCCCGGGTCAGGTCGCGGCGGGCTCCAGCAGTGCGGCGCCGGCGCCCCGCATCAGCTCGTCGGCCTCGGCCATGAACGCCGCGTCGGCGATCATCGATCGCGCTTCGCCCGTGCGCGCGAAGAGAAACACCACCTCGCGCACGGGCCTGCCGGTGGCGGCGCGCGCCGCCCAGGCGTAGACCAGCGCCTGGTTGCGGTACAGCGCCGCGCGCGCGGCGATCTCGTCGCCGGTGACGGCGTCGCTCTTGAAGTCGACGATCACGATCTCGCCGTCCTCCTCGAACAGCAGGTCGATGCGCCCCTCGGCGACGCCGCGCTCCGGCGCGTCCGGCAGCGGCACCGCGAACGGCGTCTCGCGCAGCACCCGGCGCGAGCGGAGGGCACGCGCGATCGCGTCGCTGCCCAGCGTGGTGCGCGCCAGCCGCTCGATCTCGGCGGCGCGCGCTGCCAGCCCGAACTCGCGCGCGATCGATTCGGCGAGCAGCGCCGCGTCGTCCGGCCGGCGCAGGTCGATGCGTTCGAGCAGCGCGTGGACGGCGCTGCCGAATTCGGTGGCGCTGCCGCGGCGCACGTCGCCCGCCGGCGCGGCGGGCGGTTCCCACTCCGGCTTCAGCGCGGTCGCGGTGACCACGCGCGCGGGCGCCGCCGCGGTATCGACCAGGGCGGCGCGCGCGGCGATCCACGACTCGCGCCGTTCGATGGCGTCGCGCACGGCGGGCTCCGGCGCGTGGCGCGGCTCCCGGCGCCAGACGGGCGGCTCCCGCACCAGCGCCGGCAGCGTCGCCGCGTCGATCGTGCCGGCGTCGCCGTCGTCGCCCGCCCCGGCGAGCAGCAGCCACTCGAGCAGCGAGCGCGGTTCATGGCGGCTCCAGTCGCGCGCGCGCTGATCCTCGGCCGTGAAGAGCGGCAGCACCAGCAGGTCCTTCGCGCGGGTGGCGGCGACGTAGAGCTTGCGCCGCTCCTCCGCCATCTCGTGCGCGAGCTCCAGCGCCGCGCCGTCCGAGAAGCCCGGCGTGCGGAAGTGCTCGTCCTTCTTGCCGAGCTTGACGTGCAGGCGTCCCGCCGCGCGGTCGGCGATGACGGACGTCCGGTCAACGCGGCTGCCGCCGATGTTGGCGAGCACGACAACGGGGAACTCCAGCCCCTTCGCCGCGTGCATGGTGAGGATGCGCACGACGTCGTCGGTCTCCTCGCTGATCGAGGCGTCGGTCTCATCGGCGGCGCGGGCGATGTTCTCCTTCAGCCAGCGCACGAACCCGCGCAGGCCGCCGCCGCCGGCGTCCGCGAACGCGCGCGCCTGGTCGATGAGCTTCAGCAGGTTCGCGGCCGTCTGGTCGCCCTGCGGCTGGAGCATCGCGAATTCGACGAGGCGGCCCTCATCGACCACCGCGCGCACGAGGTCCGGGAGCGGGGAGTCGTGGCGGCGCCCCGCCCACGCGTGCAGCGTGCGCAGCGACGATGCCACGGGCTCGGGCGCGCCATCGGGCACGCGCTCGTGGCTGAAGCGCAGCCCGGCCGCGCGGTAGAGCAGCAGCTCCTCGTCCGAGCAGCCGAAGGCGGAGGAGCGCAGCGCGGCGACGGCCGCCACGCCGTCCGCCGGGTCGTCGATGGCGCGCAGCACCGCGACGAGCTCGCGCACCTCCTGGCGCTGGAAGAAGGCGCGCCCGCCCTCGTGCCGGTGCGGCACGCCGGCGCGGGCGAGCGCTTCTTCGTAGAGAAAGAGGTCGGTGCGCGCGGGCACCAGCACGGCGATGTCGCGGTAGGTCGCCGGGCGGGGGCCGTCGCCATCGCGCACGGCCCAGCCGCCGGCATCGACTTCGCGGCGGATCAGCGAGGCGAGCGCGTCGGCCTCGGAGTGGCGCTGCTGCCCGGCGAAGCCGGCGGCGTCGCCCCGTCCGGCCACGCTGCCGCGCAGTTGCACCACGCCGGCTGACGCCACCGTGGCTGGCGCGGCGCGCAGGGCGATGTAGCGCGGGTGCACGCCCGCCTGCTCCGGGAACAGCGGCGCGAACGTGCGGTTGACCCAGTCGACGACGGGCGCCACGGAGCGGAAGTTCTGCACGATCTCCTGCACCTCCCCGCCGAACACGTGCTCCTTCACCGCGTCGTACATGCCGATGTCCGCGCGCCGGAAGCGGTAGATCGACTGCTTCGGGTCGCCGACGACGAACAGGCTGCCGGCGCGCAACGTTGCGTCGCGCCAATCGGTCGCCGTCGCGCCGTCTTCGCAGAGGAACACGATCAGCTCGACCTGCAACGGGTCGGTGTCCTGGAACTCGTCGACGAGGATGCAGCGGTACTTCGCCTGGAAGTAGCGCCGCACGTCACGACGGTTGCGCACGAGGTCGCGTGCCCAGATCAGCAGGTCCTCGAAATCCGCGGCGCCATCCGCGCGGCGGCGCGCGGCGTAGTAATCGACGAAGCCCTGGAGCCACGTGACGAGGCGCGCCGTCGCGTTGCCGCGCATCGCGGCGGTAGCCTCACCGAGCAGCTCCTTGGTGTCGTTGAGGGCGGCCTTCACCTGGCGGCAGTGCTCCACGCGGTGCCAGTTCTTCTGGTTGCCCAGCCGCCAGGACGGAAGGTCGATGGTGGCGATCGCGCGACGCAGCGCCGCCGGCCGGTCGCGCAGGAGCGCCAGCTCCTCCGTTGCGGCGGCGATCTCCATGTGCGCCGTGTGCGCCGCGTCCGTGATCCCCGTCCTCGGCGCGAGATCGCGCACCGCCGCGAGGCGCCCTTCGACCTGGCGGAGCGTGTCGATCAGATCGACGGGCGTGTCGGCGTAGGCGGGCAGCGGTAGCAGGTCGCGGTGGCCGTGCAGGACCTCGGCCGCCTCCCGCACGAGGCGCATCTCGAGCCCGAGGTCGAGCGCGTCGAGCAGCGCATCCGGTGGCGCGCTCCCGGCCGTCGCGTCGGCGAGCCAGTCCTCGTACGCGGATTCGAACGAGAGCTGCGAGGGCAGGTCCTCCAGCACCCGGAAGCCGGGATCGAGCCCGGCCTCGACCGGCCGCTCGCGCAGCAGGGCGGCGGCGAAGGCGTGGATGGTCTCGATGTGGGCCTGGTTAAGGCCACGGACGGCTGCGTCCAGGCGCGCGCGCTCACCGGCGTCGGACGGCGCAGCGAGCGCGGCATCAAGCCCCTGCCGCACGCGGGCGGCCAGCTCCGCCGCCGCCTTCTCCGTGAAGGTGACCACCGCGATCTCGTCCACGCGCGCCCAGCCGGTGCGCAGGATCTGCACGATGCGCTCGACCAGCACGCTCGTCTTGCCCGTGCCGGCGCCCGCTTCCACGCACATGTTCACGTCGACGCGGTCGCGGATCGCGTCGCGGATCGCCTGGTCCGCCGGCGTGAAGGCGCTCACGTGATCTCCTCCAGCGCGCGATACGCCGCAGCGCGCCCGTCGCCGCCCTTGCGCTGCATGATGCTGTCGATGCGCGCGTCGCAGACCTCCTTGTAGTCGCACCACTTGCAGGTGGGCTTCCCCTTGCCGGGGTTCGGGGCGAACATGCCGGCGTCCACGCCGTCCGCGATCGTCGTCAGCACCTGCTCCAGGTCCGCCGCGCCCTCGACGAGTGCCTCGCCCCTAATCGTGCGGCGCTTGAAGCCGCCGCGGCTGCTCACGTAGAAGTACTGTGCCTCGCCGGCCGCCGGGTCCATGCCGAGGAGGCGGGCGGCGGCGTGCACGTAGATCGGGAGCTGCAACGCGCGGCCGTGGTCGAGGCCCGGGCCGCCGCGCGCCCTGCCCGTCTTGTAGTCGATGACGCGGAACCGGCTGCGGCTGTCGTCCCAGTCGATGCGGTCGATGCGGCCCTGCAGCAGCAGCTCTCGCCCGCCGGCGCTTAGCGCGAGCGGCTGCTCGCTGGAGATGGTCGCGCCGCCGCCGTCCGGCCCGTGCGTCACGGGGCCGAAGCTCACCTCGAAGGCGCCCGGTTGCAGGCCGTCGCCCGCGTCGCGCACCTCCACGTCGTACCAGCGCGCCAGGTCCTCCTCGATCTGGCGGCGGTCCATCTGCCACATCAGCGGCCGCCCGGTGACCCCGCGTCGCTCCCGGCTCTCCTCCTCCTCGTGCGCGACGCGCATCAGCACGTCCAGATGCGCCTCGCGGCGGGCGGCCGACGGCGGATCGTCGCGCCCGATCTCCCGCAGGAAGCGCTCCAGGATCGCGTGCACCAGGCTCCCGCGCTCCAGCGCGTCGATGCGCTCGACCGACTCCGGCTCCTCCACCGGTTCGATGCCAAGGCCGTAGCGGAGGAAGAAGCGGTACGGGCAAGTGGCGTAGGACTCCAGGCGGCTGGGCGAGACGGGCGCGCCGCCGCGGATGCGCGCGCGGGAGGCAGCGAGCGCATCGGCGGCCGCCGCTGTCATGACGCCGTCGAACGGCGTCAGTGCGTTGCTCCACCGCCCGCCCCGCGCCGCGATCGCGCGCCCGAACGGCGGCGATACGCGCTCCAGCGCGGCGAGCGACGCCCCCGCGTCATCGCTCAACGCGGCGTGCACGAGCCCGCGGTCGTACTCCGCGCGCGAGAGCGCCGCATCGAGGTCGCGGCTGACCAGCCGCCCGGCGGGCAGGCGGCGCACGCAGCCCGCCGCATCGATCTCGTCGTGCGCCAGCCGGCGCCCCTCGATCGCCTCCGCCGCCGCGCGGAAGAAGTACGACGGCAGGTGCCTGCCGCCGCCCCCCGCGTCGGCGCGCGCCACGGAGATGACGAGCCGCTCGCCCGCCGCTTGCGCGCCCAGCCAGAACGTGAGCGCCTCATCGTCCGGCTGCGTGCGTAGCGGCACGCGTCCGCCGCCCGCGGCGTTGATCGCCCGTCGCTCGTGCTCCAGCAAGAGCGGGTCGGGGCGGGACGGCGGCGGCCACGCGCGCTCGGACACGCCCAGCATGTAGACGCAGCGGAAGCGCAGGTGCCGCAGCGACGACGCGTCGAGCACGGCCACGCCGCGCTTGCCGAACTGCCGCACCGGTTCGCCGAGGACCCGCGATGCGTCGCGCGACTCCAGGTCGTCGCGCACCGCCCGCGCGAAGACGGCGCACGGCACCCGTGGCGCCACCGTGGCGAGCGTCCGCAGGTCGTCCAGCGCCTCCACGATCGGCTCTGTGTCGATGGCGTACTCCGCCGCGATCGTCCGCAACCATGCCAGGTGCTCCTCCCACGTCGCCTCCTCCGGTCGCGCTGCGAGCGCCGTGTGGAAGTCCCGCGCGAACGCCCGCAGGTCATCGATGCGGTCGGCGATCTCCGCCTGCCACTCCTGACCCTCGCGCCGCGCCGCCTCGCGCTTCTCGCCGGCGAGGAGCGCCAGGCGGCCGTCCCACTGCGCCGCGTCCTCCACGACGCCGGCCTCCCGCGTGTACGTCTCCCACGCGGACGGGTGGACGCCCCGGTAGCGAGCGCGCAGCCCGGGCGACAGCCGCGTCTCGGTCAGGAACTCCATCACCGCCGCGCGGGAGAACGAACCGTCCGCCGCCAGTTCGAGCAGCGCGAGCAGGCGGCGGCCGAGCGGGTGCGCCGCCAGCCTCCGGCCGTCGTGCACGTACGTCTCGATGCCCGCTTCAGTGAAGATCTCGCCGACGAGCGCCGCGTAGGGGTCGCGGTTGCGGTACGCCACGCACATCTCGTGGAAGCGCACGCCGTCCTCCGTCCACCCCAGGCAGGCGCGCGCCGCCTCCCACACCTCGCGCACCGTGTCCGGCGCGCTGACCAGCGCCACGCCGCCCGCGGCATCGATGGGCTGCGCCGGCGATGCGAAGAGCGCGCGGGCCATCCGCACCGGGACGGGATCGACCGGCGCCGGCGAAAGCCTGCGGACCGCCGCCCCCGCCGCGCCGAAGCGGGCGCGCAGCTCCGCGTGCGCCTCATCGGCAACGCCGCCGCTGGAGGCGAGGAACAGCGTGACCGGCGCGCCCCCCGCGATCCGCTCGATCAGCGTCGCCTGCACCTCCTCCGGCGACCAGACGCCGTAGATGAACAGCGGCCCCTCGAACGCCGCGATGTCGGCCGCCGTGTACGCGTCGGCCGGCGCCGCGAACGCGCCCAGCCGCTCCCGGTACCGGCCGTAGAGCTGCGCCAGGTCGCGCAGCTTCTCGCCGTCGCCCATCGGCGCCGTGGACGCCGCTTCGAGGGCGTCCCCCAACGCGCCGGCCGTGAATCCGCTTAGCTCCAGCTCCCGGAACAGCCGGTAGAGCGCATCGGCGAACCCATCCCGTCCGGCGATCGCCGCGAAGTAGCCCCCAGCCTCGCCGGCGATCTCGCGCGCGAGCAGGCGTGCGGCGTTCGGCGCCAGCCGCGGCGCGTCGCCGGCCGCGCTCGGCGCCAGCCGCTCGGCCAGCTCGTGCGGCCGGACGATGTGCACGTTGAGCAGCGGCACCCCGCGCAGCGCCAGCGTGCGCCCCAGGTACGGCCGCAGCAGCACGTTGTCGACCAGCACCGTGACCGCCCCCAGCGGGTCGCGGCGGCGCGCCTCGGCCACCGCGTCCGCGAGCGCGTCTTCCAGCTCCGGCAGGGCACCGGTGACGATCTCCGCAGGGGGCATGCTGCGGCAAGTATAGCGCCGGCATGCGAGAATGCTTGCGCGCGTTTCGCCGCCTGGCGGCGCGCAGTGAAGGAGGGATCGTCGTGGCGAAGTACCAGGAGCCCGACCGCTTCACGAAGCAGGTCTTCAATCCGCTCGCCGTCTTCCTCATGCGCTTCGGGCTGAGCCTGCGCGGGTCGCGCGTACTGGCGGTGCGCGGCCGCAAGACGGGCGCCTGGCACACGACGCCCGTCAACCCGTTGCCCTTCGAGGGCGCGCGCTACCTCGTGGCGCCGCGCGGCAACACGCAGTGGGTGCGGAACATCCGCGTGGCCGGCGGCGGCGAGCTGCGCCTTGGCCGAAAGCGCGAGCCCATCCGCGTGGTGGAGCTGGCGGACGACGAGAAGCCGCGCCTCCTCCGCGCCTACCTCAAGTTGTGGGCGTGGGAGACGGGAAAGTTCTTCGGCGGCGTCACGGACCAGGCGCCGGATGAGGAGCTGCGCCGCATCGCCCCGGACCACCCCGTGTTCCGTATCGTCGACGCCACGCCCGGCTGAGCGCCTACAGCCCCGCGCCCCGCGCGACCTGCGTCGCCGTCGCCTGCGCCACCGGCCGCACCACCAGCTCGTCGATGTTCACGTGCTTCGGCCGCGTCACCGCCCACGCGATGCAGTCCGCGAGGTCATCGCCCGTCAGCGGCGTCATCCCCTCGTACACCTTCGCCGCGCGCTCGCGGTCGCCATCGAAGCGGACCGCGCTGAACTCCGTCTCCACCAGCCCCGGGTCGATCTCCGTCACGCGCACCGGCTTGCCCAGCAGCTCCAGCCGCAGCGTCCCCGAGATCGCACGGACGGCGTGCTTCACGCCCGTGTAGCCCGCGCCGCCCGGGTACACCTCGAACCCCGCGATGGAGCCGATGTTGACGATGTGCCCGTCGCCCGACGCCTCCAGCAGCGGCAGCAGCGCGCGCGTGACGAACATCAGCCCCAGCACGTTGGTCTCCCACATGCGCCGCCAGTGGTCCTCGTCGGCCTGCGCCAGCGGCTCCAGCCCAAGCGCACCGCCCGCGTTGTTCACCAGCACGTCGCAGCGCGAGATCTCCGCCGCGAACGCCTCCACGCTGCCGCGGTCGCGCACGTCGAGCGCCAGCGCCCGCGCGCCGGCCGCATCGCACACCTCGCGCAGCCGGTCCAGCCGCCGCGCGCCCGCGATCACGTCGAACCCCTCGGCGAGCAGCCGCCGCACCGCCGCCGCGCCGATGCCGCTGCTGCCGCCGGTCACCACCGCAGTACGCGCCATCGCCGTCCTCCGTGTCCGTGCGCCCCAGCCGGTGCGTGCAGTATCGGCCGCACGCCCGCGCGTGACAACGGCGGACGGCCGGCGCCCCGCGACGCTACGCCACCGCCGCCGCGCGGGCGTCCTTCGCCGCCGTCACGATGGCGCCCGCCACGTCCAGCGCGGATGCCAGCGACAGCTCGCCGATGTTGTACGGCAGGTCGCGCGCGTCGCCGGCGAAGTACAGGTTCTCGGCCGATGATGACCGCTGCGGCACGCGCGCCGCTCCCTGCTGCGCCGGCGTCTGTCGCGCGCCCGATACGCGGGCGTTGCGCAGCGTCCGCTCGACGGCCACGGCGTCGCGCCAGCCGGGGAAGAAGCGGTCGAGCCCGCCCAGCAGCTCCGCGTGGCGCGCGTCCAGCAGCCGTTCGCTGGCGGCGTCCTCCGGTGAGAGGTAGGCGATGCAGTGCAGCAGCATGCCGCCGGGCGGCGCCAGGTCCGGCGTCGCGTCGCTGTGGACGCTGTAGTACAGCTCGCGCTCGATGTCGAACGCCAGGTAGAGGTCGTCGCGAAGCACGCGCGACAGCCCCAGGTCGATCGTCATCGCCCGCACGTCCTGCAATCCGGACCAGCGCGCCAGCTCGTCCGCCAGCGCGCTCCCCGGCTCGGCGATGGACGGCGCGTCCTGCGGCGGCAACGTGCAGACGAACGCGTCCGCCTCGTACCGCTCCCCACCCGCCACGGCCGCGGCGACGCGCCCGCCGGCCGTCTCCAGCCGCTCGACGGTGACGCCCGTGGCCAGCGAGCCGCCGCCCGCCCGCAGCTCGTCGATGAACGCCGTGTACATCGTCTTCCAGCCGCCGCTCATGTAGCCGACGTAGTCCTTCGTGAAGAGGTCGCGCTGGAACTGGCGCAGCACGTAGGCCGCGCTCAGGTCGTCCGGCGCGCGGTGGTAGGTGCTGATCGTCGCCAGCGCGCGCAGGAAGCGCCGCACCGCGCCCGCCGGCGTGTGGCGCGCGATCCACGCCCCGTACGTCAGGTCGCCCAGGCGCTCCGGCTTCTCCGACCGCAGCGCCAGCATCGCCCGCGCCAGCCGCGCCCGGTCGATCGGCGAGAACAGCCCGGTGGTCAGGAGCTGGTGCGGCTTCGGGCCCAGCGGCGCGAAGCGTTCTCCGTCGCTCCAGTACGCGCGCATCGGGTCCGGGAAGCCGTGCGGAATCGGCGCCCGGCCGAGCCGCCGCAGGATGTCGCCGAGCGGCCCCGTGTCCGGGTTGTACGTGGCGTGGGCGCCGTAGTTGAGCGTGAACCCCTGATCGACGTACGTGTACGCCCGCCCGCCCGCCTGGTTGCCCTTCTCCAGCACCACCACGCGCTTGCCTTCGCGCGCCAGCAGCGCCGCCGTCGCCAGCCCCGCGATGCCGCCGCCGATCACCACCACGTCGCTCTTCATGACGCCCTCTCCTGTCCGGGCGCGCGCTCCGGCACGCCCTCCCTCAGCCCCGGCGCGGACGACCCCAGCGCCTCCACCAGCACCTCCTCGGGCGTCCGCTCGTACGCCTCGTCTACGATCGCCCGCGTGAAGCGCGCGTACGTCGCGCCGGGGCGCGTGACGTCCGGCAGCGCCGACGCGTGCGTCTGCACGAAGCGCACCGTGCGGCGCAGCGCGCGCTGGCGCGACCGGCACCCCTCGCATCCGGCGAGATGCGCCTCGACGTGCGACCGCGCCCCGGCGGCGAGGTCGTCGTCGATGTAGTCCGACAGCAGATCCCGCGTCTCCGTGCACGTCATGGCCGTGGCTCCCCCTGCCGCCGCTGGATGCGCTTCGCCCGCCCGGCGGCGATGCAGGCGTTGCATTCGTTCTTCGCATCCACGAGCTGGCAGCGGTGCTCGAAGACCTCCGTCATCGTCTTCCGGCCCCGGTGCAGCTCCGTCTTCACGGACGCCACCGACGCGCCGATCGCGCGGGCCGCCTCCTCGCGCGACAGGCCGGCCTGGTCGCACAGCACCACCGCGGCGCGCTGCTTCGGCGGCAGCGACATCGTGATGCAGTTGATGCACGTCGCCGCGACCTCCTTCACCTCCGCGGAGCGCTCCGGCGAGAGGTACAGCGTCTGCTCCAGCTGGTGGGCGAGCTCGCCGTTCTCGCGGAACCACTGCCAGCGCTTGTCCAGGTCCCACGGTTTGCGGCCGCGCTGGTGGTCCAGGCAGGCGTTCGTCGCGATGCGGTAGAGCCACGTGCCCAGCGACGAGCGCAGCTCGAACGTGCCGAACTTGCTGTACGCCTTCAGCAGCGTCTCCTGCACCAGGTCTTCGGCTTCTTCGCGCGAACCGGTCATCCTGTAGCACAGGCGCAGGAGGCTGTCCCGGTGCTCTTCGGCCAGCGCGCCGAACGCGTCCGGGTCGCCGGCTTTCGCCCGCTCCAGCAGCGCCAGCGCCGCATCCGCGGTCCGTTCCTCCACGTCTGTGATCCCCTTTCACCCTCTTTGACGATCGGGGGCGGTGAAAGGTTACACCGGGCCTGCGGGCGGCCACCGGGAAGCGACAAGCGGGAACCGGAGGGAAGGCGCGCGGATCAGCGCCTGCGCCGTCGCGCCGGTGCGGGCGGCTTGCCGCCGCCGCCGACGAACGCGTACGCCTCCTCCGCGAGCGCCAGCCAGCCGCGCTTCGTCGCGAAGCTCGCCCACTCCTTCATCAGGCGCCCCTGACCGGGGTCGAAGCGCTCCGCCTGGCCCGCCGCGACGAGCGCCCCCGGCAGCTTCACGACCAGGCGGTCGCGGACGAACATCGCGAAGATCTTGCCATCGAGCGTCAGCACCGCATCGGAGCTGAACATGCGCTTCCTGGCGACGCGCGGGTCTGCCTCGTACGCCGCCACGATCGCCGCGAACCGCGAGTCGAGCCCCGCCGCACCCGTCGCGGTCGGCCCCGTCCGGCGCTGTCGGCCTCGCCTCGGTGTTTCGGCCGCCGTCTCTCGTCGCGTCATCACGCGTTCCTTGCCTTTGGCAACCACCCCGCACCGTCGCGCGCGCCCACGTCCTGCCGCTGCCCCGTGAACCGGAAGTCGTTTGCCGTCGTGCCCGTCTGCGACCGCACCGCCCCGAACACGTCGAGGTAGTTCACCGCGCGCACCCAGCGTGACCACGTCGGCGCTGTTGGCCAGCCACGCCGTGCTCCCCAGCCCCTAACGCAGGTGGTCACGGAGCGGCCCGCGTCAGCGCCGGCTGCCGTGAGCTGGTGGCGCCCGTGATCGTGATAGTCCAGTTGAGCGCGCGAATGTCTGACCAGCTCAGGTTCGCGTGATATACAACGTGGCCCTGCTCGTCCCTCGCTTCCCAGGTGTGTGCCCCGCTATATTCGAGTTGTGTGCCCACCTTCGCTTCGCCCGCGCTCAACGTCAGTTGCCGTCGGCCTTCAAAGTAAATCGTAACGGCGGTGGAGGTGTTGTTCTTGAATGTGATCTCGTGCCCGGGATCGCATGCAACTGAGAACAGAAGCACCGCGAATAGCACCATGAGCGGCAACGATAGAAGGCGGGCGTCAAGGTGTCTAAACATGCCTAGTCGTGAACCTGTCATCCTACCTACCGTCAGTGCCCGCCCGTACACGTAGCTCGTCACCGCGCCGGCGCTGTTGGCCAGCTGCGACGTGCTCCCCAGCCCGTCCGCCAGGTACGGCGTGTCGCCGACATGGTGACTCACCGACGTGGGAGCCGTGGCTTCTTGCCGCGCGGCTGCATCGTCTGCACAAGTATCCACATCACGAATACGATTGCACTGCCCACGATGCCGCACAGAGTCAGCACAGCCAGCGGCAGTAGCGCACGCGTGACAGAACCGGCGTCGCGAAGTACGGCCGAGCCGATGAACAGCATCGCCCCGCCATACCCAACTAGGTACCAAATGCCCCTCTCGCGCAGATGAGTCCGCGCACGGGCCTTCACAGTCGGCAACCCCTTACGAGCTGATCCACTCCCGGTATCCCGGCCTGAATCAATTGTACTGAGCGACTGAGCGTCCCCGAGTTGGCTCCGGCACTGACGACGACTGACGATCCAGCAACGAAGTAAGCCGCCTGGACATCGACAAGGGCACCCCCAACGAACAGCTCGCCTGCGCCCACTGCCGCCGGACCCAAGATGATGGTCCCCGCCACGATGCCGGTAGTTAGTGCCGTAACTTTCACGGCGCCCTGGAAGCAGTCGCTTTGAAGGAACCGCTGGACCTGCCGCGCCTCCTTCTCCACCACCCTCGCGCCTGCGGCGACGGCGTCGGCGGCGGCACGCGCCGCCTGCGCGCTGGCACCCACGGCACCCGCCACACGATGCACGATCTCGCGCGCCGTCCAGTCCTGGATTGCGCGGAGGCTGGGCGATGGAAGCGAGCACCACGGGCACAGCCCCGTCGGGTCCACGAGGTTCGCCGGATTGTCCCCCGCGTACGCGTACCGCTGCACGAACGGCAGCGGGTCCCGCTGCAGGAACCGCCCGAGCGCCGGGTCATACGCCCGCGCCCGCAGGTAGTACAGCCCCCGCTGCGCGTTGTAGTCCTGCTGCTGCCCCGTGAACCGGAAGTCGTTCGCCGTCGTCCCGGTCTGCGCCCGCACCGCCCCGAACACGTCGTACGTGTAGCGGTCCGTCACCGCGCCGGCGCTACCCACAACTTCGCTCCCGTCAGACCGCGTTCGAAACACGCGATCTCCTAACCCACTTGATCATTTCTCGGGAGACGAGCCAAACGCCGTAGGGGATCTAGCCCCCGAGAAACGCCACCACGGATACAGCTACTGTCGCCGTAATAGCCCATGGCGAACTCCAACCGAGACGAACTCGCATATAGCTCCAGGCACTCGTGCAGGCGAGACAGGTTGACGCGAGGCCGGCGAGACCGATGAGTAGAGTCAGCAGTAGGCCAAAGGTCTGAAATTCCAATTGATACCTCCAATCGCAGGTCAGTACTCGAAGTCGATCCCTGAATCGTACTTGTGGAGACCGGGCAGATGGGTTTTGGGCCCGCCGCCCAAGAAGAAGCGGGGGAACATGCCGCCTTCTTTACCCTCGTCTCGGATCGACTCATTGGCAACCGTATGACCTTTGATGAAAATCGATGGCGACGTCTCCTCCGAGTCCGATGGCTTCAGGCACCACCAAAGGGGCAGCGTAGACGTGCGCCACAATGACCCCGCCAGTGCCGAACTGGGAGCCAACGTAGTTTATGGCCCGCCCCTCTTGGTATGCGACGTAGTACAAGGCGTACGGTGGTACTGCGGCGGTGCTAAGAGCATCGTGCACCGCTGTCACCGCTAGCTTGCGGACCGCGTGCTTGATCTTGTCACAAGCGGGGCAAGGTGGGTGGGGCCACAGGCCATACGGGTCGGTCAGATTGACCGGGTTGTTGCCCACGTAGGCGTATTCGTTAAGAAGCGGCAGCGGGTCCCGCTGCAAGAACCGCCCCAGCGCCGGGTCGTACGCCCGCGCTCGCAGGTAGTACAACCTCCGCTGCGCGTTGGAGTCGTGCTGCTGCCCCGTGAAGCGGAAGTCGTTCGCCGTCGTGCCCGTCTGCGACCGCACCGCGCCGTACACGTCGTACGCGTAGCGGTCCGTCAACGCGCCGGCGCTGTTGGTGAGCTGCGACGTGCTCCCCAGCCGGTCCGCCAGGTCAGTCATGAGCTTGCTGCGCGAGGGCTACTTCATTGCGCAGGTATCCCACCCACTCGCGGCTCAAGCTGCGGCTCCTCCAGACGTACAGTGGATTGAGCAGTGTGCCGGCGCGTAGGGTGAAAAGATAGACCCCCTGCTGTGAATGCACCCGGATCGGGCTAGTGGGCAGAAAACCAATGTTGGTCACTGAATCAATGTCCGTGAGGGCAATCGCGACGTTGGCGCGCCACAGGCTAAACGGGATGTTCAGCACTTCCGGACTTGAGAACCAAAGTAATCGGCGATCTGTCAGGATCATTTCTCCACGGCCCATTGGCTTCAGCGGCGCCAGACATGAGGCAGGTGCCCTGCGAATAACCCGCTCGCCACCGTCCAGAAGTTCGTCCACCTGACGCAGCTCTCCAGTCTGACTCGTTCCCGATGGTGCCTGAGGGCCTGGCTCGGTATCTATCGCGCGTGGACTAGTGTGCGCCACGCCCAGGGCACGTCGTATGCACCGCCTTCCACGCGAGCAAGGCGCTCACGTTCAGAACAAGCTGTGCACCCGGCGGAATCTGAGGAGCGCTGTAATTTCATCGGTCCGACCGTCTCCTTCCCGCCGCCAACGCAGTTCTTCACCCCGCCGGCGCTGTTGGTGAGCTGCGACGTGCTCCCAGCCCGTCCGCCAGGTAGTACGAGGTCGCACCGCTCACGCTGTCCGTCGTCGAGATCACGATTCGGGCCGCCAGAGCCACCATCCCCAGGCCGCGACGGCCGCGACCGCCATGATCACGCCCGATGCGAGCCCCACAATGATGTCCCCGAGCAGCACGCCGAAGATGACGCCCGTCGCCAACGGTGCCACGGTGGCGGCAGCCAGCAAAAGGCGCAGCGATTCGGGCGACGTTGCTGAAGGCGGTGTCTCTCCTTTGTCCCGTCGCTTGTCACGCGACAGAAGTACTTCATACGCGGCGCGAGCACTCGGCACGTGGGCAACACGATAGTCCCTCAACTTGAACACGGCGACGAGATAGCCTGCCAGCAGGGCGTCAGCGATCAGAATTGAGCTGATCCCTCCCACGCTGAACCCTTCGGTGATGAGTACGATCACGATCATCACGAAACTGACAACGCCCATTGCCCCTACCGCCGGCTTCATGGCTCCGTCCTTCGCCCGCGATCCTTGTTGGCGTCGATCGGCTTCAAGTTGCCGTTCTGGTCGCTGGCCGTCGCGGCGCCGTTGATCGCCGCCAGCCCGTCGGCGGCGTCGTGGGTGTAGGTGGTCGGCGTCCCATCCACCGTCTGCGAGGTCCTGTTCCCCACGCCGTCGTACAGGTACGCCACGTTGCTCACCGGGTTCTGGTAGTGAGCGCCCGTCAGCCGGTCGAGCACATCGTAGTCGAATGTCGTCGTCGAGGTCGTCACACCATCATCATCGGTCGCGGACGCCCGGGTGACACCCTCCGCTCGCACCTCGTACCTCGCCTCGCCTACCATCACCCTCACTGTCCCGGACTGCGCTCGCCGGTGGCGGCCGTCAGTCCCGCCACGGAGGCGCCCCCCGCGCGGAAATACCGAAAACTGCCGAACGAACGCCGATTTTGAATCTGGAGTGGACATAACCGATGCGCAGAAGCGCACCCAAATCGCACGAAACGCGCACCGTTCGCCCGCACAACCCTCTCGCGCGCCACCCGATGACAGCCGCCACGCGACGACGCCCGCGGGTCCGCCGTTCCCCCACGCCGCCTCGGCCACACAGCGGCCACCCTGGCTGGCGATGCCTCGCTGCCCCTGCGCCCAGCGTCGCCGACGCCATGCTGCCACGGGCTGTCACCAGTCCGAACAGGCCCGCCAGCCTCCTGACACAATGCTGTCACCAGCCATGCCGTATCATCGCCGTTGTCCGTGGACAAATCGTGTCAGCAGTGCCCGCACCCGAAAGGAGCAGATCCCATGCAGGTCAGCCAGTTCCTGATCAACGTCACCACCGAGCAGCCCGACAAGCTCAAGGACTTCTACGCCAACGTCGTCGGCCTCCCGCTCAACCCGGACTTCGGCGAGGGCGCCATGATGGCCGGCCCCACCCCCTTCCTCATCGATGGCCACAGCCAGGTGAAGGGCGCCGCCCGCGAGCCCCAGCGCATGCTCCTCGACTTCTTCGTCGATGACCTCGCCGCCGAGCAGAAGCGCCTCGAAGCCGCGGGTGTGCAGTTCATCCGCACCGCCGGCCGCGAGCCCTGGGGCGGCGTCATCTCCACCTTCCTCGACCCCGACGGCAACTACTGCCAGCTCATCGAGTACAAGCCCGCGTGACGCGGTCAGTCGGCCGGCGCGTCAGCGGTGGCGAGCGGGCAGCCGTCAGCGATGAGCGGTCAGCAGCACGCCGCGCTCCGCCTGACGCTTGCGGTCTTGCTGTGTGCTGTCCGCTGTCCGCTGCCTCCCCGCCGCCCGAAGCTCCCCCTCTCCACGTTCCGCAGGAAGGTGGAGAGGGGGCCGGGGGGTGAGGTAACGTGCGCCGCGCCGACCGCCTCTTCCAGCTCATCCAGCTCCTCCGCCGGCGCAACGTCGCCACCGCCGGCTGGCTCGCCGAGCGCCTCGAAGTCTCCGAGCGCACCGTCTACCGCGACGTCCGCGACCTCATGCTCTCCGGCGTCCCCATCGAAGGCGAGGCGGGCGTCGGCTACATCCTCCGCCGCGGCTTCGACCTGCCACCGCTCATGTTCTCCGTCGCCGAGATCGAGGCGATGGTGCTCGGCGCGCGCGTCGTCAAGTCCTGGGGCGACCCCGGCCTGGCGAAGGCCGCGGACGAAGCGCTCGCCCGCGTCGAGGCCGTCCTCCCCGACCGCCTGCGCGAGCGCCTCACCAGCACGCCCCTGTTCGCGCCCGCCTTCCATATCCCGCCGCGCTTCGCCAGCGCGCTCGGCACGCTGCGCGGCGCGATCGACGAGCGGCGCAAGGTGCGCCTCGCCTACACCGCCGCCGACGGCTCCGAGACCGACCGCACCGTGCGCCCGCTCGGGCTCTTCTTCTGGGGGCCCTCCTGGTCCCTCGCCGCCTGGTGCGAGCTGCGGCAGGACTTCCGCAGCTTCCGCCTCGACCGCATCCGCGAGCTCTCGCCGCTGCCCGAGCGCTTCCCCGACGAGCCCGGCCGCACCCTGGACGACTACCTGGCCGGCGACCGCGAGTGACCCCGCGCCGGACTGCGGCCCTTCCCCGATAGGCGCGCCGCCCCGCGCGCCGCATCATTGATTTCTTGATGGACGCGCGGTATGCTGTTCGGGAAATCCGTCACAAGCCGATGATCAGAGCGGCGCCGTGAGGGATGGACCCTTTTCCACCAGACGTTCATCTCTCGTTCACAGGCGCTTAACGTGGCCGCCATGCGGCGCCGCTACGCTGTCCGTGGACGTGGACAAAGGAGACCATCGTGGAGCGCACCGACATGACGCCGCAAGAAGCCACCGTCGCCAACACGGACATCTGGGCGCGCTACTTCGAGCAGGAGTGGAGCCGCTGGCTGAGCCCGTTCGGCCCGCCGTCTCCCGAAGCGACGCAGACCACGGCTGCCCGCGTCGCCGGCTTCCTGACGCTGGTCGCCGCCGGGCCGATCGCCTGGATGTACGCCGCGAACGCGCCGCAGGTCAGCGCGCTCCGTCCGCGCGCCGCCGCCGTCCCCGACGGCCACGGCTCCGCCGCCGCCTGACAATCATCGCCCCGCCAAAGCGTTGACGGCCCTGGACACGGGGCCTTCTTCGCGCTATGAGGGTTGTCGTCTCCAGCGAAATCATGACCAGACGCGCACCTGTATTCGAGTTTCGCGAGAGCAACGACGACGCTCACCCGCCGGCCGCCGAGCGCCCCACTCCG
This sequence comes from Dehalococcoidia bacterium, assembly GCA_035632115.1. Classification (GTDB taxonomy): domain Bacteria; phylum Chloroflexota; class Dehalococcoidia; order DSTF01; family JACRBR01; genus DASQHL01. The sequence goes on along the minus strand of DASQHL010000084.1, from coordinate 7,494 downwards.
GTTGACTGACGGCGGGCGAGGGGCCCATACTCGCCCCATAAGGACGGAGATGCGACCACATTCAGCGGTGGATAGACCCCCCTCTCGGCTTGAAGGGTTCGTCGCCCGGGTTATGCGGGTGCTTGTCGAAGCAAGGGAACGGGTTGCGATGATGGCGGTGTCGCGCCGGCGCCTGACGGCTGCCGAGCGGCGAGAAATACAGCGCCGCGTTGCCGCGGATCCGGAGGTGGATCGCGCCGTGCGGGAGGCGCTTGCCGCCAACCCACGGTTCCGCATGAGGCCCTCGGACAGCGGTGGCGTACCGGATCGCCCTCGCCCGTAGCGTCGCCGCCGAGACATCTGGTCGTTCTTCGATCGCCGCATCGAATCTCAAGCATCGAGGACGAAGCCCCCGAATAGAGGGCTCCAGTTCTATAATCACCGTGTCATGTCAGGCTACTTTGGGCACAGCATCGTCCCTGTTGGGGCCTCGCGCTGGCTACGCTATTGGCTCACGTTGCGCCTCTACCGCCGGAAGATCGTCTTCGTTGGTGGTAAGCCGTATCTCTCGGCGCCCCTGACGGCAGTGGAGAGGGCCGTGATCTTTGCGACCCACTTGGCTATTCTCGGCGCGGCAGTTGCCGCGAGTATTCTCCTCTCCTTAGGCGCCATCAGACTCCTTTATGGCTGAATTGGGAGCTTCGCTAGAGCCTAGTTGTTGACACACCGTCGCCGTCCATCGTAAAATCCCGATTGCCATGAAGGTCATCGACCAGACCGACGCCGAAGCCCGCACCGTGCAACTCCTCCGCGCGATCGCGCACCCGGCGCGCTTCCGCATCTTGAAGCTGCTGGCCGCGCGCCAGGCGTGTGTCTGCGGCGACCTCGTGGACGAGCTGCCGCTCGCGCAGTCCACGGTGTCCGAGCACTTGAAGGTGCTCAAGGACGCCGGCGTCGTCCGCGGCACCATCGAAGGCCCGAACACCTGCTACTGCCTCGAGCCGGACGCGCTCGCGTGGCTCCAGCGGGAATTCGGCGCGCTCAGCGCTTCGTGCTGCTGACGCGCCTCGTTTCATCGGTCAGGTATCGGTAATTTCCGATTCACAGAGGAGGCCAGTTGTGACACGGTCGGCGGAAGAGATCAAGCAGGCGGTGCAGGAGCACTACGGCGAGCGGGCGCGGCAGGCGTCGTCGTGCTGCGGGCCCAGCGCGCGGGAGAAGCTGTACGTCGTCGATGAGGTCGCCGATCTGCCGGAGACGGTGGCCTCGTACGGCTGCGGCAACCCGACGGCGATCGCCGGCCTGCGCGACGGCGAGGTGGTGGTGGACCTGGGCTCCGGCCCGGGGCTGGACTGCTTCCTGGCGGCGAAGCAGGTGGGCGCGGCCGGCCGCGTCATCGGCCTGGACATGACGCCCGACATGCTGGCCCTGGCCAACGCCAACCGCGACAAGCTCGGCGCGAACAACGTCGAGTTCCGCCGCGGCGAGATGGAGGCGATGCCGATCGATGACGCAACCGCCGACGTGATCATCTCCAACTGCGTGATCAACCTCTCCCCGGACAAGGACGCGGTGTTCCGCGAGTCGTTCCGCGTGCTGAAGCCGGGCGGCCGCTTCCACGTGTCCGACGTCGTGCTGCAGCGCGAGCTGTCGCCCGCCGAGAAGGACGACCTGGCGCTGTGGGCGGGCTGCGCGTCCGGCGCGCTGCTGGAGGGCGACTACCTCGCCCGCCTGAGCGCCGCCGGCTTCACGCAGCTCAGCGTCGATAGCCGCGCCGCCGTCGGCGAGCGGCCCTGGTACAGCGCCACGATCTCGGCGCACAAGCCGGCCGCGGCCTCGTGCTGCTAGCGTGGATCGCGCGATGATGGTGCAGGTGCGCCTCTTCGCCGGACTACGGGGGCTGGTGGGCGATCGCGACATCGACATCGAGGTGCCGGCGGGCGCGACCGTCGAGGCGCTGCGCCGGCGGCTCGCGGAGGAGTACCGCGTGCTCGGCCCGCTGATGCCGACCCTCGTCGTCGCCGTGTCGGAGGAGGTGCAGCCGTTGGACCGCGTGCTCGCGGACGGCGAGCACGTTGACCTGATCCCGCCGATCAGCGGCGGCCGCTGAGGGGGCTACGCGCGCCCGGCTTACGGCGCGCGCTTCACCTTGAGCACGTCGTGGATGATGATCGCCTGGCCGCGCTCCGGGCCGACGGACACGATATCGATCGGGGTCTGCAGCAGCGCCTCGATGCGGCGGATGTAGTCGCGCGCCTTCTGCGGCAGCTCGTCCCACGAGCGGCAGCGGCTCGTCGGCGCGCGCCAGCCCTCCACCTCCTCGTACACCGGCTTCACGGCGCCCAGCAGCACGGAGCTGGCAGGCATCGAGGTGAGCATCCGCCCGTCCGGCGTCTCGTACGCCGTGCAGATCTTGATCGAGGGGAAGTTGTCGAGCACGTCGAGCCGCGTCAGGACGCCGCTGGTGACGCCGTTGACCATGGCGCTGTAGCGCGAGGCGACGGCGTCGAACCAGCCGGTGCGCCGCGGTCGTCCGGTGGTCGTGCCGATCTCCGGGCGCGGCCCCTCCAGCCGCAGGATCTGCCCCGTCTCGTCCAGCAGCTCGCTCGGCATCGGCCCGTTGCCGACGCGCGTCACGTACGCCTTGTAGATGCCGACGACCTGCTGGATCACAGTGGGGCCGATGCCGATGCCGATGCCGGCGCCGCCCGCCGATGACGACGGCACCGACGACGTCACGAACTCGTACGTCCCCGCGTCGAGGTCCAGCAGGCAGCCCTGCGCGCCTTCGAGCAGCACCGTCTCGCCGCGGTCGAGCGCGTCGTGCACGATCTGCGCGGTGTCGCGGACGAACGGCGCCAGCCGCCGGCCCAGCTCGGAGTAGGAGTCGTACACCTCGTCGAAATCGAGTGCCGGCAGACCGTACAGCTTGGTCAGCACTTCGTTCTTGTACGGCAGCACGAACGCGAGGCGCGCACGGAACGCCGCGGGGTCGACGAGGTCGCCGGCGCGGATGCCGATGCGCGCCACCTTGTCTGTGAAGCAGGGCCCCACGCCGCGGCCCGTCGTGCCGATCGCCGCCGCGCCCCGGAGCTTCTCGTCCGCCAGGTCGATCAGCGGGTGCCAGGGCATGATGATGTGGCAGCGGTCGCTGACGAAGAGGTTGGCGACGCTGACGCCGCGCGTGGCCAGCGTCTCGATCTCATTCAGCAGGATCGCCGGGTCCACGGCGACGCCGTTGCCGACGATGCAGGTCTTGTCGGCGTAGAAGATGCCGGCCGGCACGACGTTGAGCTTGAACTCGCCCATGTCGTTGATGACGGTGTGGCCGGCGTTGTTGCCGGCCGAGTAGCGGGCGACGACGCTCGCGCCCTGTGCGACGAGGTCGACGATGCGGCCCTTGCCCTCGTCCCCCCACTGTCCGCCGATGACGACCACCGCTGGCATAAAGTACGGCCGACCCCGCACTCCGGCGGGCGGCCGCTCCTTTCGTGGCAACACGAACGCGCCGGAGCGGCGCGTTCCGCGAGAGTATAGCAGACCCCGCGCGCTCGCCTGCGCCGTCCGCCGCCGCCTTGCCCGCGCCCCGGCCTGCTCCTAAGATCGGAGCATCCCCGGACGCGACAGAGGAGATGCAGCATTGAGCAAGCTTGCCGAGAAGATCCGCCGCGCCACGCGGCTGCAGGCCGGCGCCATCGGCTTCGGGACCGCCGCGCCCGGCCGCGAGCCGAGCATGGTGCTCGTCGCGCGGACGGCCGATGCCGCTGCTGCCGAGTCGCTCGCCCGCAAGGGCGCCGATGCCGTGATCCTGGACGCGCGCCAGCTCGCCGCCGCCCGCCTGCCGAAGCCCGCCGCCGGGGGCGCCATCCTCGGCGTGTTCATCGGTGCCCAGAAGGAGGGCGAATCGCTGGCGTGCAAGGAGGCGGGGTACGACTTCGTCGTCTTCGACCCGGACACCGCCGCCGCAACGGCGCTCCTCGCCGAGGAGATCGGCTACGTGCTCGTGCTGCCTGCCGGCCTGGGCGACTCCGACATGCGCGCGCTGGAAGGTCTGCAGCTGGACGCGATCGATGTCGGCACGATCGACGGCGCCCTGACCGTGCGGCGGCAGCTCGACCTGCGCCGCATCTACTCGATGACACGACGCGCGCTGATGGCGACGGTGCGCCCGGACGTGTCCGTCGATGAGCTGCAGGCGATCCGCGATACCAACGTCGCCATCGTCTGCGCGGAGAGTGCCGCTGGCGTGGAGCAGCTCCGCAAGACGATCGATGCGCTGCCCCTACGCCGCCAGCGCAAGGACGCGCAGGACCGCCCGTCGCCACTGGTGCCGCGCGCCCACGCGCCCGAGGACACCGAAGACGACGAAGAGTAACGGGAGCGTCGCCGTCCGCGGCGGAGCGGACGCGCGCCGCGCGGAGAGGCACGCCATGACCGCTGACACCGCACCTGGCACCGGGACGATCGTCTACGGCGGCTACGCGGACCTGCTGAAGCCGGAGAGTCCGTGGGTGATTGGCGGCTTCGCCGGCTGGCAGTACCGCGAGCCGGACGCCGTCGTGATCGTGCAGAACGGCACGCTGCGCGTCACGGTGATGCCGCTGACGCGCGGCCACGACGCCGTCCAGATCCTGGACAACGCGAAGCACATGTACTTCTCGCGCGAGACGTTCGCCGTCCCGCCCGGCGGCGCGCTCTCCGTGGAGCTGGATATCCGCGCGCGCAAGTTCAACGGTGTGCCGGACGATTTCTACGACGGCTTCGTCTCACTCAACCTGCTCGATTTTTCGACCGGCCTCGCCATCGACTTCTTCGTCTCGAACGAGAGCTACGCCACGGTCTACGCCCGGCTGCCGTTCCCGGGCACGCAGGTGGCCGCCGCGGAGGGCGAGCAGAAGTACTTCGCGCTGTTCAAGGAGCAGCCGCTGCCGAACGGACCGCAGCGCCGCCACCGCTATCGCATCGAATACGACCACGGTGCGGATGAGCTGTCCTTCTTCGTAGAGGGCCAGCTCGTCAATCGCGAGGTGGGCGCGCCGAAAATGGAGTCGTTCGTCGCCGCGCTCGGCATCATGACGGAGAAAGACATCGTTGATGGGAAGCGCGTGTCCTGCCACGGCCAGGGCATGGAGGCGGAGTGGAGCCCGCTCACGATCACCCGCCGCGCGGCGAGGTGATCGAACTCGATGATTCGCCGTCCGTCGAGCCACGCGGTAGTGCCACGTCTCAGAATGGCAATTGCTCTCCAGACTTGAGAGAATGTACGCCAAGGGGGATCTCATGGGCGAGCTGCTGGCCTTCACAGCCGATCACGTTCGGCGCCTCACGACGCTCTCAGTGCGGCAATTGCGGTACTGGGACAAGACAGAGTTCTTCAAGCCCCAGTTCGTCACCGCGACTGCAGGACACCGCCCATTCGGTCGCTTCTATTCCTTCCGCGATGTAGTAGGACTCCGAACGATCGCGATCCTTCGGCGCGATCATAATGTTTCACTGCAGGAGCTCCGGCGTGTTGGGCGCTGGCTCATTGAGCAGCGCGAAACGCCGTGGTCCAACATGACGTTTTACGTGGCCGGTCGACACGTTTATTTCGACGATCCACGCACGGGCGCACGGATGGGCGCGCGCTTCCTGGGTCATCCTGTCCTGCCCATCGCGATGGAGGAGATTGCCCAGGATATGCATGTGGCCGCGCAGTCACTTCGAACGCGCACGAGCGCCGAGATTGGAAGGGTCGACAAATATCGATACGTCGCTCACAACGCACCCGTTCTGGCCGGAACGCGTATATCCACGCGCGCAGTCTGGAACCTCCACCAGGCTGGCTACGATCCTGCGGCGATCATTCGAGAGTTTCCACGCCTGATGCCGGCCGACGTCGAGGCTGCCATCGCTCACGAGGAACAGCTCCGTCGATCTCGGGCAAGTTGATCCGCCGCCTGCATGCGTCTCCTCATTGACGAGAACGTACCCGACTCCGTCTCTGAGTTCTTTCGCGAGCGCGGTCACGAAGTACAACTGGTTCGTGACCTCTTTCCGAATGGCACGCCAGACGAGGTCATTGCCGCGATGGGCGACAAGCTCGAAGTTATTGTGGTGACGTGGGACCGTGACTATCGCAGGCTGGCGTCTCGCGCGCCAAGCGGGACACGTTCACGATTTCGCAAGTTAGGGCGCATCGTGTTCCGATGTAATGAGTCGCGTGGCCGGCGCCGGCTGCAGGAGCTCATCGAAACCATCGAGTTTGAATATCAACAAGTTCAAAGCCGGCGCGATAAGCGGCTCATCGTGGAGATTTCAGAAACGACTGTCCGCATCGATCGCTGACTGGAAATCACAACGACTGCGGCCGCGTCTTGAGCCGCTCCGCGTCCAGGATCTCCGCCAGCCGGTCCACCGTCGTCTCCAGCCGCCCCGGTTCGTTCACGATCACGTAGTCGAACTCGCTGCGTCGTGCCATCTCGTCGCGAGCCGTCGCAAGGCGCCGCTGCACGCGCTCCTCGTCGTCGGTGCCGCGCGCCCGGATGCGCTCCTCCAGCTCCGCCAGCGACGCCGGCGCGATGAACACCCGCACCGCCTCCGGCGCCAGCTCCTTGATCGATGCGGCGCCCTGCACGTCCGTCCGCACGTAGACATCGAGCCCCTCGCGCAGCCGGTCGACCACCTGCTGCCGTGGCACGCCGGAGCGGTGCCCGTACACCGTGGCGTGCTCCAGCAGCCCGCCCTCCGCGATGAGCTGGTCGAATGCGGCATCGGTGACGAAGTAGTAGTCGACGCCGTCGCGCTCGCCGGGCCGCCGCGGGCGCGTCGTGCATGTCACCACGCGGTGGAAGCGGTGGCCGCGCCGCGCCAGCTCGTCCAGCACCGCGTCCTTCCCCGCCCCCGAAGGTCCCGACAGCACGACCAGCAGCGGCACGCGTCCGCTCATCGCCGCATCATCCTCCGCCGCGTCCACATCAGCGCGCCAGCTGCTCCAGGTGCTCCCAGAACGCCGGGTACGACACCGCCACGCAGTCGGCATCGTCGATCGTCACGCCATCGCGCGACGCCAGTCCCGCCACCGCCAGCGCCATCGCCAGGCGATGGTCGCCGAACGTGCGGGCGCTGCCGCCGCGCACCTCGCCGCCCTCGATCGTCAGCCCGTCGGCCCGCTCTGCCGCGGTGACGCCCAGCGCCGCGAGCTGCGAGACCACGGCGGCGATCCGGTCCGACTCTTTCACGCGCAGTTCGGCCGCATCGCGCACCTCCGTGCGGCCCTCGGCGAACGCCGCCGCGATGGCCAGCACGGGGACCTCGTCCATCGCGCTCACCACCGTCTCGCCGCCGATCTCCGTGCCGCTGAGCCGGGACGACCGCACGACGATGTCGCCGACGGGCTCGCCGCCGACCTGCCGCTCCTCCTCGACCGAGAGGTCCGCGCCCATCGAGCGCAGCACGTCAATCACGCCGGCGCGCGTCTCGTCGATGCCGACGCCCGTCAGGCGCACCTCGGCGTCCGGGTGGATTGCCGCCGCG
>DASQHL010000083.1:0-33253 GCA_035632115.1 Dehalococcoidia bacterium | reverse complement strand
CTGACCTGGAAGCCGCTGACGCCCGGGAGAGAACCCTGTGGCGCCCGGATCTCGGCCGGGATGTCCGGGAAGGTACTGATGTCGTTACCGGCGACTGCCGACGTCTTCGTGAACTGCGTCCCGGCCAGTTGCATCCCGTCGCCGGAATCACCCGCGAATCGGATCGTGACCCGGTCCAGCTCCTGTACTTGCTGATGTTCCGGCTGCTCCGACTCTTTCGTCAGCGTCGTCACTACGCGCCCTCCGGTTCCGGGATGAGCTGGTGAGGCCGCGGGGGCAGGTTCATCAACTGCGCCGGGAAGGCCTCTGCGAGGAAGTGGATGATGTCCACCGTGCGCAGGACCGCCACAGCCCGCCCAGACCCGTCGACAATCGGGATGTTGCGCTCGCCCCCCTCGTTCATCATCTGGATGGCGCGCGCAATCTGATCCTTGAGCGTCAGCGTCTCCGGGTTGTGTGACATGTACGTGTCCACGCTCGCGTCGTACTTGACATCGCGCGCCACAACCCGCATCAGCACCTCGCGCTCGCTCATCATCCCCACCGGCCGCCCGTTCTCGACGATCAGTACGTACCCCTTGCCGTGCTTCTGCACGGCAGCCAGGGCAGCGCCAACGGTGGCGTCGCGGCCGACGGATACAGGAGGTGGCAAGCCCAGGGCACTAATGGGGTCGGTCTGAAAGATCTCTTCGACCACGATTGCCTCAGCCGCGCCGTTCATCCCTGTGGTGCGGCAGCCCGGGCGCAATGCGCTACGAGCGCTAACTCCTAAAGTGTAACTCTCCCTCGGTGCCGCGCCCACCTCGGGTGATCCCCGATCCGCGCCCCGCCACCCGATTGACGCCGCTTCCCGAAACCTGTACCACGTAGGGCGGCGCGCTTCGCCCGGGCAAACCGGACCTGTCAGGCCCGCTCTGGATGAAGTATCGGCGCTCGTCCGGGCGGGATCAACCGCTGACGCAAGTAATCCGAACGCAGGAGGCGCCATGATCAAAGCGTACGTACTGGTGGTCACGCAGCCGGGCGACACCAAGGGCGTGGTCGCGGCGCTGCGCTCCGTCCCCGGCGTGAAGGAACTGCACGAGGTCATGGGCCCCTACGACGTGGTCATCGAGATCGAGGTCGAGTCGCTGAGCGATGTCCCGCCGATCCTCAGTGACAAGATACGCACCATCCCCGGCATCGAGAGCACGACATCACTCGTCACCTTCCCGGAGAAGTAATCAAGACACCAGCGCCTCCGCCTTCATGGCGCGCAGGGTGTTCCTCAGGCCACCGACCGCAAGCTCCACGTCGCCGCCGTTGTGCGCCGACGACACCATCATGCCGCCCGACATCAGGTCGACCCCCTCGTTGATCATGCCCAGCCGCAGCGCCTCGGCGACGGCGCGGCGGACGCGTGGGGGCTGCTCGGGGAGGGCGCGCCAGCCCCAGCTGTGGCCGTCCGGCGGCTGTCGCTCCAGGCCGAGCGCGATGTGCAACATCGACGACTGGCCGTAGACCGCACCGGCCACAGACTCCTCGCGAAACACAGCGTTCATCGCCTGCGCCAGTAGCGCGGCGGTCGCGGCCGCGCGCTGTTGGTGCGTCCCCTCGCCGATCACCTCCAGGCAGGCTGTGCCGGCAGCCGACGAAAGCGGGTTTGCGTTGAACGTGCCCTGGTGGGACACGCGAGAACCAGCAGCATCCTCGCGAAATGCAATCTGGTCGAGCACGTCGGCGCGGCCCGCCACGCAACCGCCGGGCAGTCCGCCTGCGAGGATTTTCGCCAGCGTAGTGAGGTCCGGTGTGACCCCATACACCTCCTGCGCACCCCCCGGAGCGACGCGGAACCCCGTGATCACCTCGTCGAAGATCAAGAGCACTCCGTACTTGGCCGTGAGCTCGCGCGCGCGCCGAACGAACGCCTCGTCGATGGGGTCCGTGCCCCAGTGCGCGCCCGTAGCTTCAAGCACGACCGCCGCGATCAGCGCGCCGTCCTCGCGCAGCGTGCGCTCGAGCGTCGTGACGTCGTTTTGTGGGAGCACGATCGACCCGCTCAACGCGCCCGGCGTCAGCCCTGGCGCCAACGGCACCGTCTCTTCGGCGTGCGGCTGCCCGGCCACGCTGTCGTTCCAGCCGTGGAAGTGCTCGCGCAAGCGGATGAGTTCGTGTCGTCCGGTGTACGCGCGGGCAAGCCGGACGGCCATCATCGTCGCCTCGGTGCCTGACGATGTGAAGCGCACGCGCTCTGCGGACGGTACCAGCCGTTGTACTGACTCGCCCCAGCGGATCTCCCACTCGTGCGACGCGCCGTAGTGCGTCCCGAGCGCGGCCTGCGCCATCACGGCATCGACCACCGCCGGGTACTGGTGGCCCAGCAGCAGCGCCCCGTGCCCCATCACGAAGTCAACCAGTTCGTTTCCGTCGACGTCACGCTTGCGGCTGCCGTTTGCGCCCGCCACATAGAGCGGGAACGGCGACGTGTGGCGCATGTCGTGCGTGACGCCGTCCGGAAAGACCGGCAGCGCGCGTCGGTGGAGGCGCTGCGATGTGGGGTGTAGCTCGACATAACGGCTCTGTATGGTCATCTGGTCACTCGCTCCGGCTGATGGCACATGCATGTCTATTCTACGGAGGTGGCTCGTTCCGCAGTGCGCCACTACTGCCGGAGCTGATTCTCCACGTGGTCGAGGAGATCCTCGGCGTCGTCGGCCAGCTTGCCGTCAGGGTGGAGCGAGAGGCATGCGCGGAACGCCTCCCCGGCGCGCTCGTACAGCGTCCGCACGTCGAGGCTGGCCGTGCCGTCCGGACGGCGCGCGACCTCGTGAGCGGCGAACTCGCAGCACCAGCCGAGCGCGTACCAGAGGCCGGCGTCGTCCGGTCGCAGCGCGGCGGCGCGCTCGATCAGGGCCAGCCCCTCGGCATACCGGCGGCGGCGTGTAACGAGGACCGTGGCCACATGCTCCAGCGCCTCGACGCAGTCTGGGTCCAGATCCAGTGCACGCCGCGCCAGCTCCATGGCGGCGGCGACGTCGCCGGCCGCATGACGCTCCTGCGCCTTAGCGAAGATTGCCCGCGCTTCCGCGGCGCGGCTCAGCGCAGTCCCTCGACCAGCGCCAGCGCCTCGGACTCGCTGAATACGCGAAACGAGTGCGTGCGGACGTTCCCCTGGGCGCTCACAGCCAGTGCCACACGCGCCATCGTCTCGTCGTCCGGCGCCTCGGCCACCACGACGTAGTCGTACTGGCCCATGGCAAGGAAGATCTGTTTGAGATCTGCGCCATGCGCGCGGAACGTTTCGCGGGCGTTGTCGAGGCGCCGGGACAGATCGTGCATGGTCCGGGCGCCCTGGTCCGTGAGGCTTGCGAGCACGATGAACGTCGACACAAAGTCACTCCTTGCCCTGCGCGCTGCACCCGTGTCCGATGTACACGATCACCGCACAGTCCGCAGGATCTGTCAAGGAGGGGGATCGGGTTTGAGGGGCGGCGGTGCGCGCAGCACGCGATACGGCAGGAACGGCCGCATCTCGAAGTACTGTCGTACGAGGAAGAGCGCCGCGAAGGCGAGATACATCATCGAGAACGCGTTGCGCGGCACAATCGAGTGCGGCGTGACGAACTGGGCCACGAAGAGCACTGCCAGTACGCCCGCTTCCCATAGCGACATGCGCAGGTTGATTAAGAGAATCACCGCCAGCAGGCTCTGAGCCGCCGTCAGCAGCACCTCCTCCGTCTGGCGTGTGTCCGTCGGCAGCGGATCAATCGTGCCGCTGGAAATGGCGTAGGCGATCGGCAGGCAGCCGATGAGCAGCGTCCACTGGTTCACCTTGGACGATACCAGCGCGCCCAGCGCTGCGTCCGCTCGGAGGCGCCAGGCGAGCAGGCCCGCCACGAGAAACTCCGGGAACTCGGAGGCGAGCGGCGCCACCCACTGCACCAGCTGGAACTCATCGATGCCGAAGCGTACGCCGGTCGTGATCAGTCCGTCGGCAAACGGCTCGGCCGCGAGCAGGATCGCGCCGCCGGCGTAGCAAAACATCGCCAGCACCAGCGCGCGCCGCTGGCGGGTAGGGAGATTGGCGATCGTCTCCGCAGGGCCCACGAGCGATGACTCCTCCTCCACCTCTCCCCGCGAGGCGAGGTACACGTAGACGGCGAACAGGCTCACGAGAAAGGCGGCGTCGAACAGCGTCAGCCCGCCCCGCAGCGGGATCACGAACGAGTACACCGTGGCGATGCCAAGGAGCCCGATCTCTACCCGGTGGATCGATGCGAGTTCGAGCAGGTTCTTGCGGGTCCGGAGCCAGAAGATCCCCACGACCATCGTCCACCCGAGGCCCACGAGCAGCCGGTTGCCTCCGGTCATGTTCGCCGTCGCGAACGCCGCGTAGGACGGATCCTTGCCCGCCTTCCACGCGAACAGCATGTCGACGGCGTACTCCGGCAGCACCGCGATCAGCGCCAGGCCGGCGAGCGCAAGTGTGCGCGGGATGTCGCGCTCGGCCGCTTCCGCGCTCCACGTGAGGAGGAACGCCGCGGAGACGATCGCCAGGCCGTAGAACAGCGTCTCGGCGGGCTGCGCTGTGCTCCACAAGCCGAGGCGGAGCCCTGCCGCCGGCCACGCCAGTAGCGCCATCGCGATCGGCCATCGCCATCGGTTCAGCATCCGGCCGGGCAGCCTCCGTTACGAAAAAAGACCTTTGATGACCATGGTGTCATCAAAGGTCTCACCGCCTCCGCGCCGTTCGCGAAGTTGTCCGGACCGGGCCTTTTGGGCCGGGTCTGGCGATCCGGACTGCCCGCTTGTGCAGGCCAGTTACTCCCCTTTGCAGGTTCCTCCGCACGCTATCGCGAACGCCGCCGCCGGTCAACTGGGCGGGGCGCCCGACGTGCATCGCGCGGCAATAGGATCAGCCGGCGAGCGCCCCGCTCGCCCGCAGGCACGCCGGGTGTGAGACGCTGTCGACCAGCTCTGACTCGCAGTAGTCATCCTTGCTCTCGTCGGCGTCAGGCAATCGTAAGCCCAGTTCGAAGAAGTCGTCCTTCCCGACCGGCGCACCGCAGGCGCCACAGTGGAACATCACGCGGCCATGGAAATCGAGCACGGCGTCGCTTGTAGGGGACGGCATGGGGACGCACCTCCACGACAGGAAACACCTGGCTGCTGGCCGTATGACAGTTTACATAACGGTGGACGGTTCAGCAGATACGGCCACCATGTGCCGATAGTGCCGGTAGGGGAGTAGGGTCATATTGGGGGCGCCGGCGTGAAACCGGCCCGGGGTTGGCGACGACACGAGAATCCCATCGACCCTCTGACGTTCCGGGCGCCGAGGCATCAGCCTAGCGCACAGCACCGGGGCGGCAGGGGCGTCAACGTCGATTCGCAACGTCCTCAACTCCGAAGGCGTTCAGAGATAAGAACCCTGCCTCGAATCGAGGAGTAACATGACGGATCGCGATTATTACGAGATTCTGGGGCTAACGCCTCGCGCCGACGGCATGATGGTCGACCAGGCGTACTGGCATCTCGCCCGCAAATACCAGGCGCTCGCGCAAACGAATCCCGGCGCTCGCATCATGCTCGACGAGTTGAACGAGGCATACGGGGTACTGGGCACGCCGCGCCTACGCGAGCAATACGACGCGTTCCGCGATGAGGTCCTGGTTCGCAAAGGGATGATCCAGCCGGTCACATCGAAGCCGAAGCGACCTGCGAAGAAGAGGCGGGTCGCTGAAGCGTCCGCCGCCACGCCGCGCGTGGCGCGGAAGGCCGGCGCGCGCGCGCCCGCAGCCACGGGAGGCCCTGCCGCGCCCCGGTTCTCGCTCCTGAGGTCGCATATCCGCCGCCAGTACTGGCCCTGGTACGCCGGCGCGGCCGTCACCGTGGCGACCGTCGGAGCCACCGCGTTGCTCAGCCTCGGTCCACTGCTCATTGTCGGCGTCGCCTGCGCGGCGGTGGCCCTCGCGGCCAGCCGAACGCTGAAGCGCTCGCTCCCGGCCGTTGCGCTCACGCTTCCGGAGGTCTCAACGCCGAACCTTCGGGCATCCGCTCGCGACGCAGGTAAGCCTGGTCGCGCAGACCCCGTGCGTCGGCTCTCCCACGAGCCTACCGACGACGCCGCGGGCGCCGGTGAGCTCCGTGCCTCGACGGCGGCAATGATCTCGCGCTGGCGCAGCAGCGTGGGCCTGAAGGCGCCGGAGAATGCCCCGAAGGTGAACGGTGCGGCCACGCCCAGCACCACGCTCATGGACATCGTCAGCGCGGAACGGCGCATCGACGGCGCCAAGCCCGACGACGAACCGCTCGCCGCTGTCATCGAGATCCTGCGCGGCTCGCCCGGCCGCACGGTCGAGACGAAGTAGGCACACCCGGAGCAACATAACGTTGAAGCGACGAAGGTCGGGCCGCGGCCTGACTTCGCACTATAGATGTTATGTAGTGCTCAGGTGTGCGCTCTCGGCGCCCTCGCCCCAGCGTATCGCGTCTCAAGTACACCTAAGGGATACCGATAATCCACTCGGAGGGACGCCGGACGCGCGCTACCCGTTGCGCGCGTTGACGACGCGCCGTGAGTACGTCCGTCGGCTGGTCATGCACGTCGGCCATGCGCGGGCGAGGCTGCGTCCGGGGCGATACCTCCGCTGAAGACTGAGGGCTCGTGGAATCGCCAGCAGCACCCGCCGACCTCCCACACAGCATCCTCGCAGGGATCGGCCCCGACTCCGCGGCGGCCCGCCGGCCGCGCCGCCTCCTCGATCACACGGTGAGCGTTGTGGGCGGCCTGCTGTTCGGCGCGACGACGGTCATCATCCTCTACGGCCCGGCCGTTATGTCGAGATGGTCGGCGAGCGCCATCGGCGTCGCCGGACTCTACGTCTGCGGCGCTTACGGCATCTTCATGGCGGCACGCTCTCGCCTCGCTCACGTGAATCTGGAACGCGCGTACTCGGGCCATCTGGAAGAACTGAGTCAGCGCCTTCGAACGATGGCATATCGCGACTCCCTCACCGGCCTGTACAACCACCGGTACTTCTATGAACAGCTCTCTCATGAAGTCGAACGTTCCCTGCGCTACGGGCAGCCGCTCACCGTGCTGCTGATGGACATGAACAACTTCAAGGACATCAACGACACGTACGGTCACCTTATCGGCGACAAGTTTCTGAGCCTTGTCGGCCAGGTGATCTCCCGCCAGATCCGCGGCAGCGATATCGGCGCCCGGTACGGCGGCGACGAGTTCGTCGTCATCCTGCCGAATACGGCGCTCGACGAGGGGCGCGCGACCGCCGAGAAGCTCGCCGTAGCCGTGCGACAGGCTGCCCTGATGAGCCCCGGTGACGAACAGGTGAAACTCGGTCTCTCCATCGGCGTCGCCGTCTGTCCGGATGACTCCCGCGCGCCCGGCGAGCTGCTCCAGATCGCCGACCGCCGCCTGTACGATCAGAAGGCCGCGCGCAAGGCGCCGCGCGGCCGGCCGGACGTGGCGTAATCGGCGCCACACGCACGCCCTCCACGCCGATTGTTGGCGCGATCGCACGGATGATAGACTGCCGGCCTGATACTGCCACCGGCGTCGGCGGCCCCGCCTTCGTCCGGCTCGCGCAAGGAGTCTGCGCCGCATGCTGAAAGCCGCACGCTGGACCGTCATCGGCCTGCTCGGCGCGTCGATCCTGATCCTGGCGTTTGCTGTCGGCTACATCGTCCGTGGCGGCGGCAGCTCGTCGGCGGCCGCGCCTCCGTCCCAGGCGGTGGGCAATGCGACCGCTACGACGAAGCTCAACTTTGACGAGCTGAACCAGATCTACCAGCTCCTGCAGCAGAAGTACGTCGACCCCACCCTCGTCGACGAACAGACCCTGTACCAGGCCGCCATCACGGGCATGCTCCAGACCTTCCCCGACAGCGGCACGTTTTATGTCGACCCGAACACCGTCCAGACCAGTGTCGGCCCCTCCGGCACATTCCAGGGGATCGGAGCGACTGTGGCGTCCCAGAACGGCAAGATCGTCATCACGGCGCCCATCGACAACACGCCGGCACAGCGGGCCGGCATCCGGGCGGGCGACATCATCGAAGAAGTCGATGGCGTGTCCACGGCCGGCTGGACCCAGGAGAAGGCCGTGCTTAAGATCCGCGGCCCAAAGGGCACCACGGTCAAGCTCAAAGTGAAGCACACCGACGGGACGGAGCAAACGCTCTCGATCCAGCGCGACGACATCAAGGTCGCCAGCGTGACCACGGTCCCGCCCGGCGGCACGTTGAAGGACGGCTCCGGCAAGGAGATCACCGACATCGGCTACATCCACATCCGCGAGTTCACCGAGCAGACCGAAGGTGAGATGCAGACTGCGCTCAAGGCGATCCTGAGCAGCGGCAAGAAGGGTGTGATCCTGGACCTGCGCAACAACCCGGGTGGCCTCCTCCGGACGACAGCTAACGTCGCTAACGACTTCCTCGACAGCGGAAAGCTGATCTTGACCGAGCAGGAGCGCGATGGCACCAAGCAGGAGTTTCGCGCACAGAGCGGCGGAATCGCGACGAAGTTGCCCGTCGTCATCATCCTGAACCGATTCTCTGCCAGCGGCTCTGAGGTGCTCTCTGCGGCGCTCCACGACAACGGCCGTGCAACGATCGTCGGCGAGAAGTCGTTCGGGAAGGGCACGGTCAACATCTCGAACAACCTCCAGGACGGCGGCCAGCTGTACATCAGCATCGCAAAGTGGTTCACGCCGAACGGCACGCAGATCGATGGAGTGGGCATCCGCCCGGACATCGCCGTGACGCCCAGTAACAGCGATATCGACGCCAACCGCGACGTCCAGCTTTTCAAGGCGATCGACGTCCTCGAGGGCACGAACACGACCCCGCCGGAGGCGCTCACTCCACAACCGCAGACCCCGACGCCGGCGCGCAACGCGACGCCCACGCGCGTCGGCGGCTAGCGCCGGAACCCAATGGCCGAAATCAAGCAGGTTGCGGCCAACCGCAAAGCGTTTCACGATTACGAGATCGTTGAACGGCTTGAGGCAGGGATCGCCCTGACGGGCACGGAGATCAAGTCCATCAGGCTCGGCAACGCGAACATCCGCGAGGCGCACGCGCGCCCGCTCGACGGCGAGCTCTGGCTGTACGGCGCACACATCGCGGCGTACGACGCCGGCAGCTATCAGAACCATGAGCCGACGCGGCCGCGCCGCCTCTTGTTACACAAAGCACAGATCCGCGAGTGGGCGAGCGCCATCGCCGAGCGCGGCCTCACCGTCGTCCCGCTGAGCCTGTACCTGAAGGACGGCAAGGCAAAGGTCGAGCTGGGGCTGGTCCGCGGGCGCAAGACGTGGGACAAGCGCCAGGCGATCGCGAAGCGCGATGCTGATCGCGACATCCAGCGAGCGCTCCGGCACGGCTCTCGCTGAGCGTGCTCTTACCCATGCCGCCCGTGGTTCATCGTGCCCTACTTGCCCCGGCGATCGCCGCAGTCGTTGCCATTGGCGCGATCTGCGGGAGCGGCGCGAGCTCTGGAAGGCTGTTGTTCGCTGACCACGGGAGCATCGTCCAGTACACGGTTGGCTCCGGCGCGATGTCCCTGGTCGTTGCACCTGTGGGTGGGGACGGCATCGTACTCCGGGATCCCGCGGCATCGCCAGATGGCAAGCGGATTGCCTACGTCCGCAGGGAAGGGCCCGCTGTGACGCCTGGTCGTCCTGCGGATCAATTGTGGATCGCGGCACGTGACGGCAAGGATCCGCATCCCTCGCTGCAGGAACCGGGCTTGGAGATCGCGCATCCGCAGTGGCTCGACGACAGTGAGATTGTCGCCATCGTACGCGCCGCCGGCCGATCGACCCTCGAACGGATCGAAGCCGGAAGCGGACAGCGGACGCTCCTCGCCGCGGGCGTGGTCGACTTCGCGCTGTCACGCGACCGCCAGCGCATCGTGCTCGCGCGACCCTCTGCTGCCGGCACGGTCGCGCTGTTCACAGCGGACGCCTCGGGCGGCAACGAGCGTGCGCTGCCCGACCAGCAGGCGTTCTCAGCCGTGGGCGCGCTGACGCTGTCGCCGGACGCCGAGTCGCTGGCCGTCGGTGCGACAGTCGTTACGGGCAGTGCGGCGGCTCCCTGGCAGGTCTGGTCCGTACCGCTGTCGGGTGGCTCACCGCGCGCGATTGCCGCACTGGCTGACCGCGTGAACGGGCTCGCGTTCGGGCGGAACGGCCAACTCCTCTATGCTCTCACCTCCGCAGCGCTCGATGAGGTCACCGTCGCCACTGGAAGAGTCCGTCGGCTTCGAGATACCGGTGATACGACGTCGCTGACGTGGACGCACTGAAAGGACCACTCCCCTACCGGCGCTGGCAGCGCCGCAGGGGGCATCGCTGGGCGTAGTTATGTCTAGTAAGGCGTCGTGGTATACTGAGCCCGGACCGGATTCCGTGGGGACGAAAGGGCTCGACAGGGATCGGCGGGTCTGAGTTGCAGGCGGAGGGCGGCCATCGACCTCCTAAATCCAGGTGGCCAAACCATAAACGGCGAACGACAACTCGCCCTCGCTGCGTAAGCAGTGACGTTCATCCCGGACCAACCCCGGCGGAATGGGAATGAGCGACCACATGTCCGGGGCGCTGCGCGCACAACGCCGATGCTGCGCGCCTAAGACCATTCGGCTGGCCGCGGACGCACGGGCCCTCAGCGGACGCTCGCGGCGAGACGTAACTGTAGGGATAAGCTTGTAGCAAACTCAGGGCGTCGCTCACCTGGACGGGGAGTTCAATTCTCCCCCGTCTCCACCACAAACAACCGTCCTCCGGTGGTCGTGGCGGCCGCCTCGCAAGGCGCTCGCTCAAATCGGCGGGACCTGCTACGGGCGCGGTATGCAGCCGCTATTGCGGCGTGCGATCTGACTTCAGCAGCAAATCCCCAAGCACTTACCGCCCGTCCACGTTGCTGCGCCGGATGCGCCGTGGTGGCGACGTGCGTGCACGCCGTGCGATAATCGCCCCCAAACGACCGCTGGCTTCGGAGGGTTCCCCATGGACTGGCGACAGCGCCACGCGGACAAACTCCGCACTCCGGACGAGGCAGCCCGCCTCGTCCGGGCGGGCGATAGCGTGTACGTCGGCATGTTCGGCAGCAATCCGGAGGGGCTGGCAAAGGCGCTCTACGCCCGCCACGCCTCGCTCAGTGACGTCTCCATCTACCACTACGTGGCGCCGTTCGTCTGGGCCACACCCGAGACCGCCGGCCACTTCCGGCTCGTCACGACCTTCACCACAGCCGCCGACCGCCGCCAGGTGCACGCCGGGCTCGCCGATTACCAACCGATCGGCAATTTCCGCGAGAGCTACGTCAAGGAGATCGTCAGCCACTGGAACGTGGTCATGGTGAAGACGTCGCCGCCCGACAGCCAGGGCTACATGAGCTTCGGCGCGGCGCTCTGGATCAACCGGACGGCGTGCGACGTCGCGCCGACGATCCTCTGCGAGGTGGACGAGCGCCTGATCCGCACGTTCGGCGAGAACTTCCTCCACGTGTCGGAGGTCGCCGCACTTGTCGAGCACCGGGCGTCCGACGATAGCCCGCCGCCGCTGCCGCCGCGCTCCGACGAGGTCGTCGCCGCCGCGGAGGTGATCTGCACGCTTGTTGCGAGCGAACTGATCCGTGACGGCGACACGCTGCAGATCGGCCTCGGCGATGTCACCTCCGCGATGGCCCTGTACCTCGACGACAAGCAGGACCTGGGCGTCCAGACCGAGCTCATCCCGGGGGGAGTGGTAGACCTCGTCGCGAAGGGCGTGGTCACCGGCAAGCGCAAGCAGATCGCGCCCGGAAAGGTCGTCGGCTCGGCGTTCGCACTGCTGCCCCCGGAGGAACTGGCGCTGGCGGACATGCACCCGAAGTTCGAGCTATGGGACTTCTGCCACACCGACGACCTGCGCACGCTCGTGCGTGAGGACAACTTCGTCGCGATCAACAACGCGCTCCAAATCGACTTGTCCGGCCAAGTCACTGCGGAGACGCTGAACGGGCAGGTGTACAGCGGCCCGGGCGGCCAGACGGTGTTCGCCGTCGCGGCGTCCTGGAGCGAGGGCGGACGCTCCGTGATCGCGGTGCCGTCCAGCTCGCTCGCCGGTGGCGACCGCCACTCGCGTATCGTCGCGGAGCTGCCGACGGGGAGCGTGGTAACGGTGCCACGGACCTACGTCGACTACGTTGTGACCGAGTACGGCATCGCCACACTGCGCGGCAAGACCACGCGCCAGCGCGCGGACGAACTGATCGCTGTGGCGCACCCGGATGTCCGCGCGGACTTGCGCCGCGCCGCTGGGCTCTCGTAGCAGGTCAGCCGGCGATGCCGACGCCGCCGTCGATGACGACGGTCTGCCCCGTCACGAGGTCGGCCCCTTCGATGAGGCTCAGGATGAGCTGGGAAACGTCCTGCGGCTGGCACACCGCCTTCAGCGGCGCGCGGCGGATCTCGTTCGCCTTGCCCGCCTCGTAGATCTCGTCACCGAGGCCGTTGCGCAACCAGCGCGTCTCGATGAAGCCCGGCGCCACCGCGTTGACGCGGATCTCCGGCCCCAGGACGCGTGCCAGCGCTACCGTCATGTTGATCAGCGCCGCCTTTGACGCGGCGTAGGCGATCGAGCTCCCGATCGCCCGGACGCCGGCGACCGACGCAACATTGACGATGGCGCCGCCACCGCTGTCGCGCATTGCGCCAGCCGCCGCGCGGCTGCAGAAGAACGCGCCCTTCACGTTGACGGCGAAGATGTTGTCCCAGTACTCCTCCTTCATGCCGTCGAGGTCGGCGAATCCGACGAAATGGGTCGTCGCCGCGTTGTTCACGAGGACGTGGAGACCGCCGAACGTCTGGACGGCCTGTGCTACCATCGCCCGTACGTCGGCGTCCTTGGACACGTCGGCCCGCACCAGAAGCGCCCGCGCGCCGGCTGCTTCTGCCATCCGAACCGTCTCCCGTGCGTCGTCCTCCGACCGCGCGTAGTTGATGACCACGTTGGCGCCTCGCTTCGCCAGATCCAGCGCGGTCGCCCGTCCAACGCCCACCGCCGATCCTGTGACGATCGCCGTCTTGCCCCGCACGTCCATGTTGCCTCCTCTCGCCCTGATGCCAGCCCGCGCGTGATCTTGCCAGCCGCGGGCGCGCCGGGCCAGCGTTGACGCCATGCTACACTGCCGCCCGATGAAACCCGCGCTCAAGGGTCTGGTGATCAGCGGTGGCAAAGGCAGCCGCCTCCGCCCGCTTACCTACACCGGTGCAAAGCAGCTGGTCCCCATCGCCAACAAGCCCATCCTCTTCTACGCGGTCGAGAACCTCGTCGATGCCGGCGTGCGCGAGATCACCGTCGTCGTCTCGCCGGAGAACGGCGAGCAAATTCGCGCCGCCGTTGGGGACGGCGTCCGCTTCGGGGCGCACATCGGGTTCGTCGAGCAGGCGAAGCCGGGCGGTATCGCCCAGGCGATCGGCGTGGCCCGGCAAGCGCTCGGCGGCGCGCCGTTCATCGCCTTCCTGGGCGATAACTTCCTCACCGACGGTGTCCTTCCGTACGCGGAGGCGTTCGCCGCGTCGGCCGATGACGCCGCCGTGCTGCTGAAGCACGTCGACGATGCGCGCGAGTTCGGGGTCGCGCAGTTCGACGGCGAGCGGCTCGTGCGCGTCGTGGAGAAGCCGGCGGAGCCGCCGAGCGACCTCGCCGTCATCGGCATCTACCTCTTCACGAGCCGCGTGTTCGATGCGATCGAGTCGATCACGCCGTCCGCGCGCGGTGAACTGGAGATTACCGATACCATTCAATGGCTCATCGACCACGGCCACCACGTCCGCGCTGACGTGGTGGACGGCGATTGGATCGACACAGGCAAGCACGACGACCTCCTCGCCGCGAACCGCCTGGTGTTGGAGCGCCTGGCGGATGACCCGTCCGGCGGTGCCGTGGACGGCGCGTCGAAGCTGCATGGCCGCGTCGTCCTGCAGCAGGGAAGCGAGATCGTGAACAGCGTCATCAGCGGCCCGGCGATCATCGGCGAGCGCACACGCATCGAGAACTCATACGTCGGCCCGTTCACCTCGATCGGCCCGGACTGCCGCATCGTGGAGAGCGAGCTGGCCGGCAGCGTCGTCATGGATCACACCGCGATCGAGCGGCTGGGGCACCGCATCGAGCACAGCCTGATCGGCCGCCACGTGCAACTGGCCGGCGACGACCGCAAGCCGCGCGGTTATCAGATGGTGCTTGGCGACCACAGCCGCGTGCGGGTGCCGTAGTGCGACGCCTGTTCGTGGCTGGCGGCGCTGGCTTCATCGGTAGCAACTTCATCCGCCACGTCCTGCGCGAGCGCCCGGACCTGCAAGTCGTCAACTTCGACGCGCTGACATATGCGGGCAACCAGCAGAACCTGCGGGACGCTGCGGCCGATCAGCGGTACACATTCGTGTATGGCACCGTCGCGGACGCTGCAGCAGTCTCGGATGCGATGCGCGGCTGCGACGCAGCGGTCAACTTCGCTGCTGAAACGCACGTCGACCGGTCGATCCAGGACGCTTCTGACTTCATCGAGACCAACGTGCGCGGCGCATACAACGTGTTGGTAGCCGCGCGTGACGTCGGCGTCCAGCGCGTGCTGCACATCTCCACCGACGAGGTCTACGGACCCGCGACGGCCGGTGACCCGCGGCACGAGGACGACGCTTTCCGACCGCGCAGCCCCTACGCCGCCAGCAAGGCCGCCGGAGACCTCATGTGTCGTGCTTTCGCTGAGACCTATGGACTGGAGGCCGTTGTCGCCCGCCCGGCGAACAACGTAGGCCCGTACCAGTATCCCGAAAAGGCCGTGCCGCTCTTCGTAACCAACGCCCTACAGGACGAGCCCCTGCCGCTGTATGGCGACGGCATGCAGCAGCGGGACCGCCTCTACGTCGGTGACTGTGTACGCGCGCTCTTGCTGCTGATCGAATCCGGCGAGCCTGGTGAGGCCTATAACATCCAGGCGGACAACCACCGCACGAACATAGACGTCGCGCGAGCGATTTTGGATCTGCTCGACAAGCCGTACTCTCTGATCCGCCACGTTGAGGACCGCCAGGGCCACGATGCCAGCTACTACATGGACTGGTCGAAGCTCCGCGCACTTGGCTGGAGGCCGCAACTCGGCTTCCCGGCGGCGCTGGAGCAGACCGTCCGCTGGTACGCCGACAACCGCTGGTGGTGGGACCCCATCAGATCCGGTGATTTCCGCCGCTTTTACGACCGGCAGTACGCCGACCGCCTCGCCCACGCGCGACCGCACGCCTGACGCGCGCTACACTTCACCATCGGAGACCTGAAATGAAGTTGCTGGTGACCGGCGCCCACGGCCAGCTTGGCCGCGCGCTACAGACCGCGCTAGGCAAGCACCGCGTCGTCGCGTTCTCGCACAGCACCTTGGACGTAACGGACGGCCCGGCGGTCGATGCCGCGATCACCCGCCAGCGCCCGGACGTTGTCCTGCACTGCGCGGCGCTCACAGACACGGCGCGCTGCGAGCGCGAGCCTGATCTGGCGATGGCCGTCAACGGCTACGGCGCCGACAAGGTCGCTCGGGCCTGCGCCCGCGCCGGCGCGCGCCTGGTCGCCGTCAGCACAAACGAGGTCTTCGACGGAGACGCACGCACTCCGTACACCGAGGACGCTCCCACCCGCCCACTCAACGCGTACGGCGTCTCCAAGCTGGAAGGAGAACGTCTCACGACGATCGCGTGTCCGGAGGCAATCATCGTGCGCACGTCGTGGGTGTACGGTGAGGGCGGCAACAACTTCGTCGAAAAAGTGCGCAACGCCGCGCACGCTGGCGATCCGCTCCGCTTCGTCACGGACGAGGTGGCAGCTCCCACGGCCGCCACGGAGCTCGCTTCCGCCATCGCTGAGTTGCTCGATCGCGGGCCGCCGGCCGGCGTGTACCACGTTGCGGGCGAAGGGGCGGCGTCGCGCTGGGACTGGGCGGCAGAGGTGCTGCGGCTCACCGGGGCATCATCGATGCCGGAGCGCGTGACGACAGAGGAACTGCGGGCGGGCGGCTACAGCGGGCCGCGGAAGCCGCCGTATTCCGTGCTCGCGAACACCCGCGCACGGGCGCTGGGCGTGGTCCTGCGACCGTGGCGCGACGCCCTGGCGGTGTACTGCGCGCGGTCTCAGGATGCGATCCATGGTTGAGGGCGCGCCATCGGTCGGCGTCATCGTGGTGAACTACAATAGCGCGGCGTTCATCGATGAGTTCTGCACGTCGTTGCGCGCGGTGGACTACCCGAACTGGCGCCTCGTCGTCATCGACTCCGCGTCTACTGACGGATCGATGGATGCGATCGACGCCGCCTTCCCGCTGGCGACGCGCATCCGCTGCGACGACAACATCGGCTTCGCTGCCGGCGCGAACATCGGCATCGCCCGCTGCCTCGAGCGTGGCGATGACTACTTGCTTTTCCTGAACGACGACGCGACGCTGACGCCAGGCTTCCTCCAGCGTCTGGTAGACGCGGCCGACGCGCGAACGATGGTAGTGCCGAAGATCCTTTACTATGCCGACCACCGGCTGATCAGCACGCACGCCGGCGGATTCGACTGGCGCCTAGGCGTCTTTCGTGACACCTACGCCGGTCGCCCGGACGGGCCAGCGACGAGCGTCCGCCGCGATGGGATCGCCACGGCCAGCTTCTGCTGTGCGCTCGTGCCGTTGCAGGCGTTCCGCGATGCGGGAACGCTGGACGAGCGCTTCTTCATGTACTACGAGGAGACGGACTTCATTCGCCGCGCGCAGCAGGCTGGCTTTCGCCTTCGCTACGAGCCGTCGGCCGTTGTCTATCATCGTGAGAGCGGCTCCAGCGGCGGAGGCTGGATGACGCCCTTCAAGCAATACTACGCGACGCGCAACCGCATCTACCTCGTGCGGAAGCACGCTCGCTCCCGTGCCGCGTACGCCTGGTTCACGGCGTACTTCTGGGCGACACGCATCCCCAGTGCCGCGCGTCTCGCGGCGCGCCGCGAGTGGCGCCTGCTCCGCGCGATGGCGCTCGGTGTGCGCGATTACTACCGCGGCCGCATGGGTCGCACACGACAGGTGCGTGACCTGTGAGGATCGCCATCGATGCCACATCCGTGCCGCCACGGCCGGCGGGCGCCGGCGTCTACGCGATCCAGCTCGTCACCGCCATGGCCGCGCGCGATCGGCGCGACGGCTACGCCCTCTTCGCGCGCGGCCGCTGGGCTGACGGTGTCGCCGCTGGTAAGCCCAACTGGCGCGTCGAACGCGTCGGGGCGTCGTCGCGTCCGGCGCGCCTCGCGTGGGAACAGGCGCGCCTGCCCGGGGTGCTCCACCGCCTCGGGATCGATGTGCTCCATTCGACGCACCACACACTTCCGGTGCGTGGCGTCCGCTGCAAGCGCGTCGTCACGGTCCACGACCTCACGTTCCTTCGCATGCCACAGCGCTATCCGGCAGCCCGCCGCCTCTACATGCAGGTGCTGACCCGGCTCGCGGCGCATGTCGCCGACAAGATCATCGTACCGTCGCTGGCCGTGCGGGGCGACGTGACGCGGCTGCTCGGCGTCCCGGCGGCGCGCATCGCTGTCGTGTACGAGGCGGCCGGCGCCGGATACGCGCCGCTCGACCGTGCGTCGGCGGAGGCGGTGGCGCGCCGTTACGGTATCGTGTCACCCTACGTCCTCAGCGTCGGCAGCCTGGAACCCGGGAAGAACCGCGCGCGCCTCTTTCGCGCGCTGCGCAGGCTCGTTGACGACGGCATTGATCTGCGGCTTGCGGTCGTCGGGCAACGAGCCTGGTCTTACGAATCGGATCTGGCGCTGCTCGATGAGTTGCGCCTGCGCGACCGCGTGGTGGTGGCCGGGTACGTGCCGCAAGACGATCTGCCAGCGCTCTACAACGCCGCGACGGCGTTCGCCTTCCCGTCGCTCTACGAGGGCTTCGGCCTGCCGCTGATCGAAGCGATGGCGTGCGGCGTCCCGGCGCTGACATCGAACGTCTCCGCCACTGCGGAGGTCGCCGGCGACGCCGCCGTGCTCGTCGACCCGCGCTCGACCGACGAGATCTATGGCGGGCTCCGGCGGCTCCTTACCGATGCGGCACTCCGGGTGGAGCTTTCCCGCCGCGGGCGTGAGCGTGCCGCGGGCTTCAGCTGGCGCCGCGCGGCCGATGAGACGCACTCCGTCTACGCGCGTGCGCTCTCCGGCGCACTGGAGCCGGTATGAACCTCGTGTCCGCCGTGATCGTCACCTTCAACTCGCGGGCGCACGTCGCCGCGTGCCTCGACTCTCTGCACGCTCACTGCCCCCACGCGGAAGTCATCGTCGTCGACAACGCCTCCCGCGATGGCACGCCAGATATGATTGCGCGCGACTTCCCGTGGGCGACTTTGCTCGCTCGCGGCACGAACGCCGGCCTGTCCGCCGCCATCAACGACGGCGTCTATGCCGCATCGGGCCAGTACGTCGCCGTGCTCAACCCGGACGTCCGTTTCGACGACGATGTGCTTGCCCCGCTGGCCTCTTTTTTGCGCGCACACCCGGACGCCGGCGTCGTCGCCCCGAAGCTGGTGGACGACGACGGCACGCTCCAGCTGAGCTGCCGCGCCTTTCCCGGCTACTCGACGGCGGTCTTCAACCGCTACTCGCTGCTCACGCGCCTCTTTCCCGACAACGCTGCTTCCCGCCGCTACCTTATGTCCGGCTTTACTCACAACGACCTCCGCGATGTCGACTGGGTGAGTGGCGCAGCGATGATGTTCCCGCGAGCGGTCTTTGAGCGCCTAGAGGGCTGGGACGAGGGGTTCTTCCTGTTTAACGAGGACGTCGACTTCTGCCGGCGCGTCCACGATGCGGGTCTGCGCGTGGTCTACGATCCGGAGGTGCGTGTGTACCACCGCATCGGCATCAGCAAGAGCGTGGCACCGCGCATCATCATCGAGCGGCACCGCAGCATGTGGCGCTACTACCGCAAGCACCTGCGCGGCCACCCCGCGCGCGATGCGCTCACCGGCGCCGCGATCGCCGCTCGCTGCGGCCTGTTGCTCGCGCAGGGGGGTGCGCGGCGGCTGGCAGCGCGCCGCTAATCGCCGTCGCGGGGCGCGTGCTCCGGCGCGAACACGCGCTGCCGCAGCCAGACGATGCTCCGGCTGTTCCACAGCGTTACGACGTAGCCCAGCCGCAGGAGCGTGCCGGTCACCAGCACCACCAGCGCACCGAATACGGCCGCCTGGAACCACGTGTTGCTGATGTAGTGGATGACGATCGCGCTGACCGAGAACAGCGCCGCCAGCGCATACACGACCACCAGGATGCCCCTTGGCCCCACCCCGAGCTGCTCCAGCCGGTGATGCATGTGGTCTTCGTCGCCCACCATCGGGTGCCGGTGCTGCAGCGATCGCCGCACCGCCGCCAGCGACAGGTCGAGGATCGGGTAGCCCAGCGCGATCAGCGGCACCGCGAGGAAGATCTCGTTCGATGGCCCCGTCGCCGCCCGGATCGAAAGCGTGCCGAGGATGAATCCCAGGACGTACGCTCCTGAGTCGCCGACATAGCTCGATGCCGGCGGCAGGTTGAACGGCAGGAACCCCAGTCCGGCGCCCGCAAGCGCCACCAGCAGCAGCGCCACCGTCGGGTGCGAGGAGTGGGCGCCGATCTGCGCCATCGTTACGCACGCGAAGATCGCCACGCCGAGCGATACGCCGTCCCGCCCGTCGATGAAGTTGATTGCGTTCGTGGCCGCCGTAATCCACAGCACCGTCACCACGAGTCCAGCCGGCCCCAGGTCCACCCCCGGACCCCAGGGCAGCCCGACGTGCTCGATCCGGTAGCCAGCGGCGTACACGGCGATGCCGCCCGTCACGAACACGGCCAGTCGCACTGCCGGGCTCGTCAGCCGCACGTCATCGATGAAGCCCACCAGGAAGATCAGCGCCGCCGCCGCCAGCAGGCCCAGCAGGCTGCCGGACTTCGGCGAGAGGAACTCGCTGGCGTGGCTCGAGAGCGCTGACGCAAGCAGCGGTGTGAGCGCGAACGTGGCCAGGAATACCACGCCCCCCCAGCGCGGGCGTTCGGATTCCCCTCGCACCTGGAACAGACCGACGAATCGCTCCGTCCGCGACAGCGCAAGCAGCGCCAGCGTCGTCACCACCGCGATGCCGATCGAGAGGGCGAGCGTAAGGAGATAGATCTCGAGCATGTGCTCCGGCCTGCCGCGCGGCCCCACGTAGCCTACCACAGCCGCCGCCCGCCGCCGTTGCATCGTCGACGTTATGTCTGGCACACGCCAACCCCGTGGTACGACCGCCGCGCCGCCGTTACGCTGCACGCGTGCCGCACGCCTTCATCGCTGCTGTCGACCTCGGCGCCTCTAACCTGCGCGTCGCCATCGCAAACGAGGATGGCGAGATCGAGGCGCGCCGCCATGCGCCGCTGCCGCCAGGCAGCCCCGAGCCGGTGCTGGAGCGCGTCGGCCGGACGATCGATGACTTGGTGCGCGGCGTCTGGGTCGGCGCCAGTGTCGCGGCGATCGGCGTCGTGCTTCCGGGCATGGTTGACCCCTCAGCGGGCACAGTCGCCTCCATCGCCAACATGCCCGGCTGGGACAACGTGCCGATCGCGCGCCTCTTGGGCACGTCGCGCGGCGTGCCAGTCGCGATCGAGAACGATGCGAACGCGGCGGCGATCGGCGAGGGGTGGCTGGGTGCCGCAAGGGGCCTGCGCGACTTCGCCTTCATCGCACTGGGCACCGGTATCGGCGCCGGAGTGGTGCTCGATGGCCGCCTCCATCGTGGCGCGCACTTCCTCGCGGGTGAAGTGGCGTTCTTCCCCATGACGCGCGAACAGCTCCGCGCCGGCAACTGGCAGCACTGTCTTGAGGGGAGTGTCGGCGGACGCGCGATGGACCACCGCGCCGCGGACCTGCTGGGCGAGCGGGCGACCGCGGCCGAACTCTTCGCGGCTGCGCGCGCCGGGCAACCCGCCGCGGCGGCATGGCTCGCCGAGACGCAGGAGTACGTTGCGATGGCAGTCGCCCAGATCGCGGCGCTGCTCGATCCGGAGGCGATCGTTTTCGGCGGCGGGGTGGCGATCGCGCAGGGTGAAGCATTCCTCGCATCCGTGCGCAACCTCGCCCTGCCCTGCACCCCCGGCACGCCGCGTATCCTGCTGTCGTCGCTGGGCGAGGATGCCCAGATCCTCGGCGCCGTGCGGCTGGCGCTGGACAGGCTGCGCGCGCTGTGACAGGCGACTCGTCCAGCCGAGCGCGGCTGGTCTGCGTCGCAACCGCTCTGGAGACGGAGGTGCGCGATGCCACGCCCTGACCCGGACGCCTACTTCATGGGGATCGCCCTGGCGGTGCGTGCCCGCGCGAACTGCACGGGCCGCCGCGTGGGCGCCGTAATCGTGCGCGACCGCCGCATCCTCAGCTCCGGCTACAACGGTACGCCGGCGCGCATGCTCAACTGCGAAGAAGGCGGCTGCCACCGGTGCGCCCACCCCGCCGCGTATGCGCCGGGTGAGGGCTATGACCTCTGCATCTGCGTCCACGCCGAGCAGAACGCGCTACTCGCTGCCGCCCGCTTTGGCGTTGCCATCGAAGGCTGCTCGCTGTACTCCACGCTCCAGCCCTGCTTCGGGTGCCTGAAGGAGATGCTCCAGGCCAACGTGCGCGAAGTGTGCTACCTCCAGCCGTGGGAGTCGCGCTTCCCCGAACAGTACGCGGCGCTCGTCGGGCGGCTGGGTGCCGATCGTTTCCGCCCCGTGCACGTCAACGACCCCGACGCGGGATGGGCGCTCGGTCGCGCCGGCACCGCGCTCGAGCGTGCGCTCGGTCACGAGCTTCTCGGCGACTGACCACGGCGCTTGTCTGCAGCCCGGCCTCACCGTAGGATCGGCTCCATGAACCGCCACCGCGTCCTGTCGCGCCGATGACGCTGCGCGCCGGCGCTGCCGAGGTCGTGATGACACCGCCGATCGGCACACCGCTCGATGGGTACGGTGGGCGCGTCGGCGGCGCCGTCGGCGTACACGATGATCTGCACGCCCGCGCCATCGTCGTCGATGACGGCGCCACACAGGCCGCCATCGTCGGTTGCGACCTCGTCGGCGTGGACCGCCGCCTGGTAGCTATGGTGCGCGAGCGAGCGACCGCCGCCACCGGCATCCCCTCCGGGAACATCATGGTCGCCGCGACCCACACCCACGCCGGCCCGGCCGGCCTTCGCCGTGACCTCGATGAACCGCTGACCGAGATCATGGCGCGCACCATCGCCGGCGCAGTCGAGGCAGCGCACCGCGGTCTCCGTCCGGCGGTGCTGAAGGCGGGCCGCGGCAGCGTGGATAGCGTCAGCCAGAACCGCCGCGACCCGGCCGGCCCCTTTGACGATGCGCTTCGCGTCCTCCTCCTCGACTCGCCTGATCCGCGTGACGGCGCGATCGCCGCCATCGTCAACTTTGCCTGCCACCCCACGGTGCTGTTCGGGACGAACATGCTCATCTCCGCCGACTATCCCGGCCACGCCGTCCGGACCGTGCAGCAGGTGGTCGGCGACGCGCCAGTCGTGTTCCTGAACGGCGCTTGCGGCGACGTGAACCCGGCGTGGGTCGAGCAGTGCCACGACGAAGCGCGCCGCGTCGGTACCATCGTTGGCGCTGAGGCGGCGCGCCGGCTTCAGGAGCTCCGCCCGCTCGGTAACCAGCACAAGGTCTGGACGATCCGCTGGGACGAACTGTCGGACAAGCCCGTGACGTCCGGCACGCTTGTCGAGCCGCGCGTCGCAGTCCGCAGCCGCGAGGTTGCCGTACCGCTTCGCCGCCTCTATCCGCCCGCCTGGTACGACGCGAAGCTCGCCGAACTGGAGCGCGAGCGTGAGCCGGCCGCCGCGCTGGGCGCTGAGCCGCTCCGGCGTGTGATGGAGCAAGTCGTCCGCTACCGCGCCGAGCGCGGCGTCGCCGAGCGCATCCGCATCGGCGATGAGCCGCGCTACGCCCACCCGGAGGTGCAGGCCATCCGTCTCGGCGATGGCTGCGCCATCCTCGGCCTCCCTGGCGAGTTCTTCGTCGAGACCGGCCGTGCGATCCAGGCAGCCGCCGCCCTGCCCCACCTCCTCGTGGCGTGTTATGCAAACCATTACGTCGGCTATCTCGTGCCCCGCCACGCCTTCACCGAGGGTGGCTACGAGCCCGGCGTCGCCATGATCGATGAGACGGCAGAGGAGACGCTCCGCAACGCCGCGGTCGACCTTGTTCGCGATGTGGGTGCTTGACGGCCGCGGGCGTCCTGCCCCACACGGTCAGGGGTCGGCTCCCCCCTACATCCCGCCCTTGCCCGTAGAATGGGGCCAGCATGAAGCGCGTCCTGGTCTTTGAAGCGCACGGGGACGATATGGAGTTCTTCGCCGGGGGTACGGTCGCGAAGTTCTGTGCCCTCGGCCACGAGGTCATGCTCGTCGTCGCCACCGACAACGACAAGGGCTCCTTTGAGCTTTCGGGCGAGCAGCTCCGCGCCGTGCGCGACCGGGAACTCGAAGGCGCCGCCGGCGTGCTCGGCGTCAAGCGCGTCATCCCGCTCGGCTACGCCGATGGCGACCTCGCGTACCAGGCCGCGCCCGACCATCTCCGCGGCCAGTTCATGCGCATCATCCGCGAGCTGAAGCCTGACATCGTCATGACGTGGGATCCCTTCGCTCCATACGAAGGCCACGCCGACCATCGGGCCGTCGCAGTCGCTGCCAGCGAGGCCGCCAGCTTCTCCCACTTCCCGCTTTACTACCCGGACCAGCTCCGCGACGGCCTCCCCCCACACTACGTGGGCGAGACGTGGCTCTTCGCCAAGGCGCCCCGCGACCAGAATAAGTTCGTCGATATCGACGGCTGGATCGACAAGAAGGTCGAGGCGCTCTGGCGGCACGAAGCGCAGATGGTGCTGACGATTACCGATATGCAGCACCACCTCCGTGCCTCCGGCTTGAACGTGCCCTGGCTCGCGGAGATGGATCCGCACGACTACCATGAGGCGATCGCCCGGCGCATCAAGACGGCCGCGCACGCCGTCGCCGACCGCTCCGGGCTGGGGTGCACCTTCGCCGAGGGGTTCCGCCGCACCCGCTACGGCGGCATCGAATCCCTCGCGGCGGGCCAGCAGATCCCGGAGGACGTCTGAAGTGAAGCTCGGTTGCAGCTCTTGGTCGTACCACGCCGCATTCCGCGCGGGGCGCATCGATATGCGCGAGTGGCTCCGTGTGTGCGCCGAAGACCTCGAGGTGGATGGCGTCGAGCTGCTCGACCTGCATTTCCCGACGACCGATCCGGCCTATCTGCGGGATATCAAGAAGCTCTGCACGGACCTGCATCTCACGCTCAGCGGCGTCGCCGTCAGCAACGACTTCGGCCCGGACGAGCGCCGCTCGCGCGAGACGCAAAAGGTGCAACAGTGGTGCGACATCGCCGCGTACCTGGGCGCGCCCATCGTGCGCGTCTTCGCCGGATGGCTGCCCGCCGCCGCGCATTCGCCGGAGCAGGGCCGCATCGTCGGCATGTTCCGCCGCGTCTTCGGCCAGCGCCCTCCGAACACGCGCCGCATCTGGTCCGACGTCAGCTGGTCGCTGCGACAGTGCGCGGACTACGCTGCGGAGCGTGCGGTGGTGCTGGCGCTTCAGAACAACCGCGGTGACGGCCTCGTCGGGTCGCCCGCGCAGATCGACCAGTGTCTGCACGATGTCGGGTCGCCGTGGCTCCGCGCCTGCCTGGATCCGGCGGACCTCGCCGGCCGCGCCAACGCCGACCTGGTGCTTCCTCACGCGGTGCAGGTGCACGCACGCATCGGCGATGTCGCCGACGACGGGGACGATCCCAACGTGCACTGGCCGGAGATCATCCGCATGCTCCAGATCAACCACTACCGCGGTTTTATCCACATCGACTACGAGGGCGTGGAGGATCCGTTGACGGCCGTGCCGCGCGCCGTCCGGCACTTCCGCGGCCTCCTCCACCTGGCGCAGCGCCAGCACCTCTTGCACCCTCCGGCGGCTACCGAGCCTGCGGCTGACGCCCACGCTGCACCCCTCGTGGAGATGCCCCGCGCGGCGGAGGCGCCGGCGACTCGGTGATCATCCGGACGGTTGTGTTCGATCTGGGCCATACGCTCTGGGATATCGGCCCCTCGCGCGGTGCGCTCGAGCGCGCGTACGCGGCACTGCGGGTTGACCTCATGCACCGTCTCGGCCGCGGCGACGTCCCGCCCGCCGCCGACCTCCAGCGCGCCGTGGGCGATGCGCTGCGGGCGGCGTCCGAGACGTACTTCATGAACGGCGATCGAGTTGACCAGCCGCCGTCCTGGACATGGGTAGACCAGGGCCTGCGTGCGGCCGGGCTCTCGCTCGATGCCACGCTGGTGCGGGAATTGACGCCACCGCTCTTCGCCACCGAGATCGATGCGCTGGTCTGCGCCGACGGCACGCGCGACGCGGTGGCCGCGCTGCACACCGCCGGCTACGGCCTCGGCTGCGTCACCAACACCCTCGCCGATACGGCGGCGATCCACGCCATGCTGCGCAAGCATGGCTTCGAGGAGCTGATGGCCAGCGTCGTCGTGTCGGCGGACGAAGGCTGGCGCAAACCACATCCCTCGCTGTTCGAAAAAGCGCTGCGGCAACTCGGTGCCGCGCCGGGCCAGGCGCTGTTTGTCGGCGACAGCCCCGCGCACGATATCGCGGGTGCGAAGGCCGTCGGGATGTACGCCGTCCTCACACGCCAATATGTCACGCGGCCCGTCGAGGGCTTCGTGCCACCGCCTGACGCCGTGATCGACCACGTGCGGGAACTGCCGGAGGTGATCAGGCGAATCGAGCGCGGCGTGCGGTGAAGTGAATGGTCGCTCAGCCGCGCATTCGCTCGTTCGCGGCGCGTGCCAGCGGGTTCACCTGTCGCGGCGCCGCCTTCGCCAGCTCCTCGCGCTCACGCTTCGCCTCCCGGAGGTCGGAGTAGGCGCTTTCCAGCAGATCTTTCGCTGACGTCCCGTCCTCCGGGAAGCACACGATGGCGACCGATGCCTTGAGCGGCTCCGGGGATCCGCCGGTACCGAAGACCGATACCTGCGAGAGGCTGGCGAGCAGGCGCGTTGTCACAGACACGGCGGCCGCGCGGTTGGTCTCGGGGAGCAGCACCGCGAATTCGTCGTCGCCCAGGCGCGCCACGACCTCAGGCGCCGATACCGCCTCCGCCAGGCTCACGGCCGCGCTTCGCAGCAGCCGGTCGCCCATCGTCTGGCCGTACTGCCCGTTGAATGCGCCGAAGTCGTCCAGATCGATCACCACGAGCGAGAGCGTCTTGGCGTAGCGGCCGCAGCGCACCAGCTCCGACTCGATCGCTTCACCGATGTAGCGCTTGTTGTACACCCACGTCACGGGGTCGATGTCGTTGAAGCGCGCCGTATCCTCTTGCGTCGCGATGTCGCGCATGGCCAGCGTGAAATGCCCGACCAGCAACTCGACGATCTCCGCGTCGATCTCGGACTTCGAGAAGCCGAACGCCACCATGCCGTACGGCTCCCCTTCGACGAGCATGGGCACCAGCGCCACTTTCTTGATACCGAGCTTCGCCTCAGCGGCGGCCACCGTCTCTGCCGGGATGACGCCGCTCCAGAAGTCCGTCATGGAGTCGCGGATCACCACCTCGCCGCCATCGATCACGAGGTGCCGGAAATGGTTCATCGGCAGATCCAGCTCGAGCGCCGTGAGATCCTCCTGGAACGCGTCCATTGCGCGCTCGAGGTCCGGTTGCACGATCCCCTCGAGCGGTGATGCGGAGAGGACATCGCGCTTCTTGTCCAGGACCAGTGGATATACGAAGACCGCCTCGGTCACGGCGGGTGCGCGCTCAATGAACGCTCCGACGATCTCGTGGCTGCTGCCCGCGCTGTGCAGGTAGAGCGACAGGATCACCAGGTCGAACAGCCGTCCCTCACGCCCCTCTGGGCGCGATGAGTCCAACGATTCGATCGCCACGAACGGCTCCGGCGCCGTCCGCGTCTTCCCGTCCTTCTTGAGCGTCAGCCAGCGCATAGGCTTGTGGCTACTCCTCCGCCAGTTTCACGACCATCGTCGTGTCGTTGTGGACCTCCACGCTCGCGCCTCGCGACATCGCGCGCGACACGGCCTGCCGCAGCAGTTCCGGCGCCAGCTCGTGCACCAGCTCGATGGAGATGATGGCCACGCCGTTGCTATAGCTCAGTAACGACATGTCGCGCACGCCTTCCATCGCCAGCAAGGCCCGGTGCAGCGGCACCAGGTCGACCCCGCGGCGCTTGTCCTCGACGGTGACGCGATATGAGCGAGGCAGCAGGTCGAAGCCACGTCTCGCCGGTTGCAGGTCGGCAGCACCCATCGAGCTCGCTGCGGGCGCCCCGTCCGCCTCTACTTCGACGGGCCCTTCCGCCTCGGCGCTCTGCGGCGCCGGGTTGCGGAGGATCGGCGGGCGTATTGGTTGCCCCAGTGGTACGCGCGGCAACAGCGGTGCGTCGTCCCAGTCGTCTTCGGCTGGCTCCGCCGTGTCCGCGGGACCCGACGAAGCGGCGGCCGAGAGCGCGGCATCGACGCGCGCCTGCAGTTCGGCGAGCATCCCCTTCATCGCGGCGACCTCCTGGCGGAGTGCACGCAACTCCCCATGCGGCCCCGTCTCTGGAGCGCCGGCCGAGGGGGAGGCGTGGTGTGCTGCGAAGATCGGTGTCGGCTCCACCTGCGCGGCCGCTCCTGGCGGCTCCGTCATGTCGGGAACCACGGCGGCCCCGCTCGCCGCCCGCGCCGCGGCCACCCGGCGGATCGTCGCCTCAATCAGGTCCTCGTCGACCGCCGCGGGCTGCTGCGGCCGGCCATCGTCAGCTGCCGACGTCGGGGCGGGCGACGGCGCATCCACCGCGGCTGCCGCCCCATCGTCGGACGGTGGAACCATTGCCGCGCTGTCGCCGCTGACGGCCTCGCGGGAGGCCTTAGCTTCAGCAACCCGGCGAATTGTCGCTTCGATCAGGTCTTCAGTAGCATCGTTGCTCATGCACCCGCTCCCTTGGCGCCCTGACGGCACCACACCCTCACCTAGTTCTCGGCACATTTGGCTGTCACCTACACGTACAGGTGTGACCATTCACGTCGGGACAGGCGGGGCGTGGAACTGGGCGCGCCCCACGCTACAATGGGTGGCGATGCGCCTGCTGCTGATCAACGGCCCGAACCTGAACACGCTCGGCACCCGCGAGCCCCACATTTACGGCACCATCACGCTCCCCGAGATCGAGCGGACCGTCACGGAGCGCGCCGCGGGCCTCGGCGCCGAGGTGCGCGCCTTCCAGGCCAATGCCGAGGGCGCCATCATCGACTGGCTCCAACACGAGCAATCTGGCGCCGACGGCCTGATCATCAACGCCGGCTCGCTCACCCACTACAGCATCGGGCTCCGCGACGCCGTCGCGGGCTCGGGGCTGCGGGCGATCGAGGTGCACATCTCGAATGTCTGGAAGCGGGAGGAGTTCCGGCACCACTCGCTGCTGTCGCCGGTAGTGGACGGCGCAATCGTCGGCCTCGGCGCGCACGGATATGTTCTTGCCGTTGAGGCACTCGTCTCGCTTATCAAGGGAGTGGAGTAGCGTGGCCGACGCGATCGAACGGAGGGCGGCACGGCCTGACGCAGACCTCGCCTGCGATTTCATCATCGCCCGGGATCTCGCGCAGAGCGGGTTTCGCGAGCAGCTCGCGCGTGGAATCGTGTGGCCGGTGCGCGTTCTTCCGAATGGCGTGGAGGTAACCTTCGCATCCGACTCGTGGGACGCCGTTGTGCGCTACGTCGAAGTTGAGTCCGAGTGCTGCCCGTTCCTGGATCTCGCAGCGCGTCGCACTGCCGATAGCGTGGTGCTCTCCGTAACCGGTCGCACCGACGCGCAGGAATTCATCGCGAACATCTTCGTCCGTGCCGATGGCGCGGGCTGCTGCTAGCAAGGATCTCCTCCATGGACAACCGAATCGCACGACTGCGGCATGCCCTCGCCCGCCACGAGCTTGACGGCGCGCTGATCTCAAACGCGCCGAACCGGCGCTACCTGAGCGGTTTCACGGGCTCTGCCGGCTACCTGTTGATCACGCCGGACGACGCCGTCATCGCCACGGACTTTCGCTACTACGAGCAAAGCGCCTCGCAGGCGCCGGCGTTTCGCCTCCACCGCGTCGCCGGCGCGTTCGATGCGTGGGCGGGCGCGCTGTTCGCGGGCCTCGCCGGCAAGAAGATCGCCTTCGAAGCCGGCGATATGACCGTCGCTACGCACCGGCAGTTCAAGAAGCTGCTCGCCGCGCTACCGGAGCCCGGTCGCCCGGCCCTGGTACCAACGCCGAACCTCGTAGAGTCGCTCAGGCTGTTCAAGGAGCCCGAGGAGATCGTCGCTCTCCAGAAGGCCGTGGACTTGGGTGACGCCGCATTCACCCATGTCGCCGAGCGCGTCGAGCCCGGCTGGACCGAGAAGCGGGTCGCCTGGGAGATCGAGAAATACATCCGGGAGCACGGCGGTGACGGCCTCTCGTTCGATACGATTGTCGCCGGCGGCCCCTGGGGCGCCATGCCGCACGCCTATCCCCGCGAGCGCAAGCTCGAGCCCGGCGAAGGAGTCGTCATCGATATGGGCTGCGACGTCGCCGGCTACATGTCGGACCTGACCCGCACCATCGTCCTCGGCAAGCCGGACGACCAGTTCCGCAAGATCTACGACATCGTCCTCACCGCGCAGCTCACGGCCGAGGAGATGGTGAAGCCGGGCATGACGGGCGAGGAGTGCCACATGATCGCCCACAACGTCATCGATGCGGCTGGCTACGGCGAAACGTTCGGCCACGGCCTCGGCCATGGCATCGGACTCCAGGTGCACGAGGCGCCCCGCGTCGCCCGCACCTCGACCGACGAACTGAAAGACACGATGGTCTTCACCATCGAACCCGGCATCTATATCACCGGCTGGGGCGGTGTCCGCATCGAGGACATGGTGGTGCTGGAGGCCGGGAAGCCGCGCGTCATGAGCCGCGCGCCCAAGCTCCGCTTCGCCGGCTGACCGGCATCTGGAGCCACACCGCGGAGTTCGATAGTTTGTGGGAACACACACAACGCAGGAGGGCGGTCTCCGCATGATCTCGACCGGCGACATGAAGCGCGGCGCTACCATCGAACTTGACGGCCGTGTCTACCAGGTGATGGAGTTCGCCCACATCAAGATGGGCCGCGGCTCCGCGCAGATGCGCATGAAGCTCCGCGACGTGCGCCGCGGCGACCTCATCGAGCGCACGTTCCAGGCCGGCGAGAAGTGGCCGCGCGTCCGCGTCGAGCGCATCGCCATGCAGCTCAGCTACTCCGAAGACGACATCATGTACTTCATGAACACCGAGACCTACGACCAGGTGCCCCTCACCAAGGCCCAGGTCGGCGACGCGAAGGACTTCCTCGCGGAGAACGGCACCTGCGATGTCCTGTTCCTCGGCGACGAGCCCATCGGCATCGAGCTACCGTCGTCCGTCGTACTAAAGATCACGAAATGCGACCCAGGCGTGAAGGGCGACACCGCAACCGGCGCCACCAAGCCCGCCACGCTGGAGACCGGCCTCGTCGTCAACGTTCCCCTCTTCGTCAACGAGGGTGACAACATCAAGGTCAACACCAGCACCGGCGAATACCAGGAGCGCGCATAGCCGCGCGGGTTCGTCTCGCCGGGGCGAACGAAGCCCCTACGGCTTCCACATTGCGCTGATCCGCGCATTTGTTCGAAAATGCCCCCATGCACGTCTACGCCGTCCGCGAGGTCACGACCTACCTCCGCGAGCTGTTCGAGTCCAATCCGCACCTGGGCGACATCTGGATCGAGGGCGAGTGCTCAAACGTCAGCCGCCCCGCCTCCGGCCACGTCTACTTCACGCTGAAGGATGGTGACGCGCAACTCCGCGCGGCCTTCTTCCAGCGCCGCAACGCCCCCTCCAACACCACCTCGCGCCTCGTCGAGAACGGCGCCGCTGTCGTGCTTCACGGCCGCATCGGCATCTACGAGCAGCGCGGCGAGCTGCAGCTCTACGTCGACTTCGTCCAGCCGGAGGGAGTCGGCGCGCTCCAGGCGGAATACGAACGCCTCAAGTCACGGCTCGGAGAGGAAGGCTTGTTCGACGAGTCGCGCAAGCGGCCCCTGCCGCGCTTCCCGAGGCGCATCGGCGTCGTGACGTCGGAGTCGGGCGCCGTCTTTCACGACATCTGCCGGGTGGTCGAGCGGCGCTGGCCGATCGCCGAAGTCGTGCTCGCACCGACGCCCGTGCAAGGCCCGGACGCCGTACCCGGCATCATCGGCGCCATCGACCAGCTGAACCGGCTCGGTGACGTCGACGTGATCATCGCCGGCCGCGGCGGCGGGGCGCTGGAAGAGCTCTGGGCGTTCAACGACGAGTTCGTCGCCCGTGCCATCTTTGCCAGCCGTCTGCCCATCATCTCTGCCGTCGGCCACGAGACAGACACCACGATCGCCGACTTCGTGGCCGACGTGCGCGCGCCAACCCCCTCGGCCGCGGCAGAGATCGTCGCGCCCGACCGGCTGGAGGTGAGCGTGCGCCTCGGCGTCGCCGTCGGAACCATGGAGTCGGTCCTGCGCCAGCAGCTCGTCGGCGAGCGCGCGTCGCTCCGCCAGCGCCTTCGTGTCGTGGAGCGCGCCGCGCCCGACGTCAACCGTCACAGGCAGCGCGCCGATGACCTCGCCCGACGCGGATCGGCCAGCATCGAACACGTGCTGCGCGGCGCCGTCCAGGGCGTCGGCGGCTGCGTCTGGCGGCTCAAGGCGCTCGACCCCTTCGCCACGCTCGACCGCGGCTACGCCATCGTGCAGCGCGCCGGGGTGGTCGTGAGCAGCGTCGCGCAGGCCCGCCCCGGCGATGCCATCGATGTGCGGGTGCGCGATGGCACGTTCGGCGCGCAGGTCGGTGGTGGTGCCGTTCGCGCCAAGCGTCCGCGCCGTGCCGTGCCCGATGCGCAGGCGCCGCTGTTCACCATGCCGGAAGAACGCGCGTAGGAGGCGGAATGGCGAAGGACACGAAGCGCGAGACGTTCGAGCAGCTGTATGCTCGTCTGGAGGCGCAGGTCGCCCGCCTGGAGCAGGGTGGCCTGCCGCTCGATGAGGCGATTGCCCTCTACGAGGAGGGGATGACGATCGCCCGCCAGTGCCAGGAACGCCTCGATCAGGCCGAGATGAAGATTACGAAGCTGCGTGAGTCGTTCGCCACGCTACCTGATCGGCCCGACGCTATCCCTGATGACTCAGCACCCGAGTACGAGTACGTCGACGACGACGGGCTACCCGACGAGGACGAGCCCTTTCCATAGCGTGGCGGCGACATTAGCGTGGCGGCGACATTAGCGTGGCGGCGACATTGCGGCGCGCGTCCCGGCTGGCTACCGTGAACCCATACAGGCTAGGAGGGCGCCGTGCTCCGCATCGGCTGGTTTGCGACGGGACGCGGCGAGACATCGCCTAAGTTGCTGCGCGCCGCAGTGGACGCGATCCACGGCGGACGCCTCGACGCCGAGATCGCCTTCGTCTTCTCGAACCGCGAGCCAGGCGAGTTCGCCATCACGGACACGTTCTTCGATCAGGTGCACGCGTACGGCATCCACCTCGTCACGCTCTCCGACCAGCGCTTCCGGCGCGAAGGTGGTGGCGAACCGGCGCGTGCCGGTAGCCCGCTCCCGGCTTGGCGAACCGACTACGACCGCGCGGTCGCCGAACTTCTGCGCGGCTACGCATGGGACATAGGCATGCTCGCCGGCTACATGCTGATCACGACCGCGCCTCTGCTCGAATCGCACACGCTGCTCAATCTCCACCCGGCCGCGCCAGGCCAGCCCGCCGGCACTTGGCAGGACGTCATCTGGAAGCTAATCGAGCAACGTGTCGACCACGGCGGCGTACGCATCCACCTCGTCACCGCCGAATTGGACCAGGGCCCGATCGTGACGTACTCCACGTTCCCCCTTCGTGGCGCCACGATCGACCTCCTGTGGCGGAGCACCGAAGCGCGCAACGTCACTGAGATTCGCTCGACGGAGGGTGAGGCGAACCCGCTGTTCCAGGAGATTCACCGCCGCGGCGTCGCGCGCGAACTGCCGCTCGTCATCGAGACGCTGCGCGCGTTCGCAGCCGGCCGGCTCCGCTTCGAGGACGGGCGGATCATGGTCGGCACCAC
>DASQHL010000082.1:0-6654 GCA_035632115.1 Dehalococcoidia bacterium | reverse complement strand
AGCGTGTCGAGGCCGTTCATCGCGTCGTTGCAGTAGACGACCGTGCCTTCGTACGCCGGCGCAATGCGGCCGCGCGTGAAGCGGTCGGAGAGCGCGGCGCCGCCGACGAGCAGCGGCAGGCCGACGCCCGCCTGCTTCAGGTCGCCGGCGGTGATCACCAT
The DNA here is from genome assembly GCA_035632115.1 of Dehalococcoidia bacterium. Classification (GTDB taxonomy): domain Bacteria; phylum Chloroflexota; class Dehalococcoidia; order DSTF01; family JACRBR01; genus DASQHL01. Next base: position 6,493 of record DASQHL010000082.1, on the reverse strand, counting down.
CTGCTGCGCCGACTTCACGAGCAGGCCCGAGAGGCCGATGACGTCGGGCCGGTGCTGCTGGGCGGCTTCGATCAGCGCTTCTGGCGGCACCTTGATGCCGAGGTTGATCACGCGGTAGCCGTTGTTGGAGAGGATGATGTCTACCAGGTTCTTGCCGATGTCGTGGACGTCGCCCTTGACGGTTGCCAGCAGCACCGTGCCGCGCGTCGATGACGCGTCCTTCTCCATGAAGCGCTCCAGGTGGGAGACGGCGGCCTTCATCGCCTCGGCGCTCTGCAGCACTTCGGCGACGATCAGCTCGTTCGCGTTGAAGAGGCGGCCGACTTCATCCATGCCCTTCATCAGCGGGCCGTTGATGATCGCGAGCGGCGGCGCTTCCTGCAGCTTGCGGTCCAGGTCCGGCACGAGGCCATCCTTCGTCCCTTCGATGATGTAGTTCGCGAGCCGCTCATCCAGTGGCAGCGTCGAGGCGTCCTTCTTCACGCGGGACGCAGCGCCGCGGAAGTGCGCCGCGAACGCCGCTACGGGGTCGTCGCCGCGGTCCCACAACAGGTCCTCGGCGAGCTTGCGCTCCTCCTCCGGGATCGAAGCGAACCGCTCCAGTTTCTCGGCGTTGACGATGGCGAGGTCGAGCCCCGCCTTCGTGCAGTGATAGAGGAAGACGGAGTTGAGCACCTCGCGGCCGGCCTCCGGCAGGCCGAACGAGACGTTGCTGATGCCCAGCACGGTCTTCGCCAGCGGCAGCGCCTCCTTGATAAGCCGGATCCCCTCGATCGTCTCGACCGCGCTGCCGACGTAGTTGCGGTCGCCGGTGGCGCACGGGAAGACCAGTGGGTCGAAGATGATGTCCTCGCCGCGGATGCCGTAGCGCTCGGTGAGCAGGCGGTAGGAGCGCTCGGCGATGGCCAGCTTGCGCGCGCGGGTGATCGCCTGCGCCTGCTCCTTGTCCTCATCGATGCAGCCGACGACCAGGGCGGCGCCGTACGCGCGCGCGAGCGGCGTCACGCGGTCGAACTTCTCGAGCCCGTCCTCCAGGTTGATGGAGTTGATGATGCACTTGCCCTGGCAGTACTGGAGCGCCCGCTCGATGGCGACGGGGTCCGTCGTATCGACCATGATCGGGATGCGCACCTTCTTGCCGAGGAGCTCGTAGAAGGCGTCGGCGTCGCGCAGCTCGTCGCGGTCGGCGTTCTGCAGGTTGACGTCGATGATCTGGGCGCCGCCCTTGACCTGCCGGCGAGCGATCTCGCTCGCCTCCTCGTACCGCTCTTCGGAGATCAGGCGCTTGAACTTGCGCGAGCCCACCTCGTTCGTACGCTCGCCCACGATGAGCGGCCGGTTGTCGTCCGTCGCTTCGACCAGGTCGATGCCGGAGAAGAGCGTGCGGGTGTGCGGCGTGGCGATGCGTGGCCGCTTGCCCGCGGCCATCTCCGCGAACGCGCGGGTGTGCTCGAACGTGGTGCCGCAGCAGCCGCCGATGATGTTCAGCCAGCCCTCATCGATGAAGCGCTCGAGCACCGCCGCCATCTGCAGCGGTGATTCGCGGTACGTGCCGTCTTCGTCGGGAAGGCCCGCGTTCGGCCAGACGGAGGTGCGGAACTCCGTCAGCGCCGCGAGGCTGCGCAGATGGTCGGTCATGAACTCCGGTCCGGTCGAGCAGTTCAGCCCGATGGACAGCAGACCGGCGTGCTGGAGCGACGCGGCGAGCGCCTCCGTGCTCTGGCCCGCCAGCATCGTGCCGGTCAGCTCGATGGTCGCGGACACCATCACGGGCACGCGGAAGCCCAGCTCGCCGAACAGGCGGTTGATGCCGATGAGCGCTGCCTTGACCGTGCGCGTGTCGTTCTGCGTCTCCAGCGCCAGCAGGTCGGCGCCGCCGGCGACCAGGCCGCCCGCCCAGTCGTGGAACACGTCCGCCATCTCGGCGAAGGTGATGCCGCCCGTGACCGAGAGCGAGCGGGTCGTCGGGCCAAGGTTGCCGGCGACCCAGCGTGGCCGGCCAGGCGTGGTGTAGGCGTCCGCGACCTGGCGCGAGAGGCGGGCCGCCGCTTCGTTGATCTCGTGCACGCGCCCGGCGAGGCCGTATTCGGCGAGGACGATGGAGCCGCCGCCGAAGGTGTTGGTCGAGATGATGTCGGCGCCGGCCTCGAGGTAGCCGCGGTGGGCGTCGGCGATGACGTCGGGCCGGGTGATGTTCAGCTGCTCGGGGCAGCCCTCGTGTTCCGGGCCGCCGAAATCGGCCGCGGTCAGGTCGCGGCCGTGGATGTACGTCCCGTACGGGCCGCCGATCACGAGGATGCGCTCGGCGAGCGCCTCGTGGAGGAGCTGGATGCGGTCGTCGCGCGTCGTCATTGGACTCCAATAGTAGCAACTGGCGCCGCGCGCCCCGCCGCGAAGCACGCGCCGCGCCACGGTGTCCGCTGATACACTCGGTCCGTGCAATCGATCGTGACGGAGGTCGATGACCCCTTCCGCGGGCTGCTCGAGGACGTGTGGGGTGAATTGAAGGCGGTGTTCGGCCTCCCCGCCATGGTGGGCGCGACGCGGCCGCGTTTCGCGTACCACTGCGCCGGATCGTACGACGCCGGACCGTTGCGCGGGGAGCTGGAGCAGATCGCGCGCGACACGCCGGCGTTCACCGTGACGTCGGCCGGGCTCGGCGTGTTCCGAGGGGCCCGCACCGTGCTCGCCGTCACGCTGCACCGCGAGGGCGAGGTCGGGGCGCTGCACCGGCGGATCTGGCACGCGGCCGCTCCGTTCGCGCGCGAGACGCGCCCCGCGTACGCGCCGGCCACGTGGGCGCCGCACATCACGATCGCGGCGGGCGATCTGGGCGATGTGGAACTTGACGTAATGGCGACGCTACTGGAGCGGCGGGGGTACCGTTGGGCGATCCCCGTGACAAACCTGGGCATTCTGGATGCCGCGACAGACGCCGGACCCGCGTGGCGCATTCATCTGGGTGGCGTAACATCTTCGTAGGAGCCTGGCGGCGCCGTACGACGCACAATGGATTGTGCGACAATTGGCAGGGGCAGGGAGGCAGATATTCACCAGCCGGCCGACATGACCCGCGGCACGCGCAAGGATCGCGCGACATGACCATGCAGCCCGGCAGCTGGTGGTGGATCACCGTACCCGCCGGGCTCGTGCTCGCCGTGCTGCTCCGGCAACCGGGCATGGCCCTCCTCGATGGATCGCTGTGGACCGGCTACCACCAGGACTTCCCGGCCCTCTACGCCGCCGCGCAGATGATCGCCACCGGTTCCGGCCACGACATCTACAACATGTCGGCCGTCGCGGCGGCCGAGCTCCAGGCCGCCGGCCATCCGGTGGGGGGCAGCGGCGCCCTGGGCTACTTCAACCCGCCGTTCTTCGCGCTCCTGCTCGTGCCGATGTCGTCGCTGCCGATGGCACGCGCGTTCGAGCTCTGGATCGGCCTGAACATCGCGCTGCTCGCCGTTGACCTTTGGATGTTGTGGCGGCTGACGGCGCGCCTGCCGACGCTCCTGCGCAGCGCCCTCGCGCTCGCCTTCGTGACGCTCTACCCCGTGACGTACGGCCTGCTGATCGGCCAGTTCTCGATGATCCTCGTGACCTCGTGGATGGCGGCGTTCCTGCTGATCCGGTCGCGGCACGAGCGCTGGGCCGGGCTCGCGCTGGCGCCGCTGCTGATCAAGCCGGAGCTGCTCGTCCCCGTCGTGCTGATCCTCGCGTTCAAGCGACGCTGGCGCGTCTTCACGACGCTGGCGCCGGCGGCAATCGCCCTGGTCGCCGTCTCCGTCGCGGTCGTCGGCCCGCACGCCGCGCTCGCCTATCCCGGATACCTGCTCTCCAGCACGAAGTGGCAGGCGAACGGCAACGCGCCGAACGTCATGTTCAACTGGGTCGGCATGGCGGCGATGTTCTGGGGGCAGCCGACGCTCGTCCCGCTGGCGACGGTGGGGGTGGCGCTGCTGTCGCTGCTGACGCTGGGCGCGCTGCTCCACGCCTGGCGCGGGGAGATGGAGCCGGAGTCGGACCGCTTTGCCGTCCAGTGGTACCTGCTGACCGCCGTGGCGGTGCTCATCGACCCGCACCTGTACCTGCAGGACACCGTGCTGCTGGCGCTGCCCGCCGTGGCCCTGGTGGCCGCAACGCCGGCGCGGCGGCGTGCCGCCGTGGTCGTGGCGCTGCTGGGCGGCTGGGCGCTGCTGGCGCTGGGCACCTACCCCAACGAGCACCTGAAGCTCAACCTCTTCGCCCCGTACCTCGTCATCGTCAGCGTGGCGCTGGCCGCGTTGTGGCGCACATGGCTGGCCGCCCCGGCGCTGCCCGTAGCGACGCCGGCCCTCGCCGGGCGAGACGCCGCCTGAGGCGATCTCGCGCGGCGGAGCCTGTTCAACACCCGCCATCCCTGCTAGCCTCGTCACCTATGGACGGTGAGGACGACAGCGGCCGCGCATCCTACACGCTGATCCGCGATCTGCCCGCCACGGAGCGGCCCCGCGAGCGCCTGCGCGGCGCCGGAGCAGGCGCGCTCTCGACCTCCGAACTGCTGGCGATCCTGCTGCGCACCGGCAACGCGAAGGAGAGCGCACTCGCCCAGGCGACGCGGCTGCTTGCCCGAATGGGCGGGCTGCAGGGCCTGCGCGCTGCACCTTTCATGGAGCTGTGCGCGCAGCACGGCATCGGCGAGGCGAAGGCCGCGCAGATCAAGGCCGCCCTCGAACTCGGCCTGCGCCTCGCCTCCACGGCGCCCGACGAGCGTGCCCACATGCGCACGCCGGAAGACATCGCCGGCCTCGTCCTGGCCGAGATGTCGGCGCTGGACCAGGAGCAGGTGCGGATCATGCTCCTCGATTCGCGGAACCGCCTGCTGGCGCTCCCCACCGTCTACGTCGGCAGCGTGCACACGACGAACGTGCGCATCGCCGAGCTGCTCAGCGACGCCGTGCGGGTGAAGGCCGCTGCGATCGTCGCCATCCACAACCACCCCTCCGGAGACCCCACCCCCTCCGCTGCCGACGTGAAGATGACGACGTCGCTCGGCCAGGCGGCGAAGCTCATGGACATCGACCTGCTGGACCACATGGTGATCGGCGGCGGCCGCTACGTCAGCATGCAGCAGCTGCGCCTCGGCTTCGGCAGCGGGGCGGGGGCGGTCTGATCTGTTGACGTCCGAACCTGAACGCCCGCCGCGCGACGGCCCCCGCATCCGTCTCATCGCGCTCGATCTCGACGGCACGCTGCTCTCGCAGGGCAACGCCGTCAGCGACGCCGATGCCGCCGCCGTCCGCGCCGCCGTCGCCGCCGGCGTCCACATCGTGCTGGCGACCTCGCGCTGGTACACGCTCGCCAAGCGGACGGCCGACCTGCTCGGCATCACCTCGCCGATCATCTGCCACAACGGCGCCATGGTGCGGAGCCCCATCGATGGCGCGCGCCTGCTCGACCTGCCGGTGCCGGCGGGCGCGGCGGCCGAGATCGCCGCGCTGGCCGATGCCGAGCGCTACGACGGCATGGTCAGCGCCGGCGACGTGACGTACCTCGTCTCCAAGCTCCCGGAGATCGACCCGGCGCGGCTGCCGGTGGGCATGGTGCGCGCGCAGCGGCTCTCCGACCACGCGCGCGGCGAGGTGGAGGCGTTCCTCTTCTTCGGCGAAGAGGCCGTGGAGGGCGTGCGCGGGCGGCTGGCGGCGAGGTACGCGGGCGTGGTGAACATGGCGTGGGGCCACAGCCGCACGTTCCCCATGTACCTCAACGTGGTGCACGCGGCAGCCGATAAGGGGCGCGCCCTGGCGCTGGTGTGCGAGCACGCGGGCGTGCCGCTGGCGGAGGCGATGGCGATCGGCGATGCGGCGCCCGACCTGGAGATGATGCGCGTGGCAGGGCTGAGCATGGCGATGGGCAACGCGCCGGACGACGTGAAGTCACAGGCCGACGTCGTCGGCCCCGGCAACCGCGAGGACGGCGTCGCCTGGGCGATCCACCGCTTCGCGCTCTAACCTCACCCGACCACCGACCACCGACCACCGACCACCGACCACCGACCACCGACCTAAGGCGTGGGCGTCGGCACGGGGGCGCCGCCGGGTTCAAACAGCGACTTCCACCACGCCGGCTGGGGCGTGCGGCGTACGAGGTTCCCCGGCGTGGGCGTGGACGCGACAGGCGTCGTGCCGGAGACGATGACCAGCGTCTCGCCGGGCTTCACGAGCCCCAGCGTGCGGCGCGCGACGTCCTCCACGTACTCGTCCGATTTCAGGTAGTCGCGCACGGCGGTGAGCTGCTGGTTGTCCCTCTGGAGCCGGGCGAGGTCGTTGCGGACCTGCTGCTCCTGCTGGTGCAGCTGGTAGTTGTGGAGGACGTAGCGCGCCGATGAGAACGTCAGGTAGACCATCAGCAGCACGGCGGCGCCGAGGAGAAGCGGCATGAGCGAGGGACGCGGGAATCTGGACACGCCGTTAGGCCGCCCTCTCCAAACACCGTCCCGCCACCCACGCCACTCTAC
>DASQHL010000081.1:0-18105 GCA_035632115.1 Dehalococcoidia bacterium | reverse complement strand
GTCCTCCCCGTCGGCTCGCTCCGCGCGCAAGAGCTGGTGCGTGTCACAAACACGTCACACGGCGTCGAGCTCGCGCGCCTCGGCCCCTGCGCATTCGTCCCTCTCGTCGGTGCTGACGCCTGGCCGCTCGACGACGACGCCGATGCTTCGAGAAGGTCAAAGGTGCCATAACTTCCGCGTATCCCGCGTGCCGCGCGCTATTCTGAACGCGTATCGCAGCGGTGGGAAATTGGCGCTCTCCCTCACTGGACATCAGCGCAGATCGTGTTACAATCGCCCTGCATTTCCTCCCCCACATGGCGCGACTCAAAAGCTTCATAGTTCTAGTCCGGTGAGGGCGCAATGGACGAACACATTGGGCACTTCCTGAATTTCATGTCGGTCGAGAAGGGCGCGTCGGGTAACACCGTCGCCGCCTATCGCAACGACCTCCAGCAATTCGACGGCTACCTCACCGCGCTCCGCGGCAACGGCAAGCCGCGCGAGTGGGAGCGCGCCGAGCGCGACATTATCGTCGACTATCTCCTCAGCCTCCGCCGCAAGAACTACGCCGAGGCCACCGTCGCCCGCAAGGTCGCCGCTATCAAATCGTTTTTCCAGTACTTACAGGCGGAAGGCACCATCCGCGGCAACCCCGCCGAAAGCCTCGAGTCACCGCGCGTCGGTCGCTCCCTCCCCAAGCCCCTCTCCGTCACCGAGATCGATGAGCTGCTCGAACAGCCCATGAAACGCAACACCCCCGAAGCCAAGCGCGACCGCGCCATGCTCGAGCTCCTCTACGCCACCGGCCTCCGCGTCACGGAGCTCGTCTCGCTCGATGTCGATGATGTCAACATGTCCGGCCCCTACGTCCGCTGCCTCGGCAAGGGCTCCAAGGAACGCACCATCCCCATCCACGAGCAGGCCACCGCCGCCGTCGCTGAATACATCAACGAGGGCCGCGCCGCCCTCGTCAAAGCCCGCAAGGAGAACGCCCTCTTCGTCAATCGCCGGGGCGAGCGCCTCACCCGCCAGGGCTTCTGGCTCATCCTCAAGCAGTACGCCAAGGAAGCAAAGATTACCACCCCCGTCACGCCCCACATCTTGCGGCACTCATTCGCCACTCATATGCTGAGGGGCGGCGCGCCGCTGCGGAACGTCCAGGAACTGCTGGGGCATGCCAATATCTCCACCACGCAGGTCTACACCCAGATCGCCAACGAGCACGTCCGCCAGGTCTACGAAAAAGCCCACCCCCGCGCCCGCTAGCGCGCACACCACCGCTCCCCACCGGCTCGGCCGTCCCGCGATCGGGGCGGCCTTCTTGCTCCTCTCTCTGCCGCTCATCTTGCTCGCCGCCGCCTGCAGCGGCTCCTCCGCGCCTCGCGTCACCGCCACGTCCACCCGCGCCACCCCTGCGTCCGTCGCGCCCGCAACACCCACGCCCGTTCCGCTCGCCTCCCAGATCGGCGTGCGCGCCCACCTCCCGCCCGATGACCCCATCGCGCTCGCCGCCCGCTATCGCCTCACGGACGGCCCCGCGCCCGCCTCAAAGCCCTTCGCCGGCGTGCCGGCCGTCGTCTCCACCCGGACGTTCACCGTCGGCCGTCTCAGCGCCGCCTCCCTCCAGGGCGATGCACCCCCCGAAGTCGCCACCGTCACCGCCACCCTCGTCGCCACCACCGCCCACGCCTACTTCTACGAGGACAACGCGCTCGGCGTGCCCGCCACCTCCGTCCAGGAAGCCGCCGCCAAGTTCGAGGCCACCGTCTGGCCCACCGTCACCGGCGTCTTCGGCCTCCCGCCCATCCCCGGCGTCGATAATGACCCGCGCATCATCATCCTCCAGGCCGACCTCGGCGGCGGCGCCGGCGGCTACGTCTCCAACGACGACCTCTACCTCAAGTCCGTCCGTCCACTCAGCAACGAGGCAGAGATGATCTACATGGACCGCACCCTCCGCGAAGGCGGCGACTCCTTCAACGTCGTCCTCGCCCACGAGTTCCAGCACCTGATCCACGCCAACAACGATCGCGACGAGGAGGCCTGGGTCAACGAAGGCCTCTCCGAAGACGCGTCCGGCCTCGTTGGCGGCGCCGTCTCCTCCGTCCGCAGCTTCGAGGCCAATCCCGCCACGCCACTCACCGACTGGGAAAGCGGTAGCCTCGCCCACTACGGCGCCGGCGCCTCCTTCTTCCGCTACCTTGCCAGCCGCTTCGGCGGCGATCCCTCCCTCGGAGCCATCGCCAGGGAGCCCCTGCACGGTGCCGCCGGCGTCGACCAGTTCCTCGCCTCCATCGGCCAGCCCCTCCGCTTCCGCGATGTCTACGCAGACTGGCTCGCCGCCAACATCCTCAACCTGCCGTCCGGCCCCTACGGCAACCCCGGCCACCCCGTCCACCCCGCCGTCCAGCACGAGCTCGCCGTCGGCGCCTCCGCCGATGGCGCGGCTCGCCAGTTCGGCGCCGACTACTACACCCTCACCGGCCTCACCGGCGGCGACTACCTCCTCCGCTTCAACGGCCGCCCGCAATCACCCGTCCTGCCCGCCCCGCCGCCGCCCGGTGGCGGCCCCGTGATGTGGGGCAACGCCGAGGACAACATCGACACCACCCTCACCCGCCCCCTCGACCTCACGGGCGCCACTAACCCCGTCCTCACCTTCAAGACCTGGTACGACATCGAGCACTGGTACGACTGGGGCTACGTCTCCGTCTCCACCGACAACGGCCACACCTGGCAGGCGCTCCCCGGCGACCACACCACCACCGACGATCCGGCGCACGCCGCCTACGGCCCCGGCTACACCGGCAAGAGCGGCGGCGCCGCCGCGGCCGTCTGGGTCGATGAGCGCGTCAGCCTCGCGAAGTTCGCCGGCCAGAAGATCCTCCTCCGCTTCGAGTACATCACCGATGGCGCCACGCACCTTCCCGGCTGGGCCATCGCCGGCGTCGCCGTGCAGGGCACCCCGTTCGCCGACCACGCCTTCACCGACCCCGCGTGGTCCACCGCCGGCTGGGTGCGCATCGACCAGCAACTGCCCCAGACCTACGTCGTCCGCCTCATCGAGGAGAAGGCGAACGGCCCGTCCGCCGTACGCGATGTCCCGCTCGACCAGGCCGGCACGGGCGTGCTGCGCTTCAGCGCCGCCGGTGTCACCGCCGCCACACTCGTCGTCTCCGGCACGACCGAGGGCACGACGGTGACGGCTCCGTACCACCTCCAGCTCGCGCCGCCCTGAGCCTCGCGCGCTTCGCCCGGCGCCTGTATCCTCGGGTCATGGTGGACGAAGCGCTCCGCGCCCGGCTTGATGCCGCCATCGACCTGCTCGACGACGGGCAGCGCCAGCGCCTCCTCGACTGGGCCGGCTCCATGAACCGGTCCGTCGAGCGCGCCCGCGCCCCCGGCGCCAGCATCGGCCCCATCGCCGAGGCCCTCCACATCACCAACGAAGGCGCAGCCGATGGCCGCGCCACCTACGCGCTCGATGCCGTCCCCGAGCTGCTCAACCCGCACGGCGTCCTCCACGGCGGCGCCGTCTACACCATGGTCGATTACAGCATGGGCGGCGCCACCATGTCCGTCCTCCCGCCCGGCGAGATCTGCGCCACCATCGAGATCAAGATCAGCTACTTCACCGGCGTCCGCGGTGGCCGCCTCACCTGCGACACGCAGATCGTCAGGCGCGGCCGCTCCGTCGTCTTCCTCGAATCCCGCGTCGCCGATGCCGCCGGCGTGCCCGTCGCCGCCGCCACCGGCTCGTTCGCCGTCGTCCGCCGCGCCGCGCCGTGATCTAGGACCGCACTCCAGCCGTCGCCCGCGCGCGACGGCATCGAAAGGACGCCATGGCCGCCATCGCCAAAGTCCACGCCCGGGAAATCCTCGACTCCCGCGGCAACCCTACCATCGAAGTCGACGTCCACCTCGACGACGGTGCATTCGGTCGCGCCGCCGTCCCGTCCGGCGCCAGCACCGGCGAGCACGAGGCCATCGAGTTGCGCGATGGCGATCGCGCCCGCTACGGCGGCAAGGGCGTCCTCAACGCCATCGTCAACGTCAACCGCGAGATCGAGCCCGAGATCGTCGGCATGCCCGCCAACGATCAGGCCGGCCTCGACCGCAAGCTCGTCGCGCTCGATGGCACCCCGGACAAGGCCCGCCTCGGCGCCAACGCCATCCTCGGCGTCTCTCTCGCCAACGCCCGGGCTGCCGCCGCCTCCGCCGGCGCTCCGCTCTGGCGCCACCTCGGCGGCCCTACCGCCCGCCGCCTCCCTGTCCCCATGTGCAACATCCTCAACGGCGGCAAGCACGCCGCGGACTCCACCGACTTCCAGGAGTTCATGGTCATGCCCCTCGGCGCCGGCAGCTACAAGGAGGGCCTCCGCTGGGCCGTCGAGGTCTACCACGCGCTCGCGAAGGTCCTCAAGAAGATGGGCCACCGGACCAACGTTGGCGATGAAGGCGGCTTCGCTCCGTCCCTCCCTGGCAACGAGCCCGCCGTCGAAGTCATCATCGAGGCGATCCAGCTCGCCGGCTACGAGCCCGGTGCCGGCGTCGCCATCGCACTCGACCCCGCATCCAGCGAGCTCTGGGACGCGAAGCGCGACCGCTACGTCCTGCCGAAAGAGGGCCGCGCACTCACCAGCGAGGAGATGGTCGACCACTGGGCCGCCTGGGTCGAAAAATTCCCCATCGTCAGCATCGAGGACGGCATGGCCGAGGACGACTGGCGCGGCTGGGCGCTCCTCTCACAGCGCATCGGCGGCCGCGTCCAACTCGTCGGCGACGACATCTTCGTCACCAACACCGCCCGCATCGAGCGCGGCATCCTCGAGCGCTCCGCCAACAGCGTCCTCATCAAGGTCAACCAGATCGGCACCCTCACCGAGACCCTGGAGGCGATGGCCGCGGCCGCCCGCGCCGGCTGGACCTCCGTCATCAGCCACCGCAGCGGCGAGACCGAGGACGCCATCATCGCCGATCTCGCTGTCGCCTCCGGCTGCGGCCAGATCAAGACCGGCGCCCCCGCCCGCGGCGAGCGCACCGCCAAGTACAACCAGCTCCTCCGCATCGAGGAGGAGCTCGGCCGCGCTGCCGAGTACGCCGGCTGGGGCGCCATCAAGGCCCGCACCGCCGCCGCCCCTGCTACCACGGGATAGCCGCCTGCCACCGGTACAATTCAGCCGTGAACGAACCCGACCACTACGCCACCCTACAGGTGCACCCCGACGTCACCGACGCCGAGATCAAGCGCGCCTACCGCCGCCTCATGCGCGCCGTCCACCCCGACGCCAACACCCACGACCCCGACGCCAACCGCAAGGCCGCCCTCCTCAACGACGCCTTCGAGGTCGTCGGCGACGTCGCACGCCGCCGCGCCTACGACGACCGCCGCGGCCACGCCAGCGTCCGCCGCTACCAGGTCTGGGCGGAGCAGCCCGACTGGGAGGACATCGTCGCCGAGCACGTCTCTCCCCCGCGCCCCGCGCATGTCCATCGCGTCGAACCCCGCATCGAGCCGGACGAGATCGAAGTGAGCGTCGCCGAAACGCGCGCCCGCGCCCGCGTGCGCCGCTCCCTCCGCATCGTCAACGACTGCGACTGCACCCTTACCGGCGACGTCTCCACCTCCGAGCCCTGGGTCTGGGGCCCCATCGGCGCGATCACCGTCGGCCCCGGCCGCGCCGCCGCCTTCGATGTCGAGGTGGTCTCCAGCAGGGTGCGCTTCCCCGGCATCTCCCGCGTCGTCTTCGTCGCTGGCGATTGGACCGGCGTCGTGCCCGTCAAGATCACCGGCTACGAGCCGAAGCGCCGTCGCCCGCCCGCCACCGACGCGACCTACGTGCCCCCGCGCCGCCGACGCGCCGTCAAGCCGCGATGACCGCCGACGATCCGCGCCGCCTCCCCACTCCCGGCCAGCGCGTCAGCGCCGTCGCGCTCCCCGATAGCTACGCCCTCCCCGGCAAGCCCGACGACGCCGCGCCCCCGTCGGCCCACGACGCGTTCCGTCAGACCCAGTTCGTCCTCGGCAACGACCTCCGTCTCTTCGCCGAGGGCATGGCGTTGCAGCTCCAGGTTCTCCACGACTCGTCCCATAGCCGCTACCGCACGCACGTCTACGCCGCCGTCATCGGCTCCTGGTCCCGCGCCTACCAGGCCCTCGCCGATGCCTGCCTGCTCGTCACGCGCGGCTCCTACGCCAGCGTCCCCAACCTCGTCCGCGCCGCCTGCGAGCTCATCGCCGCCCAGCACCAGGTGTACGCCCAGGAGCAGGACGAATTCACTGCCTGGATGCTCGCCCACCTCAAGCCCGACGATCGCCACAAAGCCTTCGACGTCGGCCTCGGCCACTACTTCGCCGGCTCCACCCTCGCCGCCGACGATCTGCTCCGTCCGGTCTACCGCGCCGCCAGCGACCTCGGCCGCCCCAACTTCGGCGCCACCCTGCTCGCCGTCGGCCCCGAATCGAACAACCTGCGCCTGGCCTACGCCTTCGCGGACACCGCCTTCCACGTCGGCTGGGCCGAGATCCAGCTCGGCTGGCTTCTCCGTCTCTGCGAACGCCAGCTCGCCGTCGCCGCCCACATGCCCGACGTGTTGAACGTCACGCCGGAGACCCACGCCGCGTACGCGGACTACCGCGCCCGCGTCCAGTCCGCACTCGATGCCCCCGCCCGCGCTCGCATCGACGAAGCCGAGGACGGCGGATTCAAGCGCTGGCTCGTCCACAACCTCCGCCGCCAGCCCTCCGGCGCCCCGAAAAGGTACCTGCTCTAGGCGGCGGTCGCCTGTCGATGCGGGTGCCGGCTCTGGCCGCAGCAGGCGCCGCGAAGAATCGGCTCCGGCCGCTTGCATCGCAGCAAGAGCGTCGCCGAGACTGACCGTATGACCAGAAGACTGACCGCTACCGAGACGAGGGCGAAACTCCTCGCCCTGCTCGACGACGTCGAGCAAGGCGACGAGATCGAGATCACCCGCCACGGCCGCACCATCGCGCGTCTATCTCGCGCCCGTGGCCCCCACGCCCTGAAAGATCGCTTCGCTGGTGTTGCGATGACCGCGGCCCCCGACGAAGAACCCTACTCGACTGGCACGGGTTGGACCCTCCCATGACGCGCGTGCTGCTCGATACCCACGGTGTCACGGTCTAGGATTTCCGCCTATGCCGCCACCCGCCACGTCGGGTCGTGCCCCAAACACTCGTGCTCCACGAAGCGAAACACCGCCAGCCACTGCCCAAACGTCAGACGCCCCGGCCCCGCATGTGGCTCGAAGCCGAGATCGCGCCCCAGCCGCCGCACCTGCGCCGCCGTCGCGTGCCCTCGCAGCGCCCGTGACACGTCCCCCGAGCCGTTGCCGAACGCCGCCCGCACCAACGCGCGGTAACGCCCCGCGCTCGCTTCATCGATCAGCGCCGTCGGCCGCTGGCGGATGCGCAAGATCGCGCTCCGCACCCGCGGCGCCGGCACGAAGTCGCGCCGCCGCACCGTACCCGCGATCGTGATCTCGGACCACGGTGCGTGCAGCAGCGAAAACAGCGTCGTCCGCGGCACGCCCGCGAACTTCTCCGCCGCCTCCCGCTGCACCACCAGCACCGCCTCCTCCGGCGGCCGCGCCGCCTCCAGCAGCTTCCGCGCCAGCGCCGCCGTGACCCCGTACGGCGCGTTGGACACGACGCGGTACGGCTCCGCCGGCAGCGCCACCGTCAGAAAGTCCGCCAGCACGCACGTCAGCCGCGCGTCCCTCCCCAGGCGCGCCACCAGCCGCGCGTACAGCCGTGCGTCTCGCTCGACCGCGACCACCCGCAGCCCGCCGCTCAGCAGCGCCGCCGTCAGCGCGCCGTCGCCCGCGCCCGCCTCCACCACCAGGCTCCCTCGCGGATACCCCAGCCGGCGCACCAGCGCCGCCGCCGCGCCGTGCCGCAGGAAATGCTGCGACAGCTCCGGCCGGCGCTCGATCCCCCAAGATGATGCACGCGACGCATCCCACACCTCCAGCCGCTGGAGGCGCCATGCCGCGCGGGTGCGCAGGGACGAAAAGAGAAGGCGCGGCATCGACGCCGTCAGCAGGCACGCAACTACGAGTCTGTTGACAGAGGGAAGCCCGGCCGGAGTCGCGGGCCGGGGTGTCCGCCGTGCGGCGGACGTTAGCGTCGCAGTCGTATCATCGCGCTCATCATCAAAGTGCCCGGATCCTATCGCCGCCGCGACGCTCGTGTCAAACCGGTGACATCCGCCGCTTGGTGCTCCATCGCCCTCTCGCCCAAAATCGCCCCGCGATCTCCGCGCCCTACGTAAGACGGAAGGAGTCGACATGCCCGACCGCAAGCCACGCCCGCCGCGCCCGCTCGTCCCGCGCCAGTACAACCGTCTCGCCCACGGCCTCCGCGCCGCCGCCGTCGTCATCCCAGGCGCGGACTCCGATGACGACTGGCGGCGCTTCGAGGCGCACATCATGCGCAGCCTCGCCCCGGAAGGCGCCATCGAGGTCGCGCTCGCCGTTCGCGCCGCCGAGTCGCTCTGGCGCCTCGACCGCGTCACCCGCGCCGAACGCAACAGCATCGCCGAACAGCGTCAGCGTGCCGATGAGCCCTCAAGCCTCACCGAGAAGGACAAGCGCGATCTCGGCTCCTACCTCCCGGCCGTGTTGAAGGAGGAAGCTTGCCGGCGCGAACGGCACCGCGCCACCGTCATCCCGCCCGGCCCGGGCCTCGAACAACTCATGCGCTATGAGGCCCACCTGAACCGCCAGTTCTATCAGGCCCTCCACGAGCTCGAGGCCCGCCAGGCCCGCCGCCGCGGCGAACCCGCGCCCCTCGCCCGCCTCGATGTCCAGTCCCTGGGCGATCCATGACCCGCCACGTGGCAAACATGCCAAAACTGCCGAACGAAACGCCCCTACAGATTCGCAGCTCGACATAAGGACGCACGCAATGCGCACGAAATGTCACCCGATCGCCTCAACCGGTACCAGCGTCTGCGCCAGTTCGCGCTCGTATGCCGCCACTTCCCCCGCCACCCGATCGTCGTCCCACCCGAGCCGCGACGCCATCACCCGCGCCGCTCGCCCCGCCCCGTCCAGCCCGTGGCACGCGCTCCAACCGATCGGCAGCCGCCGCAGCAGGGCGTCCGCCAGCGTCGCCGCGCCCTCGCGCTCGGCGGCGTACGCCACCTGCCCCAGCACGTCCGGGTTGTGCGCGCAGATCGGCTCCCCCAGCGCCGCCTCCTGCTCGACGATCGCCCGCACCTCCCCCGCCCGCGCCCCGTACAGCGCCAGCGGCCCGGCGGCCGCGTCCTGCACGGCATCCAGCTCCCAACTTCCCGCTTCCCGTCCCCCGCCTCTCGCCTCCAGCGTCCTCGGCGTCGCGTGTCGCGCGATCGCCTGCAGCGACAGCCGCGCCAGCGACCGGTACGTCGTCAGCTTCCCCCCCACGATCGACAGCAGCCCCTTCGGCCCCCCGCGCTTTACGTGGTCGATGATGAAGTGGCTCCGCGTGATCGACCGCTCGTCGCGCTCCGGCGTGTACGGCAGCGGCCGCACCCCGGAGTAGGTGTACAGCACGTGTTCGCGCTGCAGTGGACTCCCCGGAAACAGCCGCGTGGCCTCCTCCAGGAGGTACGCAAGCTCGTCCGGCGTGCAACGCGCCGCCGATGGGTCGCCGTCGTACCGCAGGTCCGTCGTCCCGACCAGCGTGTTCCCGTGCCACGGCAGGATGAAGAACGGCCGCCCGTCCCGCCGCGCCGATGCGAAGATCGCCTGCCGCGGCGCGCCCGGCCACGCCACAACGAGGTGGCTACCCTTCGTGCCGCCAATCAGCCGCTCATGGCGCTCGGCGTCGCTCCCGGCGAGCACTTCGTCCGCCCATGGCCCCGCCGCGTTCACCGCCACCTTCGTCTCGATCTCGAACGTCTCCGCCGTCTGGTCGTCGCGCAGCGAGAGCCCCCGCAGCGCGTGCACCGGCGAGATCAACCCCACGCACGACGTGTGGTTCAACGCCACGCCGCCCGCCTCCACCAGGTCGCGCACCGCCTCGATGACCAGCCGCTCCGGGAATTCCACCTGCGCGTCGTAGAACGTGAACGCTGCCCGCAGGCCGTCGCGGTTCAGCCCCGGCTCGCACGCGCCCATCGCCCGCACCGGCACGGCGCGGTGCCGTGGCAGCGACTTCCGGAACGACAGCGCGTCGTACAGTGTCAGCCCCGCCCGGACCTTCCAGGGCGGACGCGCGTCGCCCGCGTACACCGGCGCCAGCAGCCGCAGCGGCCGCACCAGGTGCGGCGCCGTGCGCACCAGCTCCTCCCGGTCCGCGAGCGATTCGTGTACCAGCCCCAGCTCGCCGTGCTCCAGGTAGCGCAGCCCGCCGTGGATCAGCCGCGTCGCCCGCGACGTCGTCCCGGCCCCGAAGTCCAGCCGCTCGACCAGCAGCGTGCGGTACCCCGCCAGCGCCGCCTCCCGCGCTATCCCCGCGCCGTTGATCCCGCCGCCGATCACCGCCACGTCAAACCGCTGGCCCGCCGGCGCCGCCGGGCGTCCCCTCACGAAGCCCAGCCCTTCGCCCGCTCTACCGCCCGCCGCCACCCCGACACCAGCGCCTCGCGCTCGCCGGCGTTCATCCGCGGCTCAAACGTGCCGCCCGCCCGCCAGATGCGCCGGATCTCCTCCTGGCTCCGCCAGAAGCCCGTCGCCAGCCCCGCCAGGTACGACGCGCCCAGTGCCGTCGTCTCCGCCGTCGCTGAGCGCACGACCGGCCGCCGTAGCACGTCCGCCTGGATCTGCATCAACAGGTCGTTGCCCGCCGCGCCGCCGTCGACCCGTAGCTCCCCCATCCGTCTTCCCGTCTCCCGCTCCATCAGCTCCACCACGTCCAGCGTCTGCAGCGCGATCGCCTCCAGCGTCGCGCGCGTGATGTGCGCCGCCGTCGTCCCTCGCGTGATCCCCACGATCGCCCCGCGCGCGTACATGTCCCAGTGTGGCGCCCCCAGCCCCGCGAACGCCGGTACCACGTACACGCCCCCGCTCGTCGCCACCGACGCCGCGAGCTGCTCGCTCTCCGCGGCCGACTTGATGATCCCCAGCCCGTCGCGCAGCCACTGCACCGCCGCCCCCGCGATGAAGATGCTCCCCTCCACCGCGAACGCCTGCCGCCCGCCGATCCGCGACGCCACCGTCGTCAGCAGCCCGTTCGCTGAGAACGCCGCCCGCTCGCCAGTGTGCTGCAAGATGAAACACCCCGTGCCGTACGTATTCTTCGCGCTCCCCGCGTCGAAGCACCCCTGCCCGAACAGCGCCGCCTGCTGGTCGCCCGCGATCCCCGCGATCGGGATCGCTCGTCCGAAGAGCGATGGCTCGGTCTCCGCCACCACGCCGCTGCTGTCCACGATCCGCGGCAGCATCGCCGCTGGCACCCGCAGCTCCGCCAGCATCCGCTCGTCCCACCCGCCGTCCCGCAGGTTGTACAACATCGTCCGCGATGCGTTCGTCGCGTCGATGACGTGCGCCGCGCCGCCTGTCAGCTTGTGTACCAGCCACGAGTCCACCGTCCCGAACGCCAGCTCGCCCGCCTCCGCGCGCGCCTGCAGCCCGTCGCCGGCGTGGTCCAGCAGCCACCGCACCTTCGTCCCGGAAAAGTACGCGTCGATCAGCAGCCCCGTGCGCGTCCGCACCTCCGGCTCCAGTCCGCGCGCGCGCAGATCCTCGCAGATCCCGGCCGTGCGCCGGCACTGCCACACCACCGCGTCCCCAACCGCCCGCCCCGTCGCGCGGTCCCACACGATCGTCGTCTCGCGCTGGTTCGTGATCCCGATCGCCACGATCTCGTCCGCGCTCGTGGCGCTCTCCGCCAGCACCGTCTGCGCCGCCTCCAGCTGCGACGACCAGATCGCCTCCGGGTCGTGGGATACCCAGCCCGGTTGCGGGAAGATCTGCGGAAACGCAACTGAAGCCTGTGCCATCGGCGCCCCCGCGCGGTCGAACAGGATCGCGCGCGAACTCGATGTCCCCTGGTCGAGGGCAAGGATGTATGCGGACATGGCCGCAGTGTAGGCAAGCACGCCCGCTCGGGCGAGTGCCGGCTGCTGTCGTCAGGCGGGCTTGGTGGCCTTGATCGAGTAGAGCAGCGGAACGCAGCCGTCGTGCTTCGTCAGGCGGACGCTCCCGTCGGGCCGCCGCTCGGTGATCGGCAGGAACTGGAACGTGCTGAAAGGGAATTCGTGCAGGAAGTCGATCCGCAGCCCCGCATCGCAGAGCGCGGACACCACGTCGCCGACCGGGTGAAGGAACTCGTACGTCGTGCGATTGTTCAGCCCGACGGAGCGATCGGTGTAGTCGCCCCAGTCGTCGAAACGCAGCGGCGCCTCCGCCGGGAAGTACGGGTACCGGACGCGCAGGTCATCGATCTCCGGTGCGTCGTCGAAGACCATGCTCACCGGGTGGAACTCGGCGATGTAGAAGAAGCCCCCCGGCTTGACGAATCCCGCCGCCACGCGCGCCCACGCCGCGATGTCCGGCAGCCAGCACAGCGCCCCGTACGAGGTGAACACCACGTCGAACTGCCCGTCGATCGCGCCCGGCAAGTCGTACACGTTCGACACGACGAACCGCGCGTCGATGCCCAGTTCCTCCCCCAGCGCTCGCGCCTGCGCGATCGCCGGCTCCGAGTAGTCAACCCCCGTCACCACCGCGCCCTCCCGTGCCCACGACAGCGTGTCCATGCCGAAGTGGCACTGGAGGTGCAACAGCGTCTTCCCCCGCACGTCGCCGACCTCCGCCCGCTCGACGGCGTCGAGCGACGTGCGCCCTCCCTTGAACGCGCTGACGTCGTAGAACGCGCTGGCGACGTGGATCGGCGTCACCTCGTCCCAGTGCGCGCGGTTCGTGTCCATGTACTCGCGTTCGTTCACGGGCCGGAGTGTACCAGACCATCATCCGCCGTCACGGTCGCCCCGCTCCCCGCGCCAGCCGGTCGCTGGAGGCGAGCAGTTCGACGGCGTACGCCAGGAACATGCGCTCGTCCCCCTCCGCGAGCACGGTCAGCCGGGCGGCGGCGCGGGGCGCGCGTCTCTTCGGCGGCATGCTGTCGTCAGTACGCCTGGACCCGCACCGGGAACGTCGACGCGATCCCGCTGTCGGTGGTGAGGAGCGTCGCACCTGCGAGGTGGGAGACCGCGGCGATGATCGCGTCCGCGAACCGAGCGCGCCGTTGCGCTCGATCCATCGGCGCGAGCCACGAAGCCGCGAGTTCGGATGCGCGCCTTGTGATGGGTGCTCGGCGGCTGATGCGGGTGATCGACTCGAATGTCAGCCGTTGCACCGGGCCGAGTTGGCGCGACGCGAGAAATTCGGTCTCTACGATCGCGTCGATGGTGACGTCGTGCAGGCCGCCGGCAATTTCGAGTCGCAGCTTAGCTAGCGTGGGCTCGTCCCGCTCCCAATCGATGAGCACGCTGGTGTCGAGGTGATACTTCACTCGTCGTCGATTTCGTCTTCGGACCAGTCGCCGTAGAACGCGCGCAGTACCTCGATTCCGGACGGGGCGGCGGGATTACTCCCCGCCAACCGCTGAAGGAAGTATCGCGCCTCGCGCTCCGTCAGCTTCGGAAACGGAGCGTCGAGCGGCAGCGCGATCAGGCGCTGGAACGTCTCCTCCAGCGTCTCGCGTGGGTGTCCCGGCGTCGCCTTGCGTGGCTTTCGCGATGCGACCATAGCGCTGGGATGATACAGGAAGGCGGCAAGTCGGCGCTGCGTCGGAGCGTCGCGCCGATGTGGGCGCGCCTACCGTTTGGGCACTTCCACCAGCGGGATCACGTCCTCGCCTGCGTGGCCTACGGGCGTGTACGTCCCCGCCTCCATCTCCGCGATGATCTTCTCGCCTTCTTCGATCAGCGCCGTCATGAACTGCGGCTCGTCCACCGTCTTCACGATCTCGCCCTTCCGGAAGATCACCCCCCGGCCCTTCCCCCCGGCGATGCCCAGGTCCGCCATCTTCGCCTCGCCCGGTCCGTTCACCACGCAACCCATCACCGCCACCGTGAGGATCTTGCCGCGCTTCGTGAAGTGTTCCTCCACCTTGTTCGCCAGCGGGATCAGGTCGATTTCGATGCGGCCACACGTCGGGCACGCCACCAGTGTCGCCCCTCGCTTGCGCAGGTTCAGTGTGTTCAAGATGTCCCAGCACACCGGCACTTCTTCCACCGGGTCCGCCGCGAGCGATACCCGGATCGTGTCGCCGATCCCCTCCGCCAGCAGCATGCCGATGCCGATCGCGCTGCGGACGGAGCCCGCGCGCGGCGTGCCCGCCTCCGTGACGCCCAGGTGCAGCGGGTACTGTACCAGCGGCGCGATCCGCCGGTACGCCTCCACCATCGTCGGCACGTCAAACGCCTTCATCGAGATCTTGATGTCGTCGAAGTCCGCCTCGTTCAGGACCTTGATCTCCCACAGCGCCGCCTCCACCATCCGCTCGGGCAGCGACGGCGGCAACTCGCCCTCAGCGAGCGCCCGGATCGGCGGCAGCGACCCGGCGTTCACTCCGATTCGGATCGGGATGCCGCGCTCCTTCGCTTCCTTCGCCACCGTGGTCACCTTCTCGGCGTCGCGGATGTTCCCGGGGTTGAGCCGCAGTCCGTCGAATCCAGCCCGGATCGCCGCCAGCGCCCACCGGTAGTCGAAGTGGATGTCCGCGATGATCGGCAGCGGCGCCCGCCGCACGATCTCCGGCAGCGCGTCCGCCGCATCCCGGTCCGGCACCGCGATCCGCACGATGTCGCAGCCGGCTGCCTTCAGCTGGTCGAGCTGCGCAACCGTCGCGTCGATGTTCGCCGTGTCTGTCGAGCACATCGACTGCACCGCGATCGGCGCGTCGCCTCCGACTTGCACGTCTCCTACGTGGACCGGCCTCGAGCTTCGTCGCGCGTGCGTCATCGCAGCAGGCTTCCTCCATGGATAATGCGGGCGACATCGAAGTACGTCACAACTGCGGCCAGCATGATCATCGCCGCAAACCCCGCTAAGTGTACCAGTGCCTCCCGCTCCGGTGCGACACGCTTGCCCCGCCGCAGGAACTCGATGAGGATGAACACCAGCCGCCCGCCGTCCACCATCGGCAGCGGCAGGATGTTGAGCATCGCCAGGCTCATACTGATGCTCCCTGCCAGCGTCAGCAGCGACAGCCACCCCGCCTGGTGCACCACCTCGCCGGTCGCCTGTGCGATCCCCACCGGCCCGGTCACCGGCGCGCTGCCGAACCCACGGACCAGGCTCCAGATCTGGTTCCGCGCGAGGATCAGCGACTCGAAGCTCATGCGCAGGCCGTGCGGGATCGCCGTCTGTGGCGGCTCCCACGTCGACTTCGTCACCGCCTCCGACGCCCGCGGCGCCGTCCAGACCACGCACGGGTTCGACAACGTCGGGAACAGCTTGTCCTTCAACGCCCGCGCGTCAGCCTGAGCCTGCGCGTCGAGCTGCCCCGCGCACTGTGCCGGCGTCAGCGACGTGAATCCGAACGACGTCCCCGCGTAACACCAGGCCGGCGCACTCGCCGCGATGCTCTTTCGGTACGCCGCGAAGTCGCTCTCCGCCTGCGCTTTCATCGTCGCCCGTTCGGCCGCGGTTGTCTCCACGGGGAGCGTGTTGACCGCACCGATCGTGATCCCGGTCGGCCCCTGGCTGTGCTTCACACCGCACTCGTCGGCGTAGCTTGGCGGGTCCCACCGCGCGTATGCGGACGTCGCAAACTGCTCCAGCGCGCCCGTCGCCGGGTTCTTCCGCAGCACCGTGAAATTGATCGTCGAGCCCTGGTGGAGGTGGATCAGGTACGACGCGTCTGACGTGTTCTGCGCGACGCGCCCGTCGACCTTGTAAATCTGATCCCCCGGCTTCAGCCCCGCCTGCTCGGCCGGGCTCCCCGGCGCCACGCTCGCGATCTGTGCCCCGCCAGCCGATACCGTGTGCGGGATCATCAGCCCGGCGGCGAAGAGCGCGATCGCCAGCACCAGGTTCATGAACGCGCCCGCCCCGATGATGATCGTCCGCTTCCACTTCGCTTGCGCCGCCAGGCTGCGTGGGTCCGTCGGGTCCTCTTCACCCAGCAGCCGCACGAACGCGCCGATCGGCATCGCGTTGATCGTGTAGTCCGTCTCCCGCCAGCGGAACCCCCAGATGCGCGGCGGCAGCCCGATGCCCGCCTCCAGCACCTTGACGCCGAACAGCTTCGCGGTGATGTAGTGCCCCGCCTCGTGGATGACGACGATGCCGAGCAGGATGCCGACGAACGGCAGGATGTAGTGCGTCAGGATGTCCAAGATGTTCCTCGTGGTTTCCGGGGCTGCCTCTTAGATATGGTAACGCCGGCGTCCACGGTTCATCGCCGCCGCGCTGCCTCTTCCGGCTTTCGGCTGCGGCTCAACGTGAAGTCCCGTGCCCACGTGTCGGCCGCCAGGATCTCGTCAAGGGTAGGTTCGGCCGTCCCGCTGTGGGCCGAGAGGGCGCTGTCTACCAGCTTCGCAATCTCCGTGAATCCGACCGCCCCCTGCGCGAACAGCTCCACTGCCACCTCGTCCGCCGCGGCCAGCACCGCCGGCCACGTCCCCCCCTTCGCTCCTGCCTCCAGCGCAAGCCGCAGCGCCGGGTACCGGCCGTAATCCGGCTCTCCGAAGTGCAGCTCCTTCGTGCGCGCCAGGTTCAGCCTGGCCACCCCGTCGCATGCCATCCGCTCGGGATACGTGAGCGCGCACTGGATCGGCAGCCGCATGTCCGGCTCGCCCAGCTGCGCCTTCACGCTCCCGTCCGCGAACTCCACCAGTGAGTGCACGATGCTCTCCCGGTGCATCACGATCTCGATCCGCTCCATCGGCACGTTGAACAACCACCGCGCCTCGATCGCCTCGAATCCCTTGTTCATCAGCGTCGCCGAGTCGATCGTCACCTTGCGTCCCATGTTCCACGTCGGATGGCGCAGCGCCTCCCGTGGCGTCACACGCTCGAGGTCGCGCGCCGGCAGGTCGCGGAACGCCCCTCCCGACGCCGTCAGGATCAGCTTCTCTACCGACGCGACGTCCTCGCCCCACAGGCACTGCCAGATCGCGCTGTGCTCGCTGTCGACCGGCCGCAGCTCGCCGCCCCCGCGCTCCGCTTCGCGCGTCACCACCCCGCCGGCCATCACCAGCACTTCCTTGTTGGCCAGCGCCACGGCCTTCCCCGCCCGCAGCGCCGCGAGCGTCGGTGCCAGCCCCGCGATACCCGCCGTCGCTACGACGACAATCTCCACGTCCGGGTGCGCCGCCATCTCCTCCATCGGCGCCCAGCGCGCCCGCCTGCCGGACGCTGCCTTCACGTCCATGTGGCGTGCCTCGGACTGGCACCAGACCAGGTCGGGGTGATGCTCGCGCGACTGGTCTTCCAGCAGCGTATGGTTGCTGCCGCCCGCCAGCGCAACCACGCGGAACCGTCCCGGGAGCCGGCTGATCACGTCGAGCGTTTGCCGTCCGACGGACCCCGTCGAACCGAGCACAGCGATACCCCGGACAGCCCCGGTCATACGGTCACCGTACCACACCGCATCCGATGCCCGCGCCCGCACCGCGCTCGTCGCTATGCGCCCGCCGCATCTCTACAACACCCACTGCGTGAACAGGTACACCAGCGCAAACGTGAACAGGATCGAATCGAGCCGGTCCAGCACCCCCCCGTGCCCGGGGATCAGCCCGCTGGCGTCCTTGATCCCCATCGCCCGCTTCACGGCCGATTCCCCAAGGTCGCCCAGCGCCGCCACGGGCGGCAGCAGCGCGCCAAGCAGCGTGATCCGCCCGGGGTCCACTCCGATCCCGAACGCCGTATTCAGGACCACCACCGCCGCGAACCCGGCGACGTAACCCCCGAGGAACCCCTCGACCGTCTTTTTCGGGCTGATCGTGGGCGCCAGCGGTCGCCGCCCGATGGTCCGCCCCACGAAGTACGACCCCGTGTCCACGGCGAACGTGCTCAGCACCGTCAGGTACACCCAGCTGCGACCGTCCGCGTCCAGGTCCCGCAGAAGCACCATGAAGCCGCCCAGGAAGCCGACGTACGTGACCCCCCCCAGCGTCCAGAACACATCGACCGCAAGATCCCCGCCCGCCGGGTGCACCAGCG
>DASQHL010000080.1:0-5444 GCA_035632115.1 Dehalococcoidia bacterium | reverse complement strand
ACCCTCCCCCACGCGCGCATCCGCGCCATCGACAAGGCGGCGGCCGTCGGCATGCCGGGAGTGCTGGCCGTGTGGAGCGCCGACGACCTGCCCGAGGTGGCCGCGGGGCTGAGCGATTTCGGGCCGCCGGACATCGAGCAGCGCGGCCGGCCCATCCTCAACCGCGACGAGGTCAACTACGTCGGCGAGGCCTTCGCTCTGGTCGTCGCGCAGACCGCCTACCAGGCTTCCGACGCCGCGGAGCAGGTGATCGCCGAGCTCGACCCCCTGCTCGCCGCCGGTGACGTCGTCACCGCGACGGCGCCGGGCGCGCCGCCGGTCCACGCCGACATGAAGGGCAACGTGGCCCAGACGAGCTCGATCACCTACGGGGACGTCAAGGCCGCTTTCGCGGCGGACAGCGTGGTCGCGAAAGTGATGCTGCGCGCTTCGCGCGTGGCCGGCGCAGCCATGGAGACACGCTCGGTGACGGCGGCGCCCGATCCGGAGACGGGCGGCCTGAAGGTGTGGACGTCGACGCAGAACGTATTCGGTGTGCGCGGCGCGATCGCTTCGGCGCTCGGCCTGGAGGACGCCCGGGTGCGCGTGCTGGCCGAGGACGTGGGCGGCGGCTTCGGCGCCAAGGGCAGCCCGTTTCCGGAAGAGGTGCTGGTGCCTCTGGTGGCGTGGCGATTGAAGCGGCCGGCCCGCTGGGTGGCGTCGCGCAGCGAGGACGGCGCGACGACTGCTCAGGGGCACGGCTCGTTGATCGAGCTCGAGCTGGCTTCGGACCGGGACGGCAAGCTGCGGGGCCTCCGCGGCCGCCTCACGCACGACATCGGCGCCTACGCCGGGTCGGCCACAGGGCAGCCCGGAATCATCATCGCCCACATGGTCTCGGCCTACGTGCTGCCGGCCATGGACGTCGAGTATCGGATCGTCTACACGAATGCGACGCCGGGCGGATTCATCCGCGGCGGCGGCCGGCCGCTAGGCAACTACGGCATGGAGCGCGTCATGGACCAGCTCGCGCACAAACTCGACGTTGCACCCGCGGAGCTGCGCCGTCGCAACATGATCCGGCCCGAGCAGGTGCCTTACGCAACCGGCTTTCCCGGCGGCCGCACCGGCGTGGTTTACGACAGCGGCGACTACCCCCGTCTCCTGGATCTCGCGCTGACGACGATGGGCGAGTTGCCGGAGAGGACTGCCGACGGCCGCCTCGTCGGCTCTGGAGTCGCGTGCTGCGTCGAGTCGACGGGCTTCGGTCGCGGCGAGCCGGCGCGGCTGCGTATCGACAAGTCCGGCACCGCGCACCTCTATGTCGGCTCGACGCCGCAAGGGCAGGGACACCAGACCATGGCGGCACAGGTGGCGGCGGACCGCCTCGGCTGGCCATTCGACAGGATCGAGGTCACGGCCGGTGATACCCAGCACGTGCCCTTCGCCCTGCTCACCGCCGGGAGCCGGAGCGCGGTGATGGTCGGGAACGCCGCTTCCAGGGCTGCTCTCGCGATGCGAAAGGCGCTGCTCGAGCGAGCGGGTGAGGTGCTCGAGGCGGACGTGCAGGACCTGCAGATCGAAGATGGCGTGATCGGGGTGCGCGGCACGCCGTCGAAGCAGGTCCCGGCGACGGAGGTCGTGCCCGACGAGGGCATCGAGGTCTTCGAGAGCTTTGATCCGGCACGGCCCTCCGCATACTCGAGCGGGTGTCACGCGGCCGTCGTGGCCGTAGACCCCGAGACGGGGCAGATCGAGGTCCTCAAGTACGTCATCGCACACGACGTCGGCAACGAGATCAACGCGATGATGGTCGAAGGCCAGATGCACGGCGGCTTCGCGCACGGCCTCGGGTACGCGCTGTACGAATCCGCGATCTACGACACGGACGGCGGTTACCGCACCGCGAGCTTCCTCGACTACACCATCGTCAGCACAGGCGAGATGACCGCGGCGCCGCGGCTGGTGCACATCGCGACCCCCACCGACGCCAACCCCGAGGGTTTCAAGGGAGCAGGAGAAAGCGGCACGATCCCCGTGCCGGCCGCCATCTCGAGCGCGGTGGAGAACGCGCTGCGCAAGCGCAGGCCGGACGTGGTCGTGGACCGGCTGCCGATCACGTCAGACTTCATCGTCGAGCTCCTCTCCGCCCAGTGAGCTGACCGTGTCGACCGACCCGCGGGCGACCACGCCTCCGGTCAACCCGGGGGGCATCAACTGGCGCCGCAACCTGGCCGCGCTGTGGTTCGCGGAGTTCATGGCCATCTTCGGTTTCAGCTTTGCTTTCCCGTTCCTCTCGATCTTCATCTCGCACGACCTCGGCGTCCCGGCAGGGCGGCAGCTCGACCTGTGGACGGCCGCGGCGGCAAGCGCATCGGGCCTGGCTATGGGCATCGCAAGCCCGATCTGGGGGGTGCTCGGAGACCGCTATGGCCGCAAGCCGATGCTGCTCCGCTCGATGATCGGTGGGGCCCTCACGGTGGGCCTCATCTACTTCGCGCGAAACCCGACCGATCTTTTGATCCTCCGCTTCCTCCAGGGCGCGACGAGCGGAACTGTGGCGGCGGCCACCGCGCTGGTGGCGGCCGAGACCCCCCGCAGCAGGGTGGGCTGGGCGCTGGGCGTGGTGACGTCGGCCGTGGCGCTGGGCGGCGCGATCGGGCCGGTGGTGGGTGGCCTTGCCGGCGCGGTGTTCGGGCTGCGCCTCGTCTTTCTGGGTGGCGGCGTGCTCTTGCTCCTCGCGCTGATCCCCGTGATCGTGATCGTCCGCGAGAGCCCGAGGGTGCGCCGGACCGGCCCGGCACTCGGCACTCTCGAGCTGCTCGGCCGGCGCCCGGGGCTGAAGAAGGCGCTCGCCGTGCTGGTAGGTTCCCAAGGGCTGATCAGCGTCGCCAACTCGGCGACGCAGCAGCTGGTCGTCCTGCGCCTGCTCGAGATGGCGAGCAGCGGCGTCACCGCGATCACGGGCGTCGGGTTCGGCCTCGCCGGGATCGCGAGCAGCGCAGCGGCGGTGTTCTACACCAACATCACCCGCCGCGTGGGTTACGTCAGGACGACGGCGGTGGCAGCGGTGCTCGTCGCCGCGGCGGTGACGCTCATCGGCGTCGCACCGTGGGCGGCGGTCGTCGTGGTGGCGATCGGCCTGAACGGTCTTTTCAGCGGCGTGGTCATCCCCGCCACCGCGAGCATGATCGGCCTGGAGACCCCGCCCGAGGCACAGAGCACGATCTTCGGCATCAACGCCAGCTCGGTCGCGTTCGGTTTCTTCCTCGGACCCCTGATCGGGGGCTCGGTAGCTGCGACGGCCGGCGTGCCACCGGCGTTGATCGTGATCGCGGTGCTCGCCGTCGGCCTGGCGGCGCTGGTCTTCTTCGGGGCCCGCGAACCCGGGCGCTGAAGGCCGGCGCTAGCGGTTGAGGGCCGCTTTGATGCTCTCGAGGTGGCCGCGCGGATGCCGGAACGCGGCCCCGGTCACCCAGGCCACCTCCCGCTCTCCCGCCCAGCCGAATTCCTGCGTGCGGTGAAGCTCTTCGTCGCTGAGGTGGCGGATCATCTCCGACGTCTTCAGCGACCCGCTCTTCAGGTGCTCGATCGTCCTCTCGCGCGGCCGGGCCGCCGCCTCGCGCGCGTGGGCGGCGTTGCTCGCGTCAAGTGACTCGCGGGTGATCGCCACCGGGCGCCCCGCAAGAAACTCCCCCACCCACTCGACGACCTGCGGATTTCCGTGCGCGATGTGGTCGAACAGCACGCCGACCGTTCGCTGCTCGGCCGGGCACATGACGCCCCAGTCCTCGTCCGAGCACGACTCGGCGAGCGCTATCACTCTCTCCATCATCGCGTCGTACTCGCTCGCAAGCTCGGCTGCTTCACCCATCGGCAGTCAGGATACGGGCGGAGCGCTCTCGCGCGCGATCCACTAATGTGCCACGGGTGAAACGGCTCCTCGCTGTCGCCGCCACTGTCGTTTGCGTGGCGGCATGCGGCGCCGACCAGGCGAATTCGCCGGCGACCTCATTCGCCCCGGGCTGCGACAATGACATCGTCACCTGCATGGAACAGAGAAACACTCCACCGCCGACAGTGATCGATCCCGCGAAGAAGTACACCGCCACGGTCCACACGACCAGGGGCGATTTCGTGATCGCGTTCGTCGACCCCAAGATCGCGCCACAGACGGTCAACAACTTCGTGTATCTCTCTCAGAACCACTTCTATGACGGACTGACGTTTCATCGAGTCGTCCCCGGGTTCGTCGTCCAGGGCGGAGACCCGTCGGGCGACGGCACTGGCGGACCGGCCTACAAGCTCCCCGACGAGTCGAACCCGTCGCAGTGGCCGCGCGGCACGGTGGGCATGGCGTCCAGCGCTGCCGGGGTCAGCGGTTCCCAGTTCTTCATCACCCTCGGCGCTGCGCCTTTTCTCGCCAGCAACGGCGTGTACAACCACTTTGGACAAATCACCTCGGGCATGGACGTCATCGACAAGATCCAGGTCGGCGACAAGATGAGCTCGATCGACATCGCGGCCTCGTGAGGAGATCGCTTCTCACCCTCCTGACGCTGACCGCCTTCGCCCTGGCAGCCTGCGGCTATGCCGACCCCTACGCGAGCACGGGCCAGGTCGCCAACGAGAGTCCGGGCCCGTCGGCCTCGCCCCTCGTGTCGCCCGGAGCGGACGACTGCAACGCGGGCGCCGGGCTTCCGGTGGTCACCTATCCCGACGGCCTGAAAATCATCGAGCTCAAGCTCGGAACAGGAGCTGTGGCCGCCAAAGGCAACAACGTGAGCATGCAGTACACGGGCTGGCTTTCGAGCTGCGGCACTCCGTTCGACACCAGCCGCCAGCCGGGGCGCACAGCCTTCACCCTCCCGCTCGGCCAGGGACGGGTGATCCCCGGGTGGGACGAGGGGATTCCCGGCATGAAGGTCGGCGGCAAGCGCAAGCTGATCATCCCCTCCGCCCTCGGGTACGGTACCGCCGGGCAGACCGACCCCAACACAGGGGCGGTGATCATCCCCGGCAACGCCACGCTCATCTTCGACGTCGAGCTGGTCAGCGTGGCACCTGGTCCGAGCCCGTCGCCGACTCCGAGCGCGGCGCCCACGCCTTCTCCCTCACCGTCCCCGACCTAGCCAACAACCGCCTCCGGGACCCCTTTTGGCCCGGACCGCGCGAAACCTGTCAGCGGAAGGCGGTCACGCCCAGGTAGAGGATCGTGAACAGGAAGAACCAGACCACGTCCACGAAGTGCCAGTAGAGGGTCACGGCGGCCACACCGACGTGGTGGCGTGACGAGAACTGGCCCCTGGCGGCGCGGAACAGGATCAGCGTGAGGAGGATCAGCCCGCCCAGCACGTGCGCTCCGTGGAAGCCCGTCATGATGAAGAAAGCGCTGGCGAAGCTGTTGGCCGTAAGGCTCATCCCGCGCGCGAACGCCGAGATGAACTCAAACAGCTGGCCGAACT
>DASQHL010000079.1:0-51501 GCA_035632115.1 Dehalococcoidia bacterium | reverse complement strand
TCCGGCGGGGGCATCTCACTTCTCCGGCCGGGCGTCGATACTCCGGCGGGCAGCCCCGCGGGCGGCCACAGGAGGAGCGAGGGCGTGCAGATGCGATGGGCCGCGCTGAGCGCGGGGCTGGCGCTGGTACTGATGGCGGCGCAACTGGCGACGATCCGGACCACGGGGTCGGCGCTGGCGGTGCGGATCGTGCTGCCGACGACGATCGCGCTGGTGCCGCTGGCGCTGTGGCCGCATCGGCGGCACATCGGCGTGTGGGTGATGTACGTGGGGCTGGCGGCGAACCTGGCGGCGATCCTGGCGAACGGAGGGCTGATGCCGATCGAGCGACCGACGGTGGCTTCGGCGATCGGGGAGGAGCGTGCGGCGGCGTACCACGCCGGCGAGTGGATCGCGGGGTCGAAGGATGTGCTTGTCGAGGGCGGGCGCGGGCGCCTGCCGGCGCTGGGCGATGGGATCGTGATCCGGATAGGCGACCGCGGCATGGTGGCGAGTCCGGGCGACCTCGTGGTGTGGGCAGGAATCGTCGTGCTGGGGGCGGAGGCGTCGTGGGGGTGGCAGCGGCGGCGGACCAAGGGGACGGCGAGCGAGGCGACGCGCGCAGGCGAGCGGGCGGAGGGAGGCGCGATCACGCGGACGTGATGCGCCACCCCGCCACCGTTCCGGGCTCCTGCCATAGCGAGGGCAAGATCTATCGCAGGCGCCCGGGGCCATCGTATGGCCGCGCTCTGACCGGATTCTCGCCAGTCCCGCTGGTGAGAACGCGGGCGAGCGCGGCCCGCAGATTCGGATGGGGCAGAGCGGCGCGGACGTGAGGTCCGGGCCGCTTGACATGTGCGGGCGTGGAGACAGCTACGGCGCGATCGCGTCCACCTTGGCGCGGGCGCCGGGCTTGTCCTTGTACCAGAGGGCGTTGATCTCGGTGTAGGGCTTCATGTTGTCGGGGACGTCGTCCTCGGCGAAGATGGAGTTGACGGGGCAGGCGGGCTCGCAGGCGCCACAGTCGATGCACTCATCGGGGTCGATGTACAGCATCTTGTCGTCGTCGCCCTCATCGTGGATGCAGTCCACGGGGCAGACGTCGACGCACGAGCGATCCTTGGTGCCGATGCACGCTTCGGTGATGACGTACGTCATGGTGGCGGTGCTCCTTGAATCTTCCGGTCGCGATTGCGCGGGCATTGTAGGTGGCGATCCGGGGCAGTGGAAGTAGGTTTGCGACGTGATTACTTCGATTATCGAGATTTTCTGGCGCGCGCAACGCATTGGAAACGCGGAAGAGACCGGCGCGGCGTGGCGGTCGTACACTTGCGGGGCGTCGCACGACCGTGGGACGCGCGCGGGAAGGGAGCTACACGCATGATCAGCGTGGGTCAGCAGGCGCCGGAGTTCGACCTGGAAGACGAGCGGGGGAACCGGGTACGGCTGGCGGACTTCCGGGGGAAGACGTCGGTGGTGCTGATGTTCTATCCGGCGGACAGCACGCCGGGGTGCACGAAGCAGCTGTGCGCGGCGCGGGATGACTACGACAAGTACCAGGCGGCGGGGGTGGCGGTGTTCGGTGTGAACCCGGGCAGCGCCTCGGCGCATCGCAAGTTCGTGGAGCAGCACGGGCTCAAGACGCCGCTGCTGCTGGACAACCGGGGGGCGGTATCGCGAGCGTACGACGCGCTGATGCCGGTGCCGATCGTGACGATCGTGAACCGGACGGTGGTGGGGATCGACCGGGAGGGGATCGTGCGGTTCTACGAGCGGGGGATTCCGTCCACGGCGACGATCCTGGGGGCGATGGCGGGGGCGGCGGCGGCGGGCTGATGGGGGCGGCGAAGCCCGTCGATCCGCCAGGAGCGGCGCAAACGAACTGGCGATTTGCGCGGTTCCGATCTGTCATACGGCGGCGTAACACGCGTTTTCCCCGGTGAGATGCTCGTGAAACGCGTATACCCAGTCCTTGCCATGGTGGCGCTTGGCGTGCTTGCCGGGATCCTGGCCGTCGCCGAGGGCGGGGCGCCGCGCGGGCGGGCGGCAGGCGTGACGGGGACGATCGCGACGTTTGCCGGGGGCGGGACGCTCGCGGGTGACAACGTCGCGGCGCTCAACGCGCAGATCGGCGTACTGGCGCTCGCAGCGTCGCCATCTGGCGACGTGTACTTCTCCGACTTCGGGTGCCGCATCCACCGGATCAGCGCCGGCACGATCTTGGCGGTGGCGGGCACCGGCGTATGCGGGTTCGCCGGAGACAACGGCCAAGCGACGCTGGCCGAGGTGAACCGGCCGGAGGCGCTGGCCTTCGACACGGCCGGGAACCTGTTTGTCGCGGACTCGTACAACTGCTCGGTGCGGCGCATCGATGCCTCGAGCCAGGTGATCACGACGATCGCAGGCACGGGCCAGTGCGGCGCATCGACGCCAAACAGCGGACTGGGCGGGGCGGCGACGAGCACGACGCTCTCGGTGCCGCTGCAGGGGCTCGCCGTGGGCAGTGGCGGGCAGGTGTATGTGAGCGAGCGCGAGATGTGCCGCGTCGACGTGATCAGTGGCGGGACGATCTCGCTGTTCGCCGGTGCGCCACAAACGTCGACGCCGAACTGCTCGACGGCCGATGGCGACGGCGGCGCGGCAACCGCGGCGCACCTCATATTGCCGTTCCGGATCGCGATCGACGCGGCGGGGGGCGTGTACGTTTCGCAGCTGACCGGGTGCAACCTCCGCAAGATCAGCAGTGGGGTCATCTCCACGCTGATCAACCCGTGTTCGCCGCTGACCAGCGGGAGCAACGGGGGGCTGGCCATCGACGCGGCGGGCACGATCTTCATGTCGGATGTGGTCAGTTGCAACGTCCGGGCGCGGACGGCGACGGCGACGTTCACGATCGCAGGGAGCGATGGGCCGCCGCGGGGATGCGGGTTCTCCGGCGATGGGGGGGCGGCGGTGTTCGCGACGCTCAACGGGCCGTACGACCTGGCGCTGGACGGGGCGGGCAACCTGTACGTGGCGGACGTGCTGAACGCGCGCATCCGGGTGATCTACGGGGCGACAGCGGCGGACACGGGCGACACGGACAGCGACGGCTACCCGGACATCGCGGAGGCGGCGCTGGGGACGAGCCCGGCTGTGTTCTGCGGGATCATGCGGGCGGACGTGAACGGAGACGGCGTGGTGACGATCACGGACATCGCGCTAGCGGCGGACTACTTCGGGCAGGCATCGCCACCGACGCCGAGCCGGTACCTGCAGGGGCCGCCACCGTTCGCGAAGGTGCTGACGATCGTCGACCTGGGGCACATGGCGCTGGTGTTCGGCCGGCGCGTGGGCCAGTGCCCCTGACGCACTCACCCCGGCGTCCAGCCGGCGCGCCGCACCAGGAAGTACTCCAGTGAATCGGCGAGGGCGAGCCAGGCGGCTTCGATGATGTCGGTGCTGGCGCCGACGGTGGTCCACATGCGCTCGCCGTCGGAGGATTCGATCAGCACGCGGACGGCGGCGCTGGTGCCGGCGGCGCTATCGATGATGCGCACCTTGAAATCGATGAGCTTGACGGCGTAGATGGTCGGGAAGAACTCGACCATGGCCTTGCGGACGGCGGCGTCGAGGGCGTTGACGGGGCCGTTGCCCTCAGCAGCGGTCTGCATGAGCTTGCCGTCGATGCGGAGCTTGACCATGGCCTCGGCCTGCATCTCTCGGTCGTGGCCGGCGGCGGCGGAGGCGCGGCGCTCGACGATCCAGAAGTCTTCGAGCTCGAAAGGCGGCGCGTAGCCGGGGCGGGCGCGGCGGACGAGCATCTCGAAGGACGCCTCGGCGCCCTCGTACTGGTAGCCCTTCGCTTCCTGCTCGTTCACGAGCTCCTGGAGGGTGCGCGCCTCGTCGCGGGAGAGCTCGTGCTCGAAGCCGACCTCCTTGAGCTTCTGCTGGACGCCGCGGCTGCCGCCGAGCTCCGAGACGACGAGGCGGCGCTCGTTGCCGACGAGGGCGGGCGAGACGTGCTGATAGCTGGCGTCGGTCTTGAGGACGGCGGCGACGTGCAGGCCGCCCTTGTGGGTGAAGGCGCTGGTGCCGACGTAGGGCTGGTAGGGGTTTGGCACCATGTTGACGACTTCACTGACGTAGTGGCTGACCTCAGTGAGCATGGCGAGCTGCTCGCCGGAGACGACATCGACGCCCATCTTGAGCTTGAGGTTGGCGATGATGCTGATGAGGTTGGCGTTGCCGCATCGTTCGCCGTAGCCGTTGACGCAAGCCTGGACCTGGCGGACGCCTTCACGGACGGCGGCGAGCGAGTTGGCGACGGCGAGGTCGGCGTCGTTGTGGGTGTGGATGCCGAGGGGGACGTCGGTCTCAGCCTGGACGGCGCGGATGGCGGCGACGAGCTGGTCGGTGGTCATGCCGCCATTGGTGTCGCAGAGGACGAGGCGGCTGGCGCCGGCGGTGGCGGCCGCCTGGAGGCAGCGGAGGGCGTAGGCGGGATCGGAGAGGAAGCCGTCGAAGAAGTGCTCGGCATCGAAGAAGACGGTGCGGCCGTTGGCGGCCATGTAGCGGACGGAGTCGGCGATCATCGCAAGGTTTTCCTCGAGCGTTGTCTCGAGCACCTTGCGGACGTGGAGGTCGTTGGTCTTGCCGACGAGCGTGACGACGGGGGTACGGGCATCGACGAGTGCACGGAGGTTGGGGTCCGAGGGGGCGTCGCCACCGGCGCGGCGGGTGGAGCCGAAGGCGGCGAGGCGGGCGTGCTGGAAGTTGATGGAGCGGGCGCGGGCGAAGAATTCGGCGTCCTTGGGGTTGCTGCCGGGCCAGCCGCCCTCGATGAAGTGGACGCCGAGCTCATCGAGCTTGCGGGCGACCTTGAGCTTGTCCTCGACGGAGAGGGACATGCCTTCCATCTGGGCGCCGTCGCGGAGGGTGGTGTCGTAGAGTTCGACGGTCATGGGATGCTGCTCCTGGGTGCGCCGCCAGTATGCCAGCGGCGATGCGGCCTTGCCTATCGGGGAAGTGAGAGGCGGCCGATAGCGCCCCGCGGTGATGGACCGCGGGTTGTGCGCACCTTTGGAGCGGTTGTGACGATCATGTTGCGCCATCCTACCACAGGCGTTTCGGCGCTGCTTTACCGGCGTGTCGGCGCACGCTACGATCACGCGACGATGCACGTATCGAGGGCGAGACGACGCTGATCGCGATGCAATGCCGGCCGGCGACCCCGGCGAGACGGCGCCGGGGGGGCAGTCCATGGCGCAGGACGTAGGGCCGCCGGAACCGCCTGACGACGAACGCCACGCGCGCGTCCGCGTGCCGCGGCGTTCCGCGCCGGACGTCGAGACGACGGAGATCGTGCGGGGGGCCAAGCCCGGATCGCGCTTCGCGCGGCGGGTCCGCAGCGGCGAGCGGCATTTCGAGCGTGGCGCGGACGAGGGCACGTTCCGGGCGACGGACCGGGCGACGGCGCCGCGTACGGGCGCGCAGCGGTTCTGGCGAGGCGTGCGCCGCCTGGCGGTCGGGTCGCCGATCTCGTCCGAAGATGCGGATGAGCAGCGGCTTTCGAAGCTGAAGGCGCTGGCGGTGTTCTCCTCCGACGCGCTGTCATCGAGCGCGTACGCGACGGACGAGATCCTGTTGGTCCTGGTGGCGGCGGGCACGGGCGCGCTGACGCACTCGATCGAGATCGCGCTGGCGATCGGCGCGCTGCTGGCGATCGTGACGTTCTCGTACCGGCAGACGATCCGTGCGTACCCGAGCGGGGGCGGCGCGTACATCGTGGCGCGGGAGAACCTGGGGGACGTGCCGGGGCTGACGGCGGCGGCGGCGCTCTCGGTGGACTACATCCTGACCGTGTCGGTGTCGATCGCGGCGGGGGTGTTCGCGATCACGTCGGCGGTGCCGGAGCTGCGGCACCTTGGCGTGGAGATCTCGATCGTCATGGTGGCGATCATCACGCTGCTGAACCTGCGGGGGATCCGCGAGTCCGGGACGATCTTCGCCATTCCGACGTACCTGTTCATCTTCGCGTTCGCGGCGCTGCTGATCGGCGGTTTCGTGCGGCTGGCGATCGACCCCGGGCTGAAGGCGCCGGTGCCGGACGCGCTGCATCCGGCGGGGACGGCGACACTCTCGTGGTTCATCGTGTTGCGGGCGTTCGCATCGGGATCGGCGGCGCTGACGGGAGTGGAGGCGATCTCGAACGGGATCCCGGCGTTCAAGAAGCCGGCATCGCGCAATGCGGCGACGACGTTGATGTGGATGGCGATCATCCTGGGGACGTTCTTCATCGGGCTGACGATCCTGGCGCACCAGCTGGGCGTGCAACACTCGGACCAGGTATCGGCGCCGGCGCAGGTGGCACAGACTGTGTTCGGGCACACGCCGATGTTCTACGGCGTGCAGGTGACGACGGCGCTGATCCTGATCCTGGCGGCGAACACGAGCTACGCCGACTTCCCACGGCTGGGCTCGATCCTGGCGCGGGACCGCTTCTTGCCGCACCAGTTCACCTTCCGGGGCGACCGGCTGGCGTTTTCGAACGGGATCATCGTGCTGGGCGTCATGGCATCGGTGCTGCTGGCGGTGTTCAAGGCGGACGTCGACAAGCTGATCCCGCTGTACGCGTTCGGGGTGTTCGTGTCGTTCACGCTATCCCAGAGCGGGATGGTGGTGCACTGGCTGCGGCTCCGGGAGCGGGGCTGGCGGAGGAGCATGGTGATCAACGCGGTGGGCGCGGTGGCGACGGCGATCGTGGCGTTGATCGTCGGGGGGACGAAGTTCAACGAGGGTGCGTGGATCTCGATGCTGGCAATGCTGGGGCTGGCGATCGCCTTCTTCTCGATCTACCGGCACTACACGGGCGTCGAGCGAAAGCTGGAGTTGCCAAGCGGCGGGATCGTGGAGGTGAGCACGCGGCACCGGCACGTGGTGCTGGTACCGGTGGACGAGATGAACCGCGCTGTGCTGCGGGTTGTGGACTATGCGCGCACGATCTCGCAGAACGTGACGGCGCTGCACATCACGGACGACGTGGAAGAGGGCCAGCGGCTGAGGACGGCGTGGGAGGCGACGGTGCTGGACGTGCCGATGGTGCTGATCGACTCGCCGTACCGGTCGTTCGTGGCGCCGGTATTGTCGTACATCGACGCGATCGATCGAGTGGAGCCGGGCAGCTACGTGACGGTGGTGCTGCCGGAGTTCCGAACGGCGTGGCCGTGGCAGCGGTTCCTGCACAATCAATCAGCGCGGCGGCTGCGGAACGCACTGCTGGACCGGCGGAACACGGTGGTGACGGAGGTGCCGTACCAGCTGTCGGGCACGGAGCAGGACGGTAGCTAAGTGCGGGCGGCCGGCGGGCTGGCCGGATGCGCCGGATTGCTATAGTGACGGCCAACGCCTGGCACACCGGAGACGGGCTGGATGCGGATCAGACTGAACGTGGCATTGCCCGTGGGGCTGCTGGCGATCGCGCTGGCGGGGGTGGCGTGGCTGGACCTGACGACGGGGGGCGAAGCGAGGCCGGCGCCGCCGATCGGAGCGATCGGCACGCCGGTGCGCAACGCGTACATCGCGCCGACAGCGACGCCGGCGGGCCAGCCGACGGCCGTGGGGCGGCCGGCGCAGGCGCCGACAGTGGCGCCAGGAGCGAGGGGGACGCCGGCGGAGCGCGACCAGCGGCGGAGGCTGGACCTGCTGCTGCTGGTGGACGCGGC
Source organism: Dehalococcoidia bacterium (assembly GCA_035632115.1). Taxonomy (GTDB): domain Bacteria; phylum Chloroflexota; class Dehalococcoidia; order DSTF01; family JACRBR01; genus DASQHL01. The sequence goes on along the minus strand of DASQHL010000079.1, from coordinate 43,819 downwards.
GGCGAAGTACAAGACGGACAAGGGCAGCCTGCCTTCGACGGATGGGCACGTGCAGAGCCTGTGCACGTACAAGAACCTGGACCAGGGCTGCAAGTTCGCGAGCTACCTGCCGGGCGGCGTGGTACCGAGCGACCCCGTGGGCAACGGCTACAACTACTGGTATTCGTCGGACGGGACGACGGCGCGCTTCTACACGTCGCTGGAGCAGCCGCTAGGCACAGGCGAACTGCCGTGCGTCACGACGGACGCCGAGCTTGTCAAGCACGCGAACGTGATCTGCGTGGCAACACGGTGAGCCACCGGCGTGCGACTCATCGAACAGGGCGAGCATCGTCCGCCCTACGTCCTCTTCTTCGCGGCGGTAGCTGTCCGACGGCGCGTCCAGGCTGAGGCGGTGCCGGCGACAGGCGCATGGAGGATTGCCCACAATCCGCGGGATACAGCGTGATATCCTGCGGTGATAGTCGGATCCACATCCGTCGCGAGGGGCTGTGAACCATGGCGCTGGACGTGTTCAACCGGCGCGCGCGCGAGGACCGTGAGCGCCACGGTGATCGGCTGCCGCCGGGGCAGAAGCTGACCGACGGCTGGCCGGTGCTGCATTACGGGGGCGTCCCTTCGATCGACCTGGCGACGTGGAAGTTCTCGGTGGTGGGGCTGGTGGAGGAAGAGACGCACTTTACGTGGGACGAGTTCCTGGCGCTGCCGCAGACGACGATCCGCTCGGACATCCACTGCGTGACGCGCTGGAGCAAGTTCGACAACGACTGGACAGGGGTGCGGTTCACCGACCTGATGCAGCAGCTGAAGCCGAAGCCGTCCGGGACGCACGTGATGGTGCACAGCCACGGCGGCTACACGACGAACGTGCCGCTCGCGGAGTTGATGGGCGACGACGTGATCTTCGCGCACCGGCACAACGGCGAGCCGCTGGCGAAGGATCACGGCTGGCCGCTGCGGCTGGTGGTGCCGAAGCTGTACTTCTGGAAGAGCGCCAAGTGGGTGCGCGGCCTGGTCTTCATGGAGAGCGCCCAGCCGGGCTTCTGGGAGATGTACGGCTACCATCACCACGGCGATCCGTGGACAGAGGAGCGCTACTCGTAGGATGGCGGAACTGGACCTGACCGACCGGCGCATCCTCAACGCCCTGCAGGGCTCGCTGCGGCTGAGCGAGCAGCCGTTCGCGCCGATCGCGGACGAGATCGGCGTGACGGAGGAGGAGTTGCTGCGGCGGGCGCGGGCGCTCCGGGAGGCGGGTGTGCTGCGGCAGGTGAGCCCGATCTTCGACGTGTTCCGGATCGGCTACAAGAGCGCGTTGATCGCCTTCGCGATCGACCCGGCGCGGCTGGACGAAGCGGCGGCGGTGGTCAGCGCGCACCACGGGGTGAGCCACAACTACGCGCGGGAGCACCGCTTCAACCTGTGGGCGGTGCTGGCGATCCCGCGGGAGCAGGACTTCGATGCGACGGTCGCGGGACTGGCGCGGCGCGCGGGGGCGACGACGTACCACGTGTTGCCGGCGCTCCGGCTGTTCAAGATCGCCGTCGAGTACGACATGGTGGGCAAGGCGACGGACTCGCGGCCGCGCGAAGAGAAGGCGCGGGCTCCGCGGCGGGAGCTGACGCCGGACGAGCGCGCAATCATCCGGGTCTGCCAGGACGATCTGCCGCTGGTGAGCCGTCCGTGGACAGACGCGGCGCGCGCGCTGGGGATGAGCGAGGCGGCGCTCGTCGCACGGCTGCGGGGGTTGGAGGACGACGGCATCCTGCGGCGGATGGCGGCGGTACTGCGGCACCAGGAGGCGGGCTTCAGCGCGAACGGGATGGCGTGCTGGCGGGTGCCGGAGGAGCGCATCGAAGAGGTGGGGGAGTTGCTGGCGGCGGACACGCGCGTGAGCCACTGCTACTGGCGGCCGACGTTCCCGGACTGGCCGTACCCGCTGTTTTCGATGGTGCACTGCGAGACGCGGGCGGACGTGGCGGCGATCGTCGCGGAGCTGGCACAGCGCGTGGGCGTGGACGACTACGCGATCCTGTGGAGCGCGCGCGAGTACAAGAAGGAGCGTGTGCGCTACTTCATCGATGCGCCGGACGGCGTGCCGGCGGGCTGAGCGCGCATTCGGCCGCGTCACAGGCGGTATAGTCTCCTGACACAACACACACCAGCGCAGCCGACGGGGGCCGCTTGCCGTCCTTCACGCTCGTCCCGCACAAGGTTTCCAGCCGCATCACCGACCCGATCGTCTCGCCGTTAGCGGCGCTGGGCGTGACGCCGAACATGATCTCGGCGGCCGGATTCGGCGGGAACGTGGCGGCGGGGGCGCTGGCGGCGGGGGGCCACCTGTTGTGGGCGGGCGCGGTGATGCTGCTGTTCAGCGCGCTTGACCTGCTGGACGGGGCGCTGGCACGGAAGACGGGTACGGTCACGACGTTCGGCGCGGTGTTCGACTCGGTGCTGGACCGGCTGTCGGAGGCGGCGGTGCTGGGCGGGCTGCTGTTTCACTACACGCAGGCAGGCGGCCACACGGCGGAGATCGTGCTGTGCTACGCGGCGATCGTCGGTTCGATCATGGTGAGCTACGTGCGGGCGCGAGCGGAAGGCGTGGGGTTGACGCTGCGCGAGGGGCTGTTCACGCGGGCCGAGCGGGTGATCGTGCTGGGGGGCGCGCTGGTGATCGGCCATGGGGTGGTGCTGTGGGCGCTGTGGGTGCTGGCCGTGCTGTCGCACCTGACGGCTGTGCAGCGGGTGGCCACGGTGTGGCGGCGCACGTCCGGCGACGCCCACGCGTAGAGGGGCGCGGTCAAAACGTTATGTCGCTCACGCCGGGCATCCGAGCGTATGCGTTAGGGCGCGGCGCGGGTACAGTGCGGTGGTGGCGAGCGCGACGCGCGGGCGGGCACGGGCGGAGGTGCCGGTGACGGCAGGGATGATCGACGACAGGCGCCAGCGGGCGAGACGCTCGGCGCCGACAGTGAGCGCGGCAGCACAGCGAACCCCAATCCCCCGACGATGACGACGAGCGACCAGGCCCCGGGCCCAAACGCACCCTCCGGCGATGTCGCGACGAGCGCGTTCCAGCGTGCGCTCTCGTGCGACCTGACGCGGCCGTTTGCGTTCGCGGTGCTGGCGCTGGCGTACGTGGCGGGGCGGGCGCCGTTCATCAACGACGGGTTCGGGACGAAGCCGGACGCGTGGCGGATCGCGCTGAGCGGCTGGTGGCTGTGGGATCGCCACGAGTTCTACCCGTCGCGGCTGCCGGGCTATCCGGTGGCGGAGCTGGGATTCGCGACGGTGATCAAGGGCGGCTGGGTGGCCAGCAACTCGCTGACGATCGCGGTGTCGCTGCTGGGGCTGTGGTTCTTCGCGCAGATCGTGCGGAAGCTGGGGCTGCCGAACCCGGCGCTGCTCGTCGTGGGGTTCGCGTTCCAGCCGCTGATCTGGATCAACACGATGAACACGATGGACTACGCGTGGGCGCTGACGTTCATCCTGGGCTCGTACTACTTCCTGTTGCAACGGCACACGTCGCTCGCGGGCGTGATGCTGGGGCTGGCGATCGGCTCGCGCTTGCCGTCGGCGGCGATGCTGCTGCCGGCGATCGTGTACCTGTGGCGCGACGGGAAGCGGGGGGAGCTGCGCGACCTCATCGTGTGGAGCGTGTTCGTGCCGATGGTGGCGTTCCTGCCGATCGTCTGGCGGTACGGGCCCAGCTTCCTGACGTTCTACGACGCGAAGGTGGGGTACCGGACGGTGATCCGCTTGCTGGCGAAGGACTCGCTGGGGCTGGCGGGGGCGTTGGCGCTGGGGATCGGCGTGGTGCTTTCGCTGCGGCGACTGGCGAAGCTGCCGGGCGACATCGTGCGGGACAAGGACGTGATGTTCTGGTCGCTGGCGGTGGTGCTGTACGCGATCATCTTTTTTCGGCTGCCGCACGAGGCGGCGTACCTGCTGCCCTTGTACCCGTTCGCCTTCCTGCTGATCGGGCGGTACTTCAAGACGGCGGTGCTGGCGGGCGTGATCTCCGTGCTGTTGCTGGCGAACTTCGTGGACTTTACGACGACAAACCACCAGGTGGCGCTGTCCTCGATCACGAAGGTGCGGGTGGGGCAGGGGATGCTGCTGGCGAACCGGGACACGATGCGGGCGCAGCTCACGTTCACGCACGACCTGGAGCAGCGCGCGATCCCGCCACGGAGCGTGGTGATGATCGGGTTCTCGTATCCGCAGTTCGCGTACCTGAATCGCAACCGGCTGCAGCTGGGGATCCTGGCGAAGGACAAGTCGGCGATCAGCCAGCTCACGGACGAGGGGATGGCGGTTGACCCCCTGCGGCAGGTGACGTACGTGTGGCTGCTGAAGTACGACGTCTTCCAGAAGTACCTGTCGCAGGAGATGCGCATCTACTACACGCTGGACGCCGGGCGGAGCACGCAGGCGTTGTACAACTTTCGTCCCGGGCTGTACGACAATCCGCCGCAGCAGACGGTGCAGGCGATCGACCTTGGCCGAGGGCCATCGGGCGGGCGCGGCACGGCGGACACGGACCGCTGAGGCGTGGCGGGCGACAGCGTTGACTTCGCGTACCTGGCGTACCAGTACGGCGACGCGGAGAAGCTCTGGGCGCGCCTCGAGACGCATGAACGATACAGCGAGCAGCAGGGGACGTTCCGCGACTGGCTGATCGGCCACGTGGCGTTCGAGCGAGGCATGCTGGTGGCGGACATCGGCTGCGGGCCCGGGGCGTACCACGCGGCGATCGTGGAGCGGGGCGGACGCATCGTGGCGACGGACCTGTCGCGCGGCATGGCGCGCGAGGCGCTGGCGAGCGGGCGTCGGATGGGCGGGGCGGTCGCCGTGGCGGTAGCGGACGCGCAGGCGCTGCCGTTGCGGGAGGCGAGCGTCGAGCGGGTGATGGCGAACCACATGCTGTACCACGTGCCGGACCGGGAGGGGGCGCTCCGTGAGATGCGGCGCGTGTTGAAGCGGCGCGGCAGGGCGGTGCTGGCGACGAACGCGGCGGGCAACTATGCAGCGCTGCACGTGCTGCACCGCGCGGCGGCACGCGACGTAGGCTTCGAGGCGGCGGACGCGGAGCGGTTCACGCTGGACGACGTGGCGCTGGTGCGGGCGGTGTTTCCCGGGGCGCGGGTGTTCGAGCGGCGGGACGCGCTGGTCTTCCGCGAGGCGGCGCCGGCGCTGCGGTTCTACGCGAGTTATCGGATCGACGGGATCGAGCGACGGCCTGCGGACGGGAGTCACCGCCCGCTGCTGCTGGGAGCGATGGAGCGCCGGATCAAGGAGATCATCGAGCGCGACGGGGTGCTACGGGTGGCGAAGAGCGCCGGGTGCTTCGTGGCGGACGTGTAACGCGGGTTAGATACGGCGGCGCACGGCGACGATCGCGGCGGCGGCAGCGACCGCGACGAGCACGATCATGCCAGCGATGATCGCGACCGCGATGCGGTCCACGCCGCTCGAGGCCGTGGTGGATGCGGTGGCAGAGCCGGAGGACGCGGGCGGCGTCGCGGCCGCGGCGGCCTGGCTCGCCGGAGCGGGGGTGGAGGTGGGGACGGCGGCGCGCGGGGGCAGGCCGACGGACTGGCGCCAGTGGTTCTCGAGGCCGAGGGTGTCGAAGCCGTAGACGGTCTGGAATGCGTTGTCGGGCGTGGAGCCGTCCTTGAAGGTCTTGAGGAGCCGGGCGAACTTCTCCGGGCCGTAAGTATCGACGAGGTACTTGACGATGGAGCCGGACTCTCCGTAGAAGAGGCTGACGGTGTCGCTGGCGGCGCCGGTGGCGGGCGAGCTGAGCTGGGTGAGCGAGAGCGCGGTGTCTGTTTCGATGGCGGTGCGCAGGGCGTCAGCGTGGCTGGCGAGCGGGGTGTCCTGGGCGTAGACGGAGATCCCCTCGTTGAGCCAGGACGCGATCCCGTATGGGCCTTTCGTCGCCTGGTCGGTGACGATGTGGGCGACCTCGTGGCGGGTGATATCGAGCGGGGACCTGTCGGCGGAGACCATGGCGGTGTCCGAATAGACGACTTCGCCGAGCACGATAACGCCGCGGCCGGTGCTGCCCGATGCGATCGAGGGCTGCATCTCCGCGGCGGTCTGGTAGAGGAAGACCTTCACGGGGAAGATCACCTGCGTGGCTTCGAGCTGGCCGATCTTCTGGATGGTCTGCGCGGCCGCGTCGAGCACGGCCTGAGCATCGGCCTGGGTGCCGGCGTGATAGTAGAGCGTGACGTTGCCCTCTTTGAGCGTCTTGAAGGTGAAGCGCGTGTCCTGGTGCACGTAGACCTTCGGGGGCGTGGCGAGGTGGATGCCGGCGGTGTTCGTGATCTCCCAGTGGTAGGTGATCTCGGCGCCGGGGATGATGAAGATGCCGCGGCCGCTGACGAGCTGGAAGGTGCAACTCACGGTGGCGTCGCCGGTGCAGGTGGCGACGGCGGTGGCACCAACGCCGTCCGGGGCGAGCTGGTAGAGGAGGCGCGCCTCCTTCAGGGGGGCGGGTGACGCGACGGTGATCCTAAACGTGACGCCTTGCGGGTAGTCGTTCTCCGGCGCCTCGGAGACGACGGTGATCGGCTGCTGGGCGGCGGCGCGCGGGACGCGCGCGACCGCGGAGGCGGCGAGGGACGCCGCGACCGCGAACAGCACGACGGCGAGGCTACGCCTCATGCGACCCCACGGTGGTCTGAAGGTAGGCCTTGATGGCGCCATCGAGGTTGCCTTCGAGGACGCCGAACGCGTCGCTGGTCTCGTAGCCGGTGCGGTGGTCCTTGACCATCTTGTAGGGGTGGAGGACGTAGCTGCGGATCTGATTCGACCAGCCGGCGCTGACGTGCTCACCCTTGAGGCGGGCCTGCTCCTCGGCCTGGCGGCGCAGCTCGATCTCGATGAGGCGGGCTTCGAGGACGCGCATGGCGGCCTCGCGATTGCGGTGCTGGGAGCGCTCGTTCTGGCAGGTAACGACGATGCCGGTGGGGAGGTGGGTGATGCGGATGGCGGTGGAGTTCTTCTGGACATTCTGGCCGCCGTGGCCGCTGGCGCGGTAGACGTCGACGCGCAGATCGTCGGGGCTGATCTTGATCTCGTGGGCGTCGCCGGCTTCGGGCAGCACTTCGACAAGGGCGAATGACGTGTGGCGGCGGTTCTCGGAATCGAAGGGGGAGAGGCGGACGAGGCGGTGGACGCCGCGCTCGCTCTTCAGGTAACCGTAGGCGTGCTCACCCTGGATCTCGACGGTAGCGCTCTTGATGCCGGCCTCTTCGCCGGGCATGAGGTCGATCACCTCGGCCTGGAAGCGGCGGGCCTCGCACCAGCGGAGGTACATGCGGAGGAGCATCTCGGCCCAGTCCTGTGACTCGGTGCCGCCAGCGCCGGCGTGGATGGCGAGGATGGCGTTTCGGTCGTCGTAGGGACCGGCGAAGGTGAGCTCGAACTCGAGGTCGTCGAGCTGCTTCTCGAGGGCGGTGGTGTCACGCTCGATGTCGGCGGCGGTGGCCTCGTCGGCCTCGGCGGCGGCGAGGTCGATGAGTTCGAGGAGGTCGCGCACCTGCGCTTCGAGGCCGCGCCAGGTGGCGGCGCGGGCGCGCACGGCGGAGAGGCGGCGCATCACGTCCTGGGCGGTCTGCTGCTCGTCCCAGAAGGCGGGCGCGGCGGACTGCGCCTCGAGCGAGGCGGTTTCGGCTTCGAGGCCGACGATGTCAAAGACGCACCATGACATGCGCGATGCGTTCCCGAAGCGCGTTGAGGCGATCGCGGAGCTCCTGCATGTCCTGGTGTCCGTCCTTTCGCGTGGCGGGCCGCGTGGCGCGGCGGTTGTTCATGGTAGCGCATCGGGATCGAGGGCGCCGTTGGGGGGGCGGGAACCACAGATTGCACAGGTTTCACGGATGGGGTGGTCGATCACGGCAGTGAAGACCTCGCGCCCCCGTGCTTGTCAGGCGATGGTGCGGCGACTAGGATGGGGCGACGTGAGATTCGCCCTGCCGCTGCTGCTGGCCGTGTCGTGCGCGCTCCTTGTGGGCTGCGGCGTGCGGTTCTCCGACCCGCCGCCGGGGACGGAGTTCTTCAAGAAGGTGACGATCAGCGGCGACCTGCGCGCGGGATCGACGATCACGGCGCATGTCGCGATCGCGCAGCACTATCCGGTGAACGTGCCGATCTCGTGCGAGCTGCGGCGCAGCTCGACGGCGCTGCGGACGCTGGCGACGGCGACGGTGGCGGCGCTGGCGGACGGCGGACCGACGGCGACTCCGGTGGCGAGCACGTACGCGTTCGACTTCAAGATCGATGCGCCGGGAACGTACAACGTCAAGTGCGTGACGCCGTCGGACATCGACAACTTCATCGTCAAGCAGTTCACGGTCGCGGGCTGAGCGGCGATGCTGCGGGTGTTCTGCCTGTTGCCGTTCATCATCGTCATTGCGCCGCTCGTGATTATCGGGACGGCGCTCCTGCTGACGTTCCAGGGCAGCCCGGGCGCGTGCGGCAACGGACGTCCGCTTGCGGCGAACGCTTCGCTGGCTGACCAGTACAGCCAGCAGTGGACGGCGTTCGAGCGGCAGCTCTCGGCGGGGCGGGCGGCGACGCTGACGGTCAGCGACGACGAGGCGACGGCGCGGCTGCGGCAGTTCCTCTCGGGGAATCGGGCGCCGGTGAAGAACGCGCGGTTGTGCTTCGTGAACGGCGGGGCGGAGGTGAGCGGCGACATCTCGGCGCCGTTCGGCGGGGACGTAGCGGTGCGCGTGCGGGGCAGCGTCGACCTTTCGGGGGCACACCCGCAGACGCACATCGACTCGATCCGCATCGGCGGGCTGCCGTCGTTCGTGACGGGGCCGTTCCGCGGGCTGGTCACGCGGATCATCGACCACCAATCGCGGCAGGTGACGCTGGACCACAGCGTCGCCGTGCAGTTGAGCGACGGCAAGGCGACGTTGAGCGGCGGGCGGTAGCGCTGGTACTGGCGACGTTGCCGCAGCGGCACAAGACAACGGAAGCGAGGAGCGGAGACAATGGGCAGCAAGCACAAGTTCCGGTTCGGGGTGCAGACCTCGCGCGGGGGGTCGGCGGGGGAGTGGGCGGCGAAGGCGCGCAAGATCGAGGAGCTCGGGTACTCGACGCTGTTCATCCCGGACCACTTCGACGACCAACTGGCGCCGATGCCGGCGATGATGGCGGCGGCGGACGCGACGACGACGCTGCGCATCGGGGGGCTGGTACTGGACAACGACTACAAGCACCCGGTGGTGCTGGCGAAGGAGCTGGCGACGATCGACGTGCTGTCCGGCGGGCGGCTGGAGGTGGGGATCGGAGCGGGGTGGATGGAGTCCGACTACCGCGGCGCGGGGATGGCGTACGACGCACCGGGCGTGCGGATCTCGCGGCTGCAGGAGGCGGTGCGCGTGATCAAGGGGCTGATGTCGGACGAGCCGGTAGCGTTCGATGGCACGTACTACAACGTGCACATGAACGGCACGCCGAAGCCGGTGCAGAAGCCGCACCCGCCGCTGCTGATCGGCGGCGGGGGGAAGCGGGTGCTGCGGTACGCCGCGCGGGTAGCGGACATCATCGGCGTGAACTTCACGCTGACGGAGGGCGTGGTGAACGCGGCGGTGATGGCAACCGGGGGGATCGAGGCGACGAAGGAGAAGATCGCCTGGATCCGGGAGGCGGCGGGGGCGCGGTTCGAGGAGATCGAGCTGAACGTGACGGTGTTCGGGGCGTTCGTGACGGACGACCGGGCGTCGCTGGCGGAGCGGCTGGCGCCGCGGTTCGGCGTGACGGCGGCGGAGGTGGGGGTGGCGCCGCACCTGCTCATCGGCAGCGTGGAGCAGATGGTGGAGGACCTGCAGCGGCGGCGGGAGCTGTTCGGGTTCTCGTACATCGCCATCTCGGGCGAGGCGTTCGAGGCGCTGGCGCCGGTGGTGCGGAAGCTGGCGGGGACGTAGGGGTTCGTGATCCACGGCCGGACGGGCCGGGACGGGTGTGCGGGGCGGAGGACGGTGCTGGCGCGGGGCGGATGTTGGATGTTTGACGTTCGATGTTCGATGTCGGAGGCGGTAGCCCAGCCCGCGACGGCGGCCAATTTCTTAGCGAGCAGTCGGGCGGGGCGCCGCAGCGCCTGGTTCAGGTGCGCTCCCGCGTGATGGTGGTGCCGGCGATGGGCTGGGCCTGGGACCACCAGGGCCACGACTCCGGCGTCGCGGCGAAGTCGCCGGGATGGCCGCGGACGATGGCATCGGCGATGCGGGCGGCGCGCACGGTGGTACGCACGTCGTGGACGCGGACGATGTCGGCGCCGTAGGCGATGTTGAGCGCGGTGACGGCGGCGGTAGCCTCGTCGCGCTGGTCGGGCGGAAGGGCGGTGACGCTGCCCATGAAGTGCTTGCGCGAGGCGGCGACGAGCAGGGGCAGGCCGAGCGCGCGGAAGTCGCCGAGCCGCCGCAGTACCTCCAGATCCTCATCGTGGGACTTGCCGAAGGCGATGCCGGGGTCGAGGATGATCGATTCCGCGGCGACGCCGCACTCGCGGGCGGTGGCGGTGCGGGAGCGCAAGAACTCCAGGTGCGCGGCGATCAGGTCGTCGTAGCGAGGCGGTGCGGCGGGGCGGACCTTCGGGCGCTCGTAGGTGTAGTTGATGACGAGCGCGGCGCCGTACCGCGCGGCGGCCTCGGCGGTGCCGGTGTCGTACATGAAGCCGCCGATGTCGTTGATGATGCGGGCGCCGGCCTGGAGGGCGGCCTCAGCGACGGGACGCTTGTAGGTGTCGGCGGAGACGGTGAGGTCGACTTCCGCGGCGATGCGCCGGACGGCTTCGCCGACGAGTTGCGCCTCCTCGTCGGGCTCACGCACGGGGACGTCGGCGCGGGCGCTCTCGGCGCCGACGTCGATGATGTCAGCTCCCTCGGCGGCGGCGGCGGCGGCGCGGCGGACGGCGGCGTCGAGGTCGGCGCCGGTGCCGTCGCCGGAGAACGAATCGTCGGTGAGGTTGAGGATCGCCATGACGTAGGTGCGGCGGCCGAGCGGGAGGAGGCGGTCGCGAGCGCGGAGCGGCGGGCGGGCGCCGGGGGTCACGGCCCGTCGATCCGGACAACGTGCGCGATGAGGCGGCAGGGGACGCCGGCGGAGGCGGCGGCGGGCACGGGCGGGCTAGCCTTCCTGCGCCTCTTCATAGACATTGAGGCTCTCAACCTCGTCATCGGTCATGTCGACGAGGACGAGGCCGTCCGGTGTCTCGATCACGTCGGAGATGTAGCGCGCCGGGAGGACGACGTCGTAGGTAAAGAGGAAGCCGCGGCGGATGACGAGGCTGGTCATCTTGCCGGTGGCGTCGTCGAAGAGGGCGCGTTCGACTTCGCCGACCTTCTGGTGGGGATTCAATCGCCAGACGGGCGTGTCCTTCTGGATATCGACGTCCTCGGGCGACTTCGCCAGGACATCAGACACGACGAACGCGCCGGGCTCGCCGGGGATGGACGAGGTGAAGCGCGCGATGTCAGACGCATCAAGCTTGCCGGGCTTGAGGTCGGGCATCGGCTTCCACACCTCGGTGTCGTAGTTGACGGAGTGGTCGCGGAACTCGTCGGCGGTCATGGTGAGCTCGATGCGTGCGGGCGTGACGCTGCCGAGGGCACCGAGCGAGATGACGCGATCGTGTGGCAGGGACCAGCCGCCCTCCCAGAGGGGCTTGCCGCTGCGGAGGACGCCGGTATCGACGACGACGTGGGTGAGCTTAAGGGAGTCTTTGTTGACGACGACACGGCTGAGCGTGCCGAGCTTGTGGCCGTCGCGGCTGAAGACGTCGGCGCCGGCGTGCAGGTCGAGACTCATCGTGGGCCTTCCGATGTGCGGGTACTGGCGATCTGCATCGTAGCCGATCAGGCGGCGGCGTCCCATGCGTTTCGGAAAGGTGTCGGCGGGGGGTGTGAGATCGGTCCGATGATGCAGGATCTTAACATGTTCATTGGACGCGGCTCTTGGAGCAGGACGAGGGGCGGCGTTATCATCGACCGTCACCAGTGCAAGGAGGCACCGATGGACCGCCTCGCTGAACTCGCCAACGACCTGACGGACACGCTGAACGAACTGCGGAAGGAAGCGAACCGGCGCGACCTCCGGGGCTGCGCGGCGCCGCTCGCCTGGCTTGACGAGGCGAACGGATGGCTGAGGTACGAGCTCGCGCGGGCCTACCGCCCGGACCGCGAACCCGTGCCGTTCACGTACATACCCGTCGAACTGCGCAAGTAGCGCCGATAACCCCTACGCGATCTCCCCAGGGCTGGCACCAAGACCGGCACCGGCGCTCCGCGTCGCGCGCGTGCGTGCCGATACTTCGCGGGGATGCCAACCGTGCTCACTCGCCGACAGCATGCCGCGCCCGCGCGCCATCCACAGCTCCGCGTGGTCGGGGACGAAGACGATCGGGCGGACGCGCTCGCGATCTCATCGAAGCTGTACGCGGCGGCGATCGCGGGGGCGGTGGCGCTTGGGTTCCTGGTGCGGGCGGGGTTCGTGCTGGGGTCCGACTTCCCGCTGAACGACGGCGGCCTGTTCTACCAGATGGTGCGCGATCTCCAGCACGCGCACTACGCGCTGCCACAAACGACGACGTACAACGGCGACCATCTCCCGTTCATCTATCCGCCGCTCGGGCTGTATCTCTCCGGGCTGCTGAACGACGAGACGGGCATGGGGCTGGCGACGGTGCTGCGGTTCGTGCCGCTGGCCGTGAGCACGCTGACGATCGGCGCGTTCTTCCTGCTGGCGCGGGAGGTGCTGCGAACGCGCCTGGCTGTGATTGCGGCGGTGTTCGCGTTCGCGCTGGTGCCGCGGAGCTTCCTGTGGATGATCATGGGCGGCGGCGTGACGCGCGCGCCGGGCCTGCTCTTTGCGCTGCTGACGATGTACGCGGCGCACGCGATGTACACGCGCGGCGGGCGGCGGCACGCGGCAGCGGCGGCGATCTTCGCGGGGCTGGCGCTGCTGAGCCACATCGAGATGGCGTGGTTCGCGGCGTTCAGCTGCGGGCTGTTCTTCCTCGCGTACGGGCGAAGCCGGCGCGGCGTCGCGCTGTCGGTCGCAGTGGTGGTAGGCGCCGTCGTGATGGTGTCGCCGTGGCTGGCGCTGATGGTGGCGCGCCACGGTGTCGCGCCGTTCGGCTCGGCGTTCGTGGCGGCGGGCGGAACATCGACGAACCCCGTGATCGTGCTGATCGAGCTGCGGTTCACGAACGAACTGCTCTTCCCGATGACGATGGCGCTGGGGGGGCTGGGCGCGGTGGCGTGCGTGGCAGGGAGGCGGTACCTGCTTCCCGGCTGGCCCGTTGCGATCGCGTTGCTGGACAGCCGGGCGTTGGGAACCGACGCGTCGGTGCCGCTGGCGTTGCTCGCGGGGGTGGCGGTAGCCGACGTCCTGGTGCCGCTGGCGATGCGGGTACCAGAGCTGAGCATGGCGGGCGGGCGCGGGGCGGCAGCGCGGGCGGGCGAGCGCGCGGCTGCGGGAGCGGCTGTGGCAGTGCTGGCAGGGGTCGTGCTGTACGCCTTCCTGACGGCGATGGTGTCGACGCCCCGGCAGCTCAGCGGGCTGGGCGCCGATGAGCGTGCGGCGATGGCGTGGTCGGCGGCGCACACGCCGGCGACGGGGCGCTTCCTGATCGTGAGCGGCGACCAGTGGGCGCTGGACCGCACATCCGAGTGGTTCCCGGTGCTGGCACAGCGGCAGAGCGTCGTGACGACGCAGGGGTACGAGTGGCAGAGCGGTGGAAGGTTCCGGGCGCGGCTGCGGGCGTACGACGACGCGCAGAAGTGCGCATCGAAGGACGCGTCGTGCATCGCGGCGTGGGCGGACGCGACGCGGATCCCGTTCGACTACGTGTACCTGCCGAAGCTCGCGCCACGGGTGGCGCTGATCGTCGACGACGAGCACGAGTGCTGCGCGGCGCTGCGGCAATCGCTGCGGGGCGACAGCGGCTACGCCGTGGTGTACGACGGACCGGCGGCGACGATCTTCAAGCGGCGCTCATAGGGCCGGCGCGCGGCGACCTCTCAAGCGGCCTGCGTGCTGGATGCCTTGACATCGACGCTGGCGGCGAGGTGGCGGCGATCGTTGCGGCTGCCCATGAGGTAGACGGCGGCGGCGGCACCGATGAGCAGGGCCTCGAATGCGCACATGGCGCCGAGCGCGATCGTCATGTCGCGCCAGAAGCCTTCGGGGAACATCTGGATCAAGTGGTCGGTGGCCGGGTTGAGCTGCCAGTCGTTGTTGCGGAAGAGCACCTCATGGAAGCGAGTCCAGGCGGCGTCGAAGCCGAGCGCGGCGAACGCGGCGATGCCACCGACGGCGAGGGCGCCGACGCCGAGTCCGGCGAGGCTCTGGGCGGCGAGCTGGCGCACGTTGCCTTCACGGGACCAGATGAAGAAGGCAACGACGTAGACGAGCACATACACGACGGTCGCTTCCTGCACGCGGTTGACGATGGTGAGGAGGCGTTTCACGTCCTGCATATGGCGCGTCTCACGCGCATTGAACACGGACGCGGGCAAGCCGTCCTGCGTGACGGTGTGGTAGAAGGTCGTCTCTCCGTCGTTGAAGTAGCGGCGGAGCGCGGCGGCCGTGCTGTTGAGATCGGCGCGGGAGAGGCCGGTGGCGTCGGTGGCGTTGTAGCGATCGAAGGCGTAGTTGTAGACGGGCGGGGCGTTGACGAGGATGCGAATGTTGGTGGTGACGAGCGCGACGGGGAGCGCGACAACGAAGACGAGCGTGGCGAGCATGCGGGCGAAGCCCATGTGGGTTTCCCTCTGCCGCCCCGCCGCCGCGACACCCGCATTCTCTGACGGCGGCGATCCGTTGTCAAGCGCATTGCCGCCGGGAGCCGCGCTACCCTCGCCCATGCGACCATCGTACCGCTGTCCGGCGACGCGGGGCCATCACACGCGTCAAATCTTCCGTGGTCCGCTGCCAGCGGCGATACTGCCGGCGTGACGGGAACCCATCGGCTGACGATCGCGGGGCTGGGCCCGGGCGATGCGGCGCTGCTGACCGTGGAGGCGCGCGCCGCGCTGGCGGCAGCGCCGGAGGTGTGGCTGCGGACGGCGCGCCACCCGGCGGTCGCGGGCCTGCCGGAAGGCCCACACTATCGATCCTTCGACGAGCTGTACGAGCGGGGCGCCTCGTTCGACGAGGTGTACGAGTCGATCGTCGCCCGGGTGCTGGAGGCGGCAACCACGGCGGGCACGGTGTACGCCGTGCCCGGGCACCCGCTGTTCGGGGAGGCGACGGTACGGGCGCTGCTGGAGCGAGCAGCGGCAGCCGGCGTGGCGACCCTGGTTATCCCCGGGATCAGCTTCCTCGACGTGCTGGCGCCGCTGTTGCGGCTGGACCCGCTGGCCGACGGGTTGTTGGTGCTGGACGCGCTGTCGTTCGCGGCGCACCGGCGGCTGCTCGCGCCAGCGCGTCCGACGGTGATCGCCCAGGTGTATGACCGGCGGGCGGCGTCGCAGGTGAAGCTGGCGCTGCTGGAGCAGTACCCGGCGGAGCACGTGGTGCGCATCGTTCGGGGCGCGGGCACGCACGACGCGGGGATCATCGAGACGGCGCTGGCGGCGCTGGACCACGCGGACGTGTTCGACCACCTGACGTCGCTCTACGTGCCGCCGCTGGCGCTGACGGAGGACGTGCGCTCATTCGAGGGCCTGCGGGCGGTGGTGGCGCGGCTGCGTTCGCCAGACGGCGGCTGCCCGTGGGACCTGGAGCAGACGCACGAGACGCTCAAGCGATTCCTGCTGGAGGAGGCGTACGAGGCGCTTGACGCGCTGGACACGGCGGATCCGCACCGGCTGGCGGAGGAGCTGGGCGACCTGCTGATGCAGGTGGTGTTGCACGCACAGGTGGCAGAGGACGCGGGCGCGTTCACCATCGAGGACGTATTCGGGGGGATCACGGAGAAGCTGGTGCGGCGGCATCCGCACGTGTTCGGCGACGTGTCGGTCGAGGACGCGAGCGACGTCGTGCGGAACTGGGAGAGGTTGAAGAAGGGGGAACGGCCGGGCGCCGGCGTGCTGGATGCGGTGCCGCTGGCGCTGCCGGCGCTCGCGCAGGCGCAATCGGTGCTATCGCGGGCGGCGGGCGCGGGGATCGGCGCGGAGGTCAGCGGTGGGCCGGCGCCCGGCGAGGCGCTGGCGCGGCTGGCGGCGGGCGGGCTCACGGCGGAGGGGCTGGGCGACCTGCTGTTCGCGATCGTGTCGCTGGCGAGAGAGCGCGGGGTCGACGCGGAGGAGTCGCTGCGGCTGGCGGTGCGGCGGTTCCGGGCGCGCGTGGCGGAGGCGGAAGCCGGAGAACGTTAGCCGGGCTCGTCTGCTTCGAGGGCGGCGCGAGCCGCCTCGGCGCGCTGTTGCACCAGGGGGAGCCACGCCTCCTCGGCCTTCTCATCGAACGACCACCAGACCTGCTCACCCTTCGTGGTC
Source organism: Dehalococcoidia bacterium (assembly GCA_035632115.1). Classification (GTDB taxonomy): domain Bacteria; phylum Chloroflexota; class Dehalococcoidia; order DSTF01; family JACRBR01; genus DASQHL01. The sequence goes on along the minus strand of DASQHL010000079.1, from coordinate 27,356 downwards.
TCCAGTGCGAGGCAGCGACCGCGGACGCCGGGGGCGTGCATGGCGCGATGAAGTCCGGCAGAGCGGATCTCGGCGTACGGCACAATCATCCAACGCGCGTCACCGGACTTCGCCTCGAAGACGAGACGGCGGTTCGTCATGTGCAGCGTGCCCTTGATCGCAGCCTTGCCCTGGAGCAACAGGGCCGCCGTGGCGCGGTCGACCTCCTCGCCGGCGGGGAGCGGGACGGAGGGCGGAGGCGGGGGCTTCGCGGCACGGCGGAAGAGCGGCATAGCTCAGGCGCCTCCGCGGGCGTGCGCGTACTTCATGGCGCCACGCAGTTGCTCGCGGTGGGCGCGGTCGTGGCGCTCAAACCCGAGCAGGTAGTCGAGCAGGCTGCGCTCGTTGGGCGGCGGCTGCCACCAGAGGCTGAGATTGAGGCGGAGATGTGCCGGCTCCAGCTGTGATAGCAGACGCAGCGTCTCGTGGCGCATGGAGAGGTACTCCTCGGTGAGCGACGACGCCGGGGTATAGGCGCGCTCGGCGAGGCGATCGGCGTTGCCAGCATCGATGTCGGGCCAGGGCGCGACGTCGCCCTGCTCGATGATGTGACGGAGGTGGCCCTGCAGCACCCAGTCGCCGGTGGCGATGTGGGCGAGGAGCTGACGGTAGGTCCAACCCGGCAGGGGCGACGGGCGCTCCCAGAGCACCGGATCGACGCTGTAGATGACGTAGAGCGTTTCGTCCGGCGCGAGCGCCTCGACCGCCGGGGCGAGCTCCGGGCGGAAGCGCAGACGCTGGGGATGCCAGGTCATCCGCAGGGCGCGCGAGACGTCGGCGGCATGGAGACGGTCGTGGTAGGCGAGCCAGATGCGCTCGCGGACGGAGTTGTGCTCATCGCCGAAGGAGCGGAGGGCGAGCGCGAGGTGACGCGGCTCGAGGAGGTCGTAGAGGCTAAGCAGGAGGAGGCGGCGGCGCTCCATCTCCTCCAGCAGCGCTTGCGGAGCGAGCGCGCGGCCACGATCGATGGCACGTTCACGGGCGGCGCGCGCTTCGGCAGCCGAGAGCGGCGGGCGCTGTTCGGCTTCGCCGCGGAGCAGGCCCTGTGCGGACTGGGCCCAGGCGCCGTCGAATCCGGCGACGTGCGCGAGGAGGTCGTGCAGGGTGCGATCACCGTAGGGGACGAAGCGCTGCCAGTCACCTTCGGTCAAGCGCGAGAGGGCGGACGTCAGCTCGTTGCGGGCGGCGAGCATATCGAGGACGGCGTCGTGCACGTAGGGGTCCATTCGCGACCAGTGTACAAGCGTGGCGAAGCTGAACCGGGCGCGGTGTGCCGAACAGCTATTGAAACCGCGGGCGGTTGGTGGTATCAAGGACGTGGGGATCCCGCAAGACAGCGGGCCCGCTTCAACTACCCGCCGCTCTTGTGCCTGCACAACTGAAGGAATCGAGCGAACCGCACCGGCGGCCGGTTCGTCGTACACATCGGAGAATCTGCGCATGCGCATCCTGCAGCTCGCACCGTTATGGGAAGCAGTGCCGCCGCCGGCGTACGGCGGCACGGAAGCCGTGGTGAGCCTGCTGACGGAGGAACTGGTGCGGCAGGGCCACGATGTGATCCTCGCGGCATCGGGCGATTCGCACACGAGCGCCACGCACCTGGCGACGTACCACCGGAGCCTGCGGCGCGCCGAGGAGCTGGCCGACAGGAACCCGTACGACTGGATGCACATCGCCATGGCGCTGAAAGAGGCGCGTGACTGCGACATCATCCACAACCACGCTGGCGAGCTGCCGATGTCGATGTCGCACGTCATCGACACGCCGATGCTGACGACGCTGCACTGCCTGACGACGCCGGACACACAGTTCGTGTGGGACCGTTACGCGGGGGCGTACAACACGATCAGCAGATCGCAGCGGCCGCCCCTGGCGCCGGGACGTGGCGCGGCGCGCTTCATGGGACACGTCTACAACGCCGTAGACGTGGAGAGCTTCCCGTTCCAGGCGGACAAGGGCGATGACCTGCTGTTCCTGAGCCGCGTGGCGCCGGAGAAAGGCCCGCACCTGGCGGTGCAGGTGGCACGGAAGGTGGGACGGCGGCTGATCATCGCAGGGAAGGTGGACGCGTACGACCGGCGGTTCTTCGATGAAGTGATGCGCGACCTGATCGACGGCGAGCAGATCGTCTTCTTCGGCGAGGCGGACGCGCAGCAGAAGCGCGAGTTGTACCGGAAGGCGTACTGCGTGCTGATGCCCTTGACCTGGGAGGAGCCGTTCGGGCTGGTGATGCCGGAGGCGATGGCGTGCGGCACGCCAGTGATCGCGCTGCGGCGGGGGAGTGCGCCCGAGCTGATTGCACATGGCGAGACGGGGTTCGTGGTGGATACGGTGGACGAGATGGCGGATGCGGTCGAGATGGTAGGGACGATCAACCCGCGGGCCTGCCGTGAGCGCGTGCGAGCGCTGTTCTCGCCGGAGACGATGGCGCGCGACTACCTCCGTGTGTACGACGAGGTGCTCGAGCGGGCGAGCGTGCCGGCGACGTTCCGGGTGCCGGCGAGCGCCGCGGCAGTCGAACCGGACGAGGAGGAGGAGAGCGTCGTCGCATGAGCGCGGGACCATCTGGCCACGGTACCGCCGCCTCCGTCCGCAGGCTGCTCGCGCGGCTGCACATCACCGACCTGCACGTGGAAGTGATGGACGAATGCGCGCACCTGTACGGCGTTGCGCGGACGTACGAGCAGAAGCGGCTGGCAGGGGAATTGACGGAGCAGGCGACCGGGCTGCCCGTGGTGAACGAGCTTCGGATCGCGCAGTGCGGCTTTGACGAGGACGAGCGTCTGCTGCAGGACGTGGCGCGCGAACTCGCGCGACTGCCGAACGGCGTGGGGGAGCGGATCACGGTGGATGTCCGGGACGGCGCCATCTGCCTGCACGGCACGGTGCGGGACGAGATCGAGCGGCAGGCGGTGGGACGGGCAGCCCGCAGCGCGCGCAATGCGGCGCAGGTCGAAGATTGCCTGGAGCTGGAGTCCGAGGCCGTGTCCGATGCTGAGGTGGCGCGCTCGCTGAGCGCCTACGTGGAGCGGGCGGCGCGGTTCCCGGGGGGTGCGGTACAGGTTGGGTTCCGCGGCGGCGTGGCATCGCTGACGGGCAGCGTGGCGACGGACGTACAGCGCCGAGCGATCGAAGACCTGATACGCTGGCATCACGGCGTGCGCGATGTCGAGAACCGGCTGTCAATCCGGCCGACAGCAGCAGCGCACGCACCCACAGGCAAGCAGCTCTGACAGAGGAGCCGGCCTATCCCCGACGAGCCAGAGCAGGCTGACGACTGGTACGCCCTCCCCGAGGGCGAGCCGATGGGCATCGAAGACATCCGCGATGCCCTCGTCATACGTGAGCGCTCGTCGTTTCTCCTCACCGACACGCAGGGGAACGCGCCGCGGGGCAACGCGCAGGGGTTCGGGCTGTACCACGCGGACACACGGCATCTTTCGGCCTACGAATTCTCGCTGAACGGCGCGGAGCCGGTGATGCTGCTCTCCACGGCGGAGCTGGGCTACGCCATGGAGCAGGTGATGACGAACCGGACCATGATGTCGCACAACAGCCGGCGCATCGCCCGGGGCAGCATCGAGCTGCGGCGGCAGCGGACCGTGGCGGACGTGCTGGAGGAGCGGCTGCGGATCAGCAACTTCAACCCGTTCCCGGTGACGCTGGCGCTGCGGTACGAGTTTGAAGCGGATTTCGCGGACATCTTTGACGTGCGCGGGTACGAGCGCGCGCGGCACGGCACGCCGCATCCGCCGGAGATGCGCGAGCGCAGCATCCGGTACCGGTATACGGGCATCGACGGGCGGGAGCGCGATACGACGATCGCGGCGGACACGACACCGATCGCGATGGACGCGGGATCGATGTTGTTCCGGGTGACGTTGCAGCGACGGGAGAGCGTGACGCTGCGGCTGACGATCTCGGTCGACGGCGAGCAGCGGGACCCGTCGGGGGTAAGCCGGTTCGACATGGTGGCGGAGGACTACCGCCGCTGGGGCGCGACGGCGACGCAGATCCTGACAGACAACGAGTTCTTCAACCGCGTCATCCAGCGGTCGCTGAGCGACGTGCGGATGCTGTGGGGGGAGAACGAGGAGGGCGACGCATACCCGGCAGCGGGGACGCCGTGGTTCGACGCGCTGTTCGGGCGGGACAGCTGCATCGTGTCGATGCAGATGCTGGCGTACCGGCCGGAGCTGGCACGCTCGACGTTGCGGCTGCTGGCGAAGTGGCAGGGGACGAAGCTGGACCCCACGCACGACGAGGAGCCGGGAAAGATCCTGCACGAGCTGCGCTTCGACGAGCTCTCGCGCGCGGGCGAGCTGCCGTACGGGCCGTACTACGGGAGCATCGATTCCACGCCGCTGTTCCTGATGGCGTTCGCGGAGCATTACGCGTGGACGGCGGACCTGAAGCTGGCGAGAGAGCTGATGCCCGCGGTCCGCGCGGCGCTCACGTGGATGGACACGTATGGCGACGTGACTGGTGGCGGTTACCTGGCCTACGAGAAGCATTCCCAGAAGGGGCTGGTGAACCAGGGCTGGAAGGACTCGTACGACGCGGTGGTGCACGCGGACGGCGCGCTGGCGACGCCGCCGATCGCGCTGGCGGAGGCGCAGGCGTACGCGTACGCGGCGCGGCGGCGGCTGGCGCCGATCCTGGAGCGCCTGGGCGAGAAGGGGCTGGCGGCGTCGAACCGCGAGCGGGCGGAGGCGTTGCGCCGCCGGTTCAACGAGGACTTTTGGCTAGAGGATCAGCGCTTCTTCGCGATGGCGCTGGACGGGCAGCGGCACCCCGTCGCCAGCATCGCGACGAACCCGGCGCACGGGCTCTGGTGCGGCATCATCGACCCGGCGCGCGCGGGGGAGGTGACGGGGCGGCTGATGCAGCACGATGTCTTCAGCGGCTGGGGGCTGCGGACGCTGGCGAGCGGAAGCCCACGGTTCAACCCGATCGGCTATCACGTGGGGTCGGTCTGGCCGCACGACAACAGCATCGCTGCGATGGGGTTCAAGATGTACGGGTTCGAGGACGAGCTGAACGAACTGGCGTCAGCGCTGTTCGATGCGGCGACGTCGTTCCCCAACTTCCGGCTGCCGGAGCTGTTCGGGGGCGAGGTGCGATCGGCGCACAATACGCCGGTGCCGTACCCGGTGGCGTGCCGGCCCCAGTCGTGGGCGGCGGGCGCGCTGCCGCTGATCACGCAGGCGATCCTTGGGTTGAAGGCGGAGGCGCCGGAAAAACGACTCCGCATCGTCAACCCGCGGCTGCCATACTGGCTGAACTCGGTGCACGTGCGGGGGCTGCGGGTGGGGAACGGGCACGTGACACTGCACTACCGGCGCGGGCCAGGGGGCACGCACGTCGAGGTGCAGAAGGCAACGGCCGGCATCGAGGTGGTGGTGAGCAACCGCTGGCCGTTGTAGGCGGCGCTGCCGCGAGAGGCGGGCCGCTGCGGCATAGCCCCATGCGGCGATCCGTGGTAAGAAACCCCTGCTCACGGGAGGGAGACGGGCGTGTTCAAGAAGATCCTGGTCGCCAATCGCGGGGAGATCGCGCTGCGCGTGATGCGCACGTGCCGCGACATGGGGATCGCGACGGTGGCCGTCTACTCGACGGTTGACCGGAACATGCTGCACGTGCGATACGCGGACGAGGCGTATCACATCGGCGAGGGACCGCCGCTGGAGAGCTACCTCAACTACGCGAAGATCGTTGAGGTGGCGAAAGCTGCCGGCGTCGACGCCATACACCCCGGCTACGGTTTCCTGAGCGAGCGGACGGAGTTCGCGGAGGCCTGCGCCGACGCCGGCATCACCTTCATCGGCCCGGACCCCAAGGCGGTCGTCCTGCTGGGCGACAAGGTGAACGCACGGCGGACGATGATCGCCGCGGGCGTGCCGGTGGTGCCGGGCACGGAGGGGCGGGTGGAGGCGGCAGAGGCGGTGCGGGTGGCGCCGGAGATCGGCTTTCCGCTGCTGATCAAGGCATCGGCGGGCGGCGGCGGCAAGGGCATCCGCCTGGTGAAGACGCCCGAGGAGATCGAAAACGCCGTGCGCATCGCCTCGAGCGAGGCGCAGTCGGCGTTCGGCGACGGTGGCGTGTTCCTGGAGCGGTACCTGTCGCCCGTGCGTCACGTGGAGATCCAGGTGCTCGCGGACACGCAGGGCCACGCGGTAGCGCTCGGCGAGCGCGAATGCTCCGTGCAGCGGCGCCATCAGAAGCTGCTGGAGGAGTCGCCATCGCCCGTGCTGCTGCCGGAGACGCGGCAGCGGATGATGGCGGCCGGCGTGGCGGCGGCGAAGGCTTCGGGCTATTACAACGCCGGGACGGTGGAGTTCCTGCTGGTTCCGGAGACGCAGGAGTTCTTCTTCCTGGAGGTGAACACGCGGCTGCAAGTAGAGCACCCGGTGACGGAGTGGCTGTGCGGGCGAGACCTGGTGCGCGACCAGATCCGCATCGCCGCGGGCGAGCCGTTGGGCTTCACGCAGGACGACGTGCAGCTGCGCGGGGCGGCGATCGAGTGCCGGATCGCGGCGGAGGACCCGTACAACAACTACCTGCCATCGCTGGGGCGGATCGATTTCGTGAGCGAGCCGTCCGGTCCTGGCGTGCGGGTGGACAGCTCGATCTTCAGCGGCATCGAGATCCCGTACTTCTACGACCCGATGCTGGCGAAGCTGATCTGCTGGGGGGCCGACCGCACGCAGGCGATCGAGCGGACGAAGCGGGCGCTGCGCGAGTACGTGATCGTGGGAGTGAAGACGAATATCCCGTTCCACCTGCAGCTGCTGGATGACCCGCGCTTCGTCGCCGGGCAGGTGCATACCGGCTTCCTCGACAGCGAGTTCAAGATGGTTGAGCCGGACGGGAAGGGTGAGGCGGACGACGTGGCGCTACTGGTGGCAGCGGTGTTGTCGCACCAGCGGCGGGCGCGGAACGGCGCTCAGCCGGCGGTGATGGTCGAGCCGCCGGGGGGCACATGGCAGAGGGCCGGGCGAGACCAGCAGATCGCGGCGCACTCGGCGTCGGCGCAGCAGGGGAGTCGGTGGCGGCGAAGTATCGGCTGAGGCTCGGCGGCGAGACGCACGAGGTGGAGGTGGCGCCAGACCACGGCGCGTTCCGCCTGACGCTGGGCAACCGCACGCGCGCCGTGAGCCTGGTGCGGATCAACGATTCGGCGCGCTACTCGCTGATCGTAGACGGGCGGACGTACGACGTCTTCGCGGAGGAGGGCGCCACCGGCTACCACGTGATCGTCGGCGGGCGCACGGTCGCAGTGGAGACGCAGACGGGGCGCCGCGGCGGACGGGGCGGGCCGGAGTCGCTCGACGTGGACGCGGGCGGTGAGTGGGTGCTGAAGTCGCCGATGGCGGGCGTGGTGCGGGAGATCGGCGTGCAGGCGGACGACGAGGTGGCGGAGGGGCAGGTGCTCTGCGTCGTCGAGGCGATGAAGATGCAGAACGAGCTGCACGCGCGGCGAGCGGGCACGGTCAAGGCGGTGTACGTGAGCATCGGCCAGCGCGTGGACCAGGGGACGCCGCTGCTGGTGCTGCTGTAGGGCGCTCCGCGCGGCGTGGCCTTCATCCGCAGAGTTCACAGACGACACGGGCGCTGCGTGCCAGCGCGACCGAACCCCCAGCCCCTTCCCTGAACTGAAGGGAAGGGGTGCGGCACGGCGCGCGTGGTCCATCTGTGGACAACCCCACCGCGCTGGCACAATGTGGCGATGATCGTCGTGCGCGGGAAGCGGTCGGAGGCGATGGACGCGGCGGCGCTGGCAGGGCTGCGCGCGCCGTATACCGCCGTGACGATCGATGTGGGGGCGGGCGACGGACGGTTCGCGTATCGCTACGCGCGGAGCCATCCCGAGCGCTTCGTCATCGGCATGGACCCGGTGGCCGAGAACATGGCCGAGCTGTCGGGGCGGGCGGCGCGCAAGCCGGGGCGCGGCGGCGCCGCGAACGTGCTGTACGCCGTCGCGAGCATCGAGCGGGTGCCGGACGAGCTGCGGGGCATCGCCGACGAGGTCTTCGTCACGCTGCCGTGGGGGAGCCTGATGCGCGGGCTGATCCTGGGCGACGACGTGGTGCTGGCGGGGCTGGCGTCGCTGGCGCGGGACGGCGCGGCGCTGCGGATCGTGCTGAACACGCGCATCTTCGACGACCCGGTGCCGGCCGAGGCGCGCGACCTGCCGGAGCTGACGCCGGAGTACGCGACGGCGACGCTGACGGCGCCGTACGCGCGGCACGGCATCCGCATCACGGAGGCGCGCTTCCTGGGCGCGGAGGAGGTGGCGGCGCTGCCGACCACGTGGGCGAAGCGGTTGTCGCACCGCGCGCCGCCGCGGACGGTGTACGTTGAGGGGATCATCCACGGATGACGTGCATGGACGCAGATGACGCTGGCCGGGAACCGAAGCACGATCGTCGAGCGGGAGCATGTGCCGGGCGTGCCGTTCGTTCGGTTCGCGGACAGTCGATGGCAACGTGCTGGACATGTAGTGAGAGCACGGCGACCCAGTGGCGATTGGCGAGGTAGACTATGCCAAAGGTCCGAGAAGCGATCCGGCTGGTCGAGGATGACGGGTGGGCGCTCCTCCGGCAGAAGGGCAGCCACCGGCACTATGGGCATCCGTCGAAGCCGGGAATCGCGACGATCGCTGGCCACCCATCAAGAGACCTCGCACCCGGGCACGTGGGCAAGCATCCTCAAGCAGGCGGGAATCAAACGGGAGCAGGCGTGATGAAATACGTCGTGGTGTTGGAGCCGACCGGGACGGGATACTCTGCCTACGCGCCGGATCTCCCGGGTTGCGTTGCCGCGGCCGCGACGATCGAGGAGACGGAAGCGTTGATCCGCGAGGCGATCTCGGAGCACGGCGGACTGCTCAAAGAGCGAGGAGAGCGCGTCCCGGAACCGGCGTCGCGCGCCGCACTGGTCGAGGTTGCCTGACGTTCAGCGGCCCTGGGTCGCGGTCGCGGACGTGGAGGCGGCCTGCGGGACGATCGTCGAGCGCGGGGAGCACGCGCCGTGAGTGCCGTTCGCGCGGTTCGCGGACGTCGATGGGAACGTGCTGGAGATGTAGGAAGGTTACCGGACCGGTGCTGCACCCGATCGGCGAGCCCGCCACGGCGTATGTCCTGAAGTACTTGCAAGAGGGACATTCCCTCTCCAACGCGCTCGCTAAGGAAGTCCAGACGGTTGTCGGTGAGATTTTCGCCGTCCTCCCGGGCGCCGCCGACACCACGAAGTGTCTCGATTTCGATTCGGGCTCGCTGGTGCCCCCCGGCGAAATCACCATCCGCGACGGCAACAGGTGGGAGAAAGTCAGCCCACCGTGGGCCCAACTCGCGGCAAACATCAACGACTCGCTACCCGATGAGCCAGAGTGCCTCTGTCTAGTCGAGGACTTCCTATCACGACCGGCCGATCCCTTCCTTCTTCGACTCAACGAACGGAGGGCCACGCATGATGAGGAGGTCTACGTCGTGCTGCGTCCGGGCGAGCTGGCTGACTGGCTGGCCCGATCATCCTCCTGGCACTTCACGTGCGCGGCCGGAGTTCCAGACGCAGACCTCTTCGTGAGGGACACGCTGACGTCGGACGAGATCTCCAACTTCGCTGCACGCACGTTGGCCGTGGCAATTCAAGCGTATGATGGCGCGGGGTTCTTGCTGTGGCGGCGACGAGCGTGAGCCCGACTGCACGCGCCCTGCTGACACCCAACGTCAGCAGCCGCACGACCACCTGATCCGCTAGCGAACACCCGTGCTATGATGCGATCGGCCGCGAAGCCGACGAGGGACGCCGGAGACGGCGCCGCTGCCCTATCGGGCGGGCGCCTTCGGCCTCCGACTTCTTATCTCCAGGAGACCAGCACCCGATGCCACTGGACGCCATCATCGTCAAGGGCGCCCGCGAACATAATCTCAAGGACGTCGACGTCGAGATCCCGCGCGACAAGCTGGTGGTGATCACGGGGCTGTCGGGGTCCGGGAAGTCGTCGCTGGCGTTCGACACGATCTACGCGGAAGGGCAGCGGCGTTATGTCGAGTCTCTGTCAGCGTACGCGCGCCAGTTCCTCGGCCAGATGGAGAAGCCGGACGTCGATTACATCGAGGGGCTGTCGCCGGCGATCTCGATCGACCAGAAGGGGGCGAGCCGCAACCCTCGATCGACCGTCGGCACGGTGACGGAGATCTACGACTACCTGCGGCTGTTGTACGCGCGCGCCGGCACGCCCCACTGCCCCACCTGCGGGCGGCCGATCGAGCGGCAGACGGTGCAGCAGATCGTCGACGCGATCATCGCCACGCCGCCGGGCAAGAAGCTGATGATCCTGGCGCCGATCATCCGCGACCGGAAGGGCGAGCACCTGCACGTCTTCGAGGACGCGCGGCGGGCGGGGTTCGTGCGGGTGCGCGTCGACGGGCGCATCCGCGACCTGGCGGAGGACATCGACCTCGACAAGAAGAAGAAGCACACGGTGGAGGTGGTGGTCGACCGGCTGATCACGGAGGGCGGCGGCGGCGAGGGGACGGCATCGAGCGCGAGCCGACTGGCGGACAGCGTCGAGCAGGCGCTGAAGCTGGGCGGCGGCACCGTGCTGGTCGACGTGGAGGGCGAAGGCGAGCGGCTGTACTCGGAGCACTACGCGTGCGCGTTCGACGGCACGAACGTGGGCGAGCTGGCGCCCCGCAACTTTAGCTTCAACTCGCCGCACGGCGCCTGCGCGGAATGCACGGGGCTGGGCGTGAAGATGGAGCTGGACGAGGCGCTGGTGATCCCGAACCGCGACATCTCGATCGAGGACGGGGCGATCGCGCCGTGGTCGCGCGCGCAGGCGACGAGCACGTGGTACTTCCGCATGCTGCAGGCGCTGGCGAAGAAGCACGGCTTCAAGCTGAATGTGCCGGTGAAGGCGATGAAGCCGCGGGACCTGAAGCTGGTGCTGTACGGCGACGAAGACCAGATCTCGATCAGCTACCAGACATCAGGCGGGCACACGAACCGCTGGGACACGACGTTCGAGGGCGTGATCCCGAACCTCTCGCGGCGCTACAGGGAGACGGACTCCGACTACATCCGCGCGGAGATCGAGAAGTACATGTCGGCGAACCCGTGCCCGGCGTGCAAGGGGTCGCGGCTGAAGCCGGAGACGCTGGCGGTGACGGTGGCGGGGAAGAGCATCGTGCAGGTGACGCGCATGGACGTGCGGGAGGCGCGCGACTGGACGGAGGAGCTGGCGGGGACGAGGACGCCGCTGAACGCGCGCGAGCAGATGATCGCGAAGCAGATCCTGAAGGAGATCCGGGCGCGGCTGACGTTCATGTTCGACGTGGGGCTGGACTACCTGTCGCTGGACCGGGCGGCGGGCACGCTCTCTGGCGGCGAGGCGCAGCGGATCCGGCTGGCGACGCAGATCGGCTCGAGCCTGATGGGCGTGCTGTACGTCTGCGACGAGCCGAGCATCGGCCTGCACCCGGTGGACGACGAGCGGCTGATCCGCACGCTGGAGCGGCTGCGCGACCTGGGGAACACGGTGCTGATCGTGGAGCACGACGAATCGATGATGCGGGCGGCGGACCACATCATCGACATGGGGCCGGGGGCGGGCGAGGGCGGCGGGCGCGTCGTGGCGGAGGGGCCGATCGCGGCGATCATGGCGTGCGAGGAGTCGATGACCGGCGCGTACCTGAGCGGGCGGCGGCAGGTGCCGCTGCCGGAGTCGCGGCGGCCGGGCACGGGCAACTTCATCAAGGTGGAGGGCGCGCGCGAGAACAACCTGAAGAACATCGACGTGCAGATCCCGCTGGGCATGTTCGTGTGCGTGACGGGCGTGTCGGGGTCCGGCAAGAGCACGCTCATCAACGACTTGCTGTACAAGAAGGCGGCGCAGGACCTGTACAACGCGCGCGAGCGGCCGGGAAAGGTTTCGGCGGTGCGCGGGCTGAACTACATCGACAAGGTCGTGGACATCGACCAATCGCCGATCGGCCGGACGCCGCGGTCGAACCCGGCGACGTACACGGGGCTGTTCACGCCGGTGCGGGAGCTGTTCGCATCGACGCCTGAGGCGCGGCTGCGGGGGTACACGGCGGGGCGCTTCTCGTTCAACGTGAAGGGCGGGCGCTGCGAGGCGTGCGCGGGCGACGGGTACATCGAGATCGAGATGCACTTCCTGCCGGACGTGACGGTGCCGTGCGAGGTGTGCAAGGGGAAGCGCTACAACCGCGAGGCGCTGGAGATCACGTACAAGGGGAAGAACATCTCCGACGTGCTCGACATGACGGTATCGGAGGCGCTGGCGTACTTCGAGAACATCCCGAGCGTGCGCCGGAAGCTGGAGACGCTGCACGACGTCGGGCTGGGGTACATCAGGCTCGGACAGCCGGCAACGACGGTATCGGGCGGGGAGGCGCAGCGCGTGAAGCTGTCGACGGAGCTGTCGAAGCGTTCGACGGGCAAGACGCTGTACATCCTGGACGAGCCGACGACGGGGCTGTCGTTCGAGGACACGCGGGCGCTGCTCGTCGTGCTGCAGCGGCTCGTCGATGCGGGGAACACGGTGGTGGTGATCGAGCACCACATGGACGTGGTGAAGAACGCTGACTGGATCATCGACCTGGGGCCGCTGGGGGGCGACCGGGGCGGCGAGATCGTGGCGCAGGGGACGCCGGAGCAGGTGGCGCTGGTCGAGGCGAGCTATACGGGGCTATACCTGCGGAAGGTGCTGCCCGCGCAGCGCGTGGCGGCAGAGAAGCGCGCGGCGAAGCGCAACGGCGCGTCGTCGAACGGGGCGAAGGCGGCGAAGGTGTCGCCCGTCGAGCGGATCGCGGCGGCGCGCAACGGGAAGCCGACAGGGCGCTCGGTCGCGGCGGCGAAGGCGAAGCGGCCGGCGACGCGCACGGCAGCGAAGCGGAAGCCAGTGAAGGCGCGATGACGAAGGACGAACTGCTTGCGGCGATGCGGCGCGACCGGGCGCGGCTGGACGCGTTGATCGCGCCGCTCGACGGGGCGCGGATGACGGAACCGGCGCTGGAGGGCGGGTGGTCGGTGAAGGACGTGCTGGCGCAAATTAGCCTGTGGGAGCGGGCGTGCGCCGGCTGGTTCGAGGCGGCGGCGCGCGACGAGACGCCGGAGCGGCCGGAGGTGCGGGACGTCGACGAGACGAACGCGCGCGGGTACGAGGCGGCGAAGGGGCGGGCGCTGGGAGAGGTCGTGGCGGAGTCGCGCGCGTCGCACGAGGCGCTGCGACGGGCGGTGGCGGCGCTGCCGGACGAAGAGCTGGCGGGCGACAAGCGCTTCGGCTGGCCGGGGTGGCAGGTGGCGAGCAGCAACAGCGACGAGCACTACCGGGAGCACATCGGGCAGATCTCGCGATGGCCGGGAACGCCCGGATGAGCAGCACGACCATGAACGACGCAATAAACGCGTTTCTCAAGAAGCAGCACTCGGCGGCGATGACGACGCTGCGCGCAGACAGCACGCCGCACACCGTGCGTATCGGCGTGGCGCTGGTCGATGGGAAGATCTGGAGCTCCGGCACACAGACGCGCGCCCGTACGCGATTCTTGCGGCGAGATCCGCGCTCGACGCTGTTCGTCTTCGACAACGAGTGGCGCTGGCTGACGCTGGAGTGCCGGGTGAACATCCTCGAGGGGCCGGACGTGCCACGTCAGAGCCTTCGCCTATTTGAAGTGATGCAGGCGGGGATGCGGATCTCCGAGGGCAAGCTGCTCTGGTACGGCCAGGAGCGCACCATCGACGAGTTCCTGCGGCTGATGGTGGAGGAGCAGCGGCTGATCTATGAGTTCGAGGTGGTGCGGTCGTACGGGATGTACGCGGAGACGCCGGGCCGATGAGGGCGACGGCACGGCCGCCGCTGCCGGACGCCATCTTTTTCGACATGGACGGCACGATCCTCGACTGGCAGACGGGGATGGAGGCGTCGTGGGCGGCGGCGTGCTCGGCGCATTGCGACGGGACGTTCGCGCCGGGGGCAATGCACGAGCTGATCCGGAAGCGGCGCACGTGGTTCTGGTCGGACGCCGTGAGGGCGTATGCTGGACGGATGGACCTGGACGGCGCGAGCCGCGAGATCGTTCGACACGCGTTCGCGGACAGCGGGCTGAGCGACCTGTCGTTAGCGCACCGCATTGCGGACGACTACCGGGCGCGGCGGGCGGCGGAGATCGCGCCGTACCCCGGGGCGATCGAGGCGCTGGAGGCGCTGCGCGCGTGGGGGGTCCGCATGGCGCTGATCACGAACGGTGAGGCGAAGAATCAGCGCCGCAGCGTCGAGCGGTTCGGGCTGGAGCGCTACTTCGACTGCATCATCATCGAGGGGGAGTTCGGCGCGGGGAAGCCGGACGAGCGGGTGTTCCGGCACGCGCTGGCGACGACCGGTTGCGAGCCGGCGGGGGCGTGGATGGTCGGCGACAGCCTGGAGGCGGACATCGCACCGGCGGCGGCGCTCGGGTTGCACGCTGTCTGGGTGAACGCGGACGGCGAAGCGGCGCCGGACGGCGTGCGGCCGCACCGCGTCGTGCGGTCGATCGCGGAGCTGGTGTAGCCCCCCGCTACGCCGGCATGAGCTCCGCCGCGTTCAGCTCCTCGATGGCGGTGGCGGCGCGCTCGAGCCAGGCGTTGAAGAGCGCCAGGCCGCGCTCGTTCGCGAAGTCCAGGGTGCCGAGTGAGATGACGACGTAGACGAGGACGTAGAGCGCCATCCGCCGGTACTCTGTCCAGCACTGGTCAAAGCTGTAATCCTTCACGCCGCGCTCGACGAGCAGGTCGTGGTAGAGCTGCACCAGGCGCTTCTCGTGCTGCTTGCGGTCGGCCGGCTGCAGGCCCCCGATGAGCAGATACGCGATGTCGAAGATGCCGCGCCCGCGGCAGGCGATCTGCCAGTCGGCGACGGACAGCTCGGCGCCACCCTCCGGCGTGCCGAAGAACAGGTTATCGAGCCGGTAGTCGCCGTGAATGATGGTGTGTGGGCGGTCGGCGATGGAGGTCTGCAGCTTGATCACGTTTTGGGCGATCTTCGCTGCCGTGTCGCGGACATGGGGCGAGAGCTTCGGGCCGAACGCCTCGATGAACGGGCCCCACGCCTGCTGGTACGACTGCTCGGCGGACCGGTGCACCGGCGCATCAACGACGGGCATCCAGTTGGCGATCTCGTCGAGGCGGGGGTGCTCCCACCAAGTCGCGTGGAAGCTGGCGATGCTGCGGACGGCCAGTTCCGCCTCGGCGACGGTGCAGCCGGCAGCCTGGTCGCCGACGCGCGCGGGAGACATGTCCTCCAGCACGAGGACGTATTCCTGCTTGTCGGGATCGGCGGCGCTGAAGTAGCGGCGCGGGGTTGTCAGCTCGACCTCGTGCGCGATCTCCTCGTAGAACTTGATCTCGCGGTTGTAGAAGTCGAACAGGTTGCCGATCTCGCGGCCGGCCGGACTGGCGCCGGGAAACTTCGCGATGAGCGAGGCGGGCGCGCCGGGCTCGGGGCGATCGTATTGCAGGCGGACGCGGGCGACGGCGCCGATGAAGCCGGAGCCCTCGCCGATCATCTCCGTCGTAAACGATGTGACGGTGGCGTCCTTGATCACGCCGGTAAAGCGGAGCGCTTCCGTGAGCCACCCTGCCGTGAGGTCCGCCGGCCCGGACGGAATCGTCATCGTCTTCACATATCCCTCCCTGAGATCTTCGGCGCGGTGCGTGCGTCCCTATTTACGCATGACATCTTACCGCCCAAGCACGAGCGATCAGGTCGATCGATCCATCTTTGTTCGTCGGCAGGGCTCCACGGAGGCGCTCGCGCAGAGCTGCGCGCCGATCCTCGCGCAAGGATATCGCGTACGCCGGCGCCGGCGCCTTGCCGCTGAGGAACGGCGACCAGTAGTCGTCGAAGTCCTTGAAGACGGTGGGCACGTCGATCGGACGGGTTTCGACGTCCCGCAGCCCTGCCCCCCGAAAGAGGGCGGCGAGAGGCGCTGGCCGGCAGACCGGGAAGCGCGCTCCTTCGTCGAAGGCCAACGCGGCGGGGTCGAGTGCGACGGCGGCGTCCCAGAACACGCGCATCAGTTGCATCTGGCCGGCGTAATCCCAGACGTACGCCGCAATGGTGCCGCCGGGTCGGGTCACGCGCGCGAATTCGGCCACGGCCCGGGCCGGATCCGGCACAAAGTTCAAGACGAGGCCGGACACGACCGCGTCGACGCTGTCCGAATCGACCGGCAGCGCTTGTGCATCGCCGACCGTGAAGGCCGCCGTTGTGTCCTGGGCATGCTGCCGGGCGTAGGCAACGAAGCTCTCAGAGGGGTCGACGCCGTGCACCGCGCGCGGAGCTGCCGTCGCGAGGATGGCCTGGCTGAGCGCGCCGGTACCGCATCCGACGTCCAGCCAGGACGCTCCCGGAGGGATGGCGAGCCACGCGAGAAACACGCCGGCAACCCGCCGGCTCCAGCGCCCGACGTAGGACTCGTACGCATCACCGCCCACCCAGCTGTCACGGGGTCGTTCCGCCAAGGTGGTACCTCGCGATCAGAACATGTTCGGGCAGTAGGGAGCGTAATCGGTGCGCCAGATGGCATCCCAGAGCTGGAGTGGCGCATCGGACGCGGCCTCCGCGCGGCCGTAGCGCACGGCCTGGGAGGGGGTGACCTGGCCGTAGAGGAGCTGGAGCAGGGCGGAGACATCAAGCGAGAGCTGCGGCGATTCGGCCGTGCGCTTCGCGAGAGCGCCTTCCGCACCGGACTCCAGCGACCAGCGCCCGGCGTTCCACGGGCACATGACGTCGCTGAGCTCGAAGGTGACGCGCCCCGGATGGCCGTACGGGCGGAGCGGCAGTGCGCGCTCGACATCGATGATGCGGCCGAGTATCCAGTCGCGGTGAGTGGCGTGCAGCTCCCGGGGGTCGAGCAGCACGTGCATAGCGGGATCATCGACGGGCGCGTTGTCGATGATGACGCTGGCGGCGAGGTCGAACGTCTTGAGCAGCTCCCACGTCGCGCGGTATGCGCCGGGCGTGTTCCAGACGAAGTCGCGGACGCAGACGCGCTGGCCGGGGCCCTTGCGGTCCGAGTAGGACTCCATGAATCGGGCGGCCCAGGCGACGTAGCCCTTCGGCTCGCCGGCCTCCTCGTAGACCGAGACGAGGCTGGGGCCGAAGTTGGCGGCGGCGGCTCCCTCACCGAGGCCGAAGGTCTGGCCCTCCCACATCTGCGGGCCGCGGTGGAGCGGGCCGTTGCGTGAGGCGGTGAAATCGCGGTAGAGCCGCTGGAGCAGGGGCAGCTCGTCCTTCGTCCCTTCTCGCCAGGTGCCAGACGCGGGCGGCAGGGACGGCGCGAAGTTGATCCAGCGCGGATCGATGGTGTAGCGGACCGCGGAGGCACAGACGGCGTAGCCGAAACGCTGGTAGATGCCGGCGACGGACGCGGTGAGGATCGCGAGCGGCTCGAGGCGCTGCTCGTAGCGGCGCTGGAAGTCGGTCTGCATGATCGCGCGGACGTGGCCGCGGCGGCGAAACTGCGGCAGCGTGCCGACGAAGGTCACGCCGGCCGCGCGCGCCTTGCGGCCGTTGAGCTGGACGACGAGCGGGAAGGCACCGTAGGTCGTCGCGAGCTGGCCGTCCTCGAACGCGCAGAGCGACCACTCAGGCGGCAATGGAGCGAGGCCCTCCGGCGCGGGGCGCTCGCCGGCGTAGTTGCCGAAGACGATGGACGGCACGCGATAGAAGGCAGCGGCCTCGTCTTCGCGATACGGGCGGATCTCCAGCGCCACGGAACACGCTCCCTTCGCCGGTTTGGCGATGATACCAGACGGCGGTGTACGGGCGGCCAGCGCAACCGTCGAGCGGCTGTAGAAGACGCGGCGCTTTCGCTCGGTGCGGAGGGCGAGCGCTCGGGCTCGGACGAGCAGGGCTTCGAGCTCGCCTAGGGCGATGGGCGTGGCGTGCCGCATGGCGGGGATCTTGCCCCGATCGCGCCTGACGGGGACTCCCTCCAACGGGGCGCGGGCGGACGGGGCTTGCCGGTACCGGTTAGAGCATCGCTCCATCCCATGCGATTCGACTTCTGACCGCCTCCTGGCCGGTGACGCGGGGGCCTCCCGTGGGGAGGCGACGCGGGCGATAGACGTTTCGTATTTCGGAGGCGGCGGCGTGCTGCCGGGGTGCATCGGTTGACATGGGCAGCGCGAAAATCTGGGGCTGGGGGACATAAAAACTTCGGCCCCTGCTTCGGCCGCAGGTGCCGTCGGGAGCGCCGCCGTTGTAAGATGCCCGCAAGGCCGCCGCACCCCGTGGGCGGACCGGATCGGACGTTCCCAAGCAGCATTTTCGGCGCCTGAACCGATGATCCAACCGGGGGCGATCCCCGGACCGAGCGCGCGATCCTGAATCTGGACAGGGGACTCTGGTGGTCAGCCGCATCAGCAACGCCGAAGGCTACATGCTGCCGCTGGGCGGCCCGGACTTCTGGCTCCAGGCCGAGTTGCAGGACGCGATGGACCGGGTGATCAAGGCGCACTTTCGGGACGTGCTGGCGATGCCGCGCTCGCCGTACCCGCGGGTGGAGCTGAGCAACCGCATGACGTCGAGCGCGGGTCGGTGCTACCCGGATACGGGGCTGATCCGCATCGCGACGCTGTACCACCGGGATCACGGCATCGACGAGACGCTGCTGGTGCTGAAGCACGAGCTGGCGCACTGGGCGGCGCGCTGGCGGTTCGGGCGACGGATCTCGCCGCACGGACGGGAGTTCCGGCAAGTGGCGCACGAGCTGGACCAGCGGATCACGATCACGTGCCCGCCGTTCGCGCAGAAGGAACGCGCTCAGCGACGGATGTGGCACATGATGTGCCCACGCTGCCGCCGCACGTATCGCCGGGGGCGGCGCGACAAGGTGGCGTGCCGCAATTGCTGCGACACGTACGCGGGCGGCCACTACGACCGGCGCTTCCGGCTGGTGGTCGTCACGCGTGGCGAGTGACGGAGCGGTCCTCTTCGACCTCGACGGGGTGATCGTCGACAGCCGCGAGCACCATCTCAGCGCATGGCACCGGCTGGCGGAGGAGCGCGGGCTGGCGCACGCGCCGGACTACTTCACGACGGTCTTCGGCCTCCGCAACGACGCGATCCTCGGCGGCCTGCTGCCGGACATCACGCCCGATGAGCTGCAGGCGCTCGCGGGCCGCAAGGAGGAGCTGTTCCGGCACGTGGCGCGCGGCCACGTTGAGGCGCTGGCGGGCGTGACCGCACTGCTGGCGTCCCTGGCCGAACGCGGGATCGCCTCGGCGATCGTCACATCCACGCCGCGGGAGAACCTGGACCTGATCATCGACGAACTGGGCATCCGCGGCCGCTTCCAGACGCTGGTCGCGGAAGAAGACGCCACGAAGGGCAAGCCGGACCCCGAGGGGTTCCTCGTGGCGGCAGAGCGCCTGGGCGCCGCGCCGGGGCGCTGCGTCGTGATCGAAGACGCGCCAGCGGGGCTGCGGGCGGCGCGAGCGGGCGGGATGCGCTCGATCGGCGTGACCACGACGCACCCGGCGGCGGCCCTGTCAGACGCCGAACTGGTCGTCGCGTCACTGGCTGATGCGCGCGTGCTGACGTTCATTACCGAACGATAACGGCGGGCGGCGAGGGCTACCGTCGCCACTGCGGAGGGGATCCGGCGGGGTGGCGTCGGGCGCAGCGCGCGGGTTGCGGGCGAGGATGGGCACATGATGCCCACGACGCCGCGACGAAGAGCAGAAGCCGCACGGCGATGTGATACGCTGGCAATCCCGCGGAAGGTGGCCATGCGCACGATCTTGCGTCACGTGCTCCCCGGTGCGCCGAGCGGCGGCGTCGTCGTGGGACTCGCGGCGGTGCTCGCGGCCAGTGGCTTCGTGCTGCTGGTGTTGCAGGCGGCGTGGCCATCGGATCCCGGCGGTGCGACGCCGGCCGTGACGAGCGCGCCAGCGGGCGCTATCTACTCCAGGCTGATCTGCTCGTTCGCCAACGACGACGCGCGCGCGGCGCAGGTGCAGGGCGCCGACGGCGGGATCTCGGTGATGGCAGGGGGCCGGACCTACTGGCTGTTCGGCGACACGCTGCTGCTGCCGCAGTCGGGGCGCCAGATCCAGCCGAATGCGATCGCGTGGTCCGGCCAAACGGCGCCGGGCACATGTCCGAAGCTCACCTACTACACACGCCGCGGGGAGGCGGCACCGTTCGTCGACAAGGACGGGGCGCTGACGGTGTGGCCGATGGGGCCGTGGCGCATCGGCGACCACGCGTTCGACTTCTACACGGCGTATGTCTATGGCTCCGGGCCGTACGCGTACTGGATCGGCGAGGTCGGGCTGGCACAGCTGGACGTGCGCACGATGCGGGTGACGATGCTGGCGCGCCGGCTGTTCGACGCGAAGAGCGGCTTCGGCAGCCAGGTGATCGGCGCGGCGCCGGTGGACGTCGCGAACGACGGGCAGCTCCGCGTGGTGCTGCAGACGCTGGACCATGCGGAACTGCTGGCGCGGGTGGCGCCCGGCCGGATGGGCCAGGCCGAGGCGTACGAGTACTGGGACGGCAGGGGCTGGACGCAGTCGGCGGCCGCGGCCGCGCCGCTGTGGAGGGCGCCGCACGCATCGGACGGAGTGCAGCGGCTGGCCAGTTTCGAGAACGGGGCGAGCTTCGCCTGGAATGCGGCGCTGGGGCGGTACGTGGCGGTGGTGAACACGGGGTTCAGTTCCATCGGCATGCGGACGGCGCCGCGGCTCGAGGGTCCATGGAGCGCGCCGGTGACGCTGGTCGACTGCCTGGCGTTCGCGCGGGCGGCCGTGCCGACGTGCTACTCGCCGTTGCAGCACCCGCAGCTGGCGACGGACGGCGGGCGCACGCTGTTCGTGACGCTGACGCGGATGCAGGCGTACGACACGGTGGCCGTGGAGATCCGGCTGGGCAGGGAGATCCACGAGTACGCAGGCGCGAGCGACGCGCGGGCGTACGGGGTGTCGCCGCCGGACGGGGGCTGGACGGATCGGGGCGTCGTGTTCGACGCGTCGGCGGTGGCGCTGGACGGGTTCGCGCCCGTGTACCGGTGGGAGCGGCGGGGCGAGACGCAGTACGCGCTGGCGGTGCCCGCGGCCGGCTTCACACAAGGCGCAGTGGCGTTCTATGCGCCGCCCGCAGCGTCGATCGCCGGATCGGCGACGCGGTACCGGCCCGTGTACGCGTGGGCGAAGGGGACGTCGCACGCACTGTCGATGACGGCAGCGGGACCGGGCGACGGTTACCGGCGAGAAGGCGTGGCGTTCTACGCGCCGTGAAGGCGCCTGGCGAGGAGGAGTGGCCATGAAGACGAAGACGCGCATCGCAGGCATCGCGCTGCTGGTCGTGGCGGCGCTGGAATTCGGGCTGCTGGGTGCGAACGCGGCGGGGCTGACGGGGCACTCCGGGCCGGGTCACGATGGGCCTAGCGGCCCGGGGGAACGCAGCACGGCCACGGCAGTGCCGGTACGGGGCACGCCGGCAAGCATCCAGATCACGCCGGACCCGCTGGAGGTGACGTGCGACCCTTCGCACAGCGAGACGCTGACCGTGCGCCTGACGGATGCGCGGGGCGCCGTGGTAGCGGACGGGACGCGGGTGCTGTTCCAGAGCTACGGAGTCGCGCAGCCGCAGCCAGCGGAGGCGTTGACCAAGCGCGGGATCGCAACGACGCAGCTGCGGCCGACGTACGCACCGGCGTACGACACGACGATCGACGTGCGGGTGCAGGCCGGCGCGCTGAACGTCGTGGCGCGGATCCCGTGCCGGGGCGCGTGCCCGATCTCGCCGCCGGCGGGGAGTCCACCGTGCGTGCCGCCGACGCCGCCGGTGAGCCCGCCACCGTGCGGATCGTCGTCGCCGCCATCAGTCAGCCCGCCGTGCGCGACGGCGACGCCGATCGTCGGACCGACGCTCTCGATCCGGGCGGCCGGGCTGGGGGTGACGCTCGTGGCGTCGGGTGCGGGGTTCAGCCCGTACAACGCGTACAACTACGTATTGGCGTATGACCCGGCGCAGGTCCATATCGCAGCGTGGCAGAACGACATGAGCCCGAGCACGGCGTTCTGCCTCACGAGCAGCCTCTCGACTTCCGTATTTGATTTCGGTTGCACACTCCTAGGGCCGGCAACCACGGTGGCCACCGGCGACCTGGGGACAATCAGTCTTACGCCGGCGACAACCGCACCGCTCTGCGCTCGTCTGCACCTCCGGAGCTTTGGGCCGCCTGATGGTGGCGACGCGATTGACGGCACATACACCGTGGACGCGCAATCCTACGTGCCCCAACGCAACCCGTACGGCACGGTTACCCTGTCGATACCGGTGAACGGAGGGTCGTGCGGGGGCGGGTCGGCGACGGCGACCGCCACCGGCACGCCGGCGCCGAGCGCCACTGCGACGCCGACACCGTAGGACAACGGCAGAGCGATTCTGGGAGCGGCGCAGGCGGTGCGGCGTGCGCTGCTCTTCATTTCAAGGAGGCTCGGCGAGGGCGATGCGGTCGACGACGCCCAGGACGGAGGCAACGAGGACGCGGTCGCCGGGGCGGGGGTGGGGGTAGATCATCTCGTGAGAGAGGCGCGCCTCGCGGGCGGAGCCATCGGGATCGCCGTCCAGGCGATAGAGCACGGCGACGTAGCGGGTGCCGTGCAGCTCGTACGGGCGGAGCTGGACGATGACGCCGGGCCGTGCGACGGGAGGCTCGCCGCCGCGGACCCACTTGCCGGCCATCAGCCGGCCTTCGTGAAGCGGACGAGCGTCGTGTCGGGCGCGACGTCATCGAATACGGCCTGGAGCGGCATGTCGCAGCGGAGGTCGGCGGCGGCGACGCCGACGATGTTGGAGACGATGCGGGGGCCCTCCTCGAGCTCGACGACGGCGTAGTTGTAGGGGGCGTCGTCCTCGAAGCCGGGGAACTTCTGGTGCATGATGCCGAAGC
Organism: Dehalococcoidia bacterium; assembly: GCA_035632115.1. Lineage (GTDB taxonomy): Bacteria > Chloroflexota > Dehalococcoidia > DSTF01 > JACRBR01 > DASQHL01. The sequence goes on along the minus strand of DASQHL010000079.1, from coordinate 4,344 downwards.
TGTAGAGGGTGCCGCGGCCGCTGGCGCGCGCCCATTCGGTGTCGGTGGACCAGCAGTCGGGGCAGCGGGGGCGGGAGGGGAGGCGCCAGGCGCGGCAGGCGCGGCAGCGCATGAGCATCAGCTCGTGGCGGCGGGCGCCGGCGTAGAACTCTTGCGACTCGTCGTCGGGCTCCGGGACCGGGCGGGCGGAGGCGGTGGTGGCGGGCGGCCGGTCGCTGGTCATGGGCGGGTCCTTCCGTGTGTCAGTGTGTCAGTGTGTCGGTCTGTCGGCGCGTCGGGCGTGGCACTTTCTGCGATTTGGTGCGTCCGTTATGTCGTGTCCCGAATCTGTAGGGGCGTTTCGTTCGGCAGTTTTCGGTCTTTCGGCTGACGCCGGGCCGACGGGGCTCCGGAGCCACTCCGGGAGGCGATGCAGCTCCGGAGCATCATCGCACATCGGGGGCGGAGCGCCTACGGCGCGGTGTCACCGGGGTGCGGGGCGGCGCACGGAGCGTTGTGAGCGAGCTGGCGCTTCGGAGCGAGTGCAGCGCCAGCAATGTTCGAGGAGGCTGGCGGATCCGGGATCGGTCGGCGTGTCCGGTAGGCGGATCAACCCTGGGGCGCGGCAAATCAGCTCTACTTACGCCAGAACTGGGCGAGGGCATCGGCCACGGCGCGGTGCTGGTCCGGGCTCAGACGGCTCGCGAACACGCGCTGAATGTCCGACTGATGCTGCGACATCGCCCGCTCGAGGATTCGCTCGCCCTCGGACGTCAGGAGCACGTACACGCCGCGGCGATCGCCAGGCACGGACTCTCGTCGGACGAACCCCGCCTTCTCGACACGATCGACGAGGCGGGTCATGCCGCTTCTCGTGAAGAGCGATTGTTCGGCTAGCTCCTGCATGCGGAGCCGGTGATTGGGCTCGTCGTAGAGCCGAGAGAGCACGTCGAGGAACGGAAGGGAGATGCCGAATGACTTCTCCAGCGACGGCTCCACGGCCTGGAGCACCCGGGCGTTCGCGAAGACGACGCCGCGCCAGGCGTCCCACCACGGGCCGGCGACGGCTTGCTTCTTCTTCGCTGCCATGGAGGAACTATAGCCCAAGACTCGATGCCAGAGCAATCATTATCTCCACAACATTTGCCCACAAAGTAGTTGACACAGCATCGATTGCTGTGGCAGTATCTGCGTGTCCCGACGAGGCAGCTGTGTTTAGCACGAGAAGGAGAGGATACCGATGGCAACGATGTTCGTACGGCACCAGGTGGCAGATTTTGCGAAGTGGAAGCAGGCCTACGACGCCTTCAACCCGCGGCGGTCAGAGCTGGGGGTCAAGGCGCACGCGATTTACCGCGCTGCGGACGACCCGAACGATGTGACGGTGACGCACGAGTTCGCCGCGCTCGAGGCCGCGAAGAGCTTCGCCTCCAGCGAGGATCTGCACGGGGCGATGGGGCGGGCGGGCGTGGTCGGTGAGCCGACGATCTGGTTCGCGACCCGCTCGTAGCTCGAATCTTCGCGGATACGCGATGCGCGAGGCCCCGGTGCGCCGGGGCCTTTCGCTTCACTCCTCCAGGAAGCGGGTCAACGAGGGTGGGGGGAGAGGACGAGGGTGCTGTGGTGGTCGAGGATGCCGCCGTTGCCGGTGACGAGGACGACGTCGTGCTTTGGCACCTGGCGGTCGCCGCCGTGGCCGCGGGCCTGGATGACGCCCTCCGAGAGCGGCGTCATGCCCCACATGTAGTAAGCACTGAGCTGGCCGCCGCCGGTGTTCGTGGGGAGTGAGCCGCCGGGGCCGAGCTTGCCGTCAGCGACGAATGGGCCACCCTCGCCCTTCTTGCAAAAGCCGTAGTCCTCCAGCGTGACGAGAACGGTGTAGGTGTAGCAGTCGTACGCCTGGACGGTGTCGATGTCCGCGACGGTGACGCCGGCCATGGCGAATGCTTTCTCCTTCGCCATGGGGGCGCCGGTCTGCGTCTCGACGTCCCAGCCGCGGCGGCGCATGTCGCCGGGGTGGCCCTGGCCCATGCCCCAGATGTAGGCGGGGGGCTGGGCGAGGTCGCGGGCTTCTTCGGCGCGAGAGATGATGACGGCGACGCCGCCGTTGGAGACGAGGCAGCAGTCGAGCAGGTGGAGGGGCTCGGCGACCCAGCGCGAGGCGCGGTAATCGTCGATGGTGATCGGCTCGCGGTGTTCGGCGAGGGGGTTCATCGTGGCCCACTGACGCTCGGCGACGGCGATGGCGCCGAGGTGGTCGCTGGTGGTGCCGTACATGGCCATGTGGCGGCGGGCGGCGAGAGCGTAGTGGGCGTTGACGCCCATGACGCCGAATGCGGCGTAGAGGCCGCCCATGCCGGAGGGCCGCACGCCGCGCCCCACAGTGGCGTAGGCGGCGCCGCCGCCGCGGCCCTGGCGGAGGGGTGCATCGGCGAAGACGCAGACGACGTGGTTGGCGAGGCCGTGGATGACGCTCAGGGCAGCGTACTGGACCATGGCGTTGGCGGTGGCGCCGCCGACGTTCATGCTGGCGAGGAGGCGGAGGCCGGAGAGGCCGAGGTAGTTCTGGAGGCCGACGCCGCCCATGCCGCCGATGGGGGAGACGCCGGGGTTGACGAGGAGGCCGTCGATGTCCTGTTTGGTGAGTCCGGCATCGGCGACGGCGCGCTGGATCGCCTCGGCGGCGAAGTGCTGTGCGTCGTGGCCGTAGACGCGGCCCATCTCGGAGATGCCGAGGCCGGTGATGGCGGCTCTGGCCTTGAGGTCGCGGGGTTCCATCGTTGTGAGGGTACAGGGAGCCGGGGGCGGGCTCCAGATCCGGTGGAGCGGTGCGCGCCTTTTACCTCACCCCCGGCCCCCCAGCGCATCTACACACCGTGGAGAGAGGGGAGCTCCGGGTCGGCGGGCAGTCCTGCGTTGTGTGACCTCACCCGCCGTGGGCGTTTCGTCGACCGCCTTGCATGTCGTGGTGGCGGGCGCGTTACGCGCGGAGGGGAGCGCTTCGGCGCTGGGTGAGCATGGCGGGAGACGGTGGAGGCGGGAGACGGTAGGTTGAGGGCGAACGGCGGCCTGATCCGGCGCGGAGTCGATGCGACACGGGATGGGCAGATTCATGTTCAGGTCGCGGGTAGCGACGAGGGACGGCGGGGGGATGGGGCACACGCGGGACAGCGGCACAGCGGCGACGGAGGCACGCGCGGCTTCGCGACGGCCGGCGCGGGAGATGTGGCTGCTGGCGGCGATCGTAGTGGGGGCGGTGGCGCTGCGCATCGGGTGGATCTGGCACGCGAACGTCAATCCGTTCGACGGGCGGAACGACGACACGGTGTTCTACTACGCGACGGCGCGCTCGATCGCGGCGCACCTGGACTATCGCGACCAGTACGGGCGGCTGACGGCGGCGTGGCCGCCGGGGTACTCGCTGACGCTGGCGCCGGTGCTGAAGGTGCTGGGCGCGGGGCTATGGCAGGCGAAGGCGCTGAACGTCGCGCTGTCGGCGGCAACGGTGGTGCTGACGTACGCGCTGGGACGGCGCGTGTTCGGGGCGGGTGCGGGGCTGACGGCGGCGGCGATCCTGGCGGCGTTTCCGGGCGACATCTTCTTCTCGACGCTGATCATGACGGAGGTGCTGTTCGGCTTCGTGTTCCTGTTGTCCATTTACCTGCTGCTGGCGTGGACGCTGGGCGAGGCGGAGGCGCGCGCGTGGCAGCTGCTTGCGCTGGGGCTGCTGCTGGGATACGCGACGCTGATCAAGTCGGAGGCGGTGTTCCTGGCGCCGGCGGTGGTGGTGCTGTGGAAGTTCGCGCTGCCGGGATGGCGGCGGACCTTGCGGTACGGCGCGGTGCTGGCGGTGGGCTTCGTGCTGGCGCTGGCGCCGTGGACGGCGCGGAACTACGCGCGCTTCGACGGGTTCGTGCCGCTGCGGCTGAACGCGGGCGATTACCTTTCGATCGCGTTCGAGCGCAACTACCAGTCCCGGGCGGACCGGTTCGTGGTGCGGGCGCTGCCGTACAGCGAGACGGTGGGGTACATGGCGCGGCACCCGTGGGAGATCGTGCCGCTGCAGGTGGACAAGCTGTGGTACTTCGTACACGACGATGCGGACGGCGCGCGGTGGGCGCAGAACGACGTGCCGACGCTGCCCCGCACGGAGGCGAAGGCCTGGGGCGGGGTGGCGACGCTGTACTGGTGGGCGGTGCTGGTCGTTGTAGCGGCGTCGGTGCGGACGTGGTGGCCGGGACGCGATCGCGCGCGGCTTGCGGTCGTCTTCGCGGTGGTGGCGTGGACGGGGATCGAGATCATCTCGTGGCCGTTCACGCGGTACCACTTCGCGTTGCTGCCGATCGTGAGCGTGCTGGCGGGGGC